>JBFFBT010000232.1:0-9603 GCA_041560255.1 Myxococcota bacterium | reverse complement strand
TTATTCTAATTGATGATGTTTTTGTGTATATTATATGTTAATTTATTTATAATACAGAATTTTATACTGATTAGTTCGGATAATGATCGAATATTACTCATTCCATAGTTTGACTCCAAAAAGAATGATTTGTTCTATTTGTTTTGTGGAATGGTATTGTCTAGTTTTCATTGGATTTTTTGTGTGACTGTATCTACAATGTTTTCAATCCATACTATATAAATTAATTCTGATTCGGTGGATATAAGCAGAATATTATTCATTCCATTGGTTGACTTTAAAAGGAATGATTTGTTCAACTTTTTACAAAAAGCCCCCAACACAATTTGTTTCTTTCGGGAGATTGTTGTCGCTAACAGTGGGACTATTGACGATGAGCGTATTTGTTCTTTCCGGGGAGCTCAATGAAATTGGTGCCGATGTGTGTATCGCCAAAAACGAAGTGGCGGGTGGTTGGTATTTTCTAATAAAAAATCATGAAGATGATGATTGGGAGGACATCGTCCTCACCATGAACCTAAAATACAGACTACGATGGTCCACATTGCAGGTTAGACAGCAAAAAGCTTTTTTTCATAGATTAAAAATAATCGGGAACAAGTCCCGAATAAGGGCTCGTGATCAAGCGCTTGCGCATCGAGTGCTCGGAAGGGATATTTGAGCGTCTCTTCTGGAAGATTTGATGATATGGCAATGGCTATCCAAGGTATGGGGTGAGTGATTGTGATCTAATACTTACGACCTCCGCGGTTTTTACCGCCTCGACGGTTTCCTCGGCCGCCTCCGCTGTCCAAGTTTCGAACATAATCGATGAAGTTGGCGCGATCATCCATGATGTTGAAATATTTCGAGCCTCGGTGTGAGCGACGGTTGTCACGCTCTTTCCCGTTGATCTGTCGGGCGTCTCTGTTGATACGACCCGAATCTTCTTGAAATCTGATGGTCGTACCAATCGATAAGGCTTCTTTCGCAATCTGGTTGAGCTCAAGACCTTCCCGGGCTGCAATGAAAGCCAATTCGCGATGCAACGATGGACTGACTTTTATCATGAACTCACCGGAGTATTCGTTCCCATCAAGAGGTGCCGGCATTTCAGATCCATCCTCAGCCGCTTGGCGGAAAGCCTGCTCCAGCTTTTCTTCGGCCTGTACCAACGCTTCGCTGCGCGTCTCTCCTTCGGCCGTGAGATTGCCGAGCTCCGGAATTCGAACGACAAATTTTTTCTTTTCCGTATCATACGCCACATACATTCTGTAACCGTCAGGTATCATTTGCTCGATTCTCCTTTAGTGACTTCCTCTTCTGCATACCCAATCTCTGGGTTCGATGAGAAATCTTTCTTAGCGAGCGGTTGGATAAAAAAACTACCAGCAAATATACCGCAAACAGGAGTAAAATCACACCCGCAAGGACCAAAATTCCCTCTACGGAGTTGCCTCTAGAAAACTCCAATCTACCTACTCCGTCAAAATTGTCGAAATCTTTCCTGGCATAAAAGGAGCGCGAAACTCGGAGGGTAAAGACCCTACGCACCCTTATCCATCCAATCGTCGCGTATCATAATTGGATGGGATTGTCAAAAGACTTTTTCGTGCTCGGGTCATTGTCTGCTCTGCCGAATTATCTGCTTTCTGTGTACATGTCTGAGTAGTTTATTGCGACCGGTAGCAACTTTTTTGCTGATGGCTTGTTTGCTCATGCCTTCCAACCTGGCGATGGCGGAATAACTCAGATCATGACCATAATGAAGTTTTAACACCTTTTGTTCTTTATGGTTCAACGCACACAAGGCCTCCTCCATCCATATGTATAGAGATTGCTCGTCTATCAAGGATTCGATTTGGGTGGTCGGATCCGGGGTGTCGTACAGTACTTCGATGGGTTTTTTTTGGTTTTCCCGTTCTTTAAATCTTCTGGCTCGCCGGACGGTCATGATGCAAAGATAGTTTCGAATGGCTTGAGGACTGCGCACCGAATCGACATAATGAAAAAGAAAGTCACAAAATACATCTTGCAGCAATGCTTTGGCGTCCCAGTTGCAGGATATGAAATACCGGGCTATTTTCAAAAGTAGTTTTTCCTCGGCTTTCCATACCAGCGTTTGGGTTTCTGCATCCCGCGCCTTGAGGGCTTGGAGGGTTCCATGGTCGTAATGATGCGGTTTTGCTCTTTTCGCCAATTTCATGAGAAATGATTCCTTGGTTTGTGCCCGTTTCATCTCAGATTCGATCTGCCCCGAATGTTGTTTTGTTGCTTGAAAAACCATGATCATCGATATGTTTATGCAAGGAAAGTGCCAATTGGTTTTGTTTTTGGAGTAATATGTTGTAGTAATTTGATAAATAATGATATTTTACAAAGAAAGCCCGCTTTGAAGATGTTGTTCCTCTGGGATGAGTGAGCACATTGTAGATTGTGTATGTCCAGAATGGAATCGCCATGGCAGGCCTCGCTTTTGTTGTCATCTTTTGGTGTTTTGTCTTGATTACCTCATGATAAGAATTCTGTCTGACATCAGACATGCATTTTAGGGTCATTTAGCAAATAGCGAGCCAGGAAGTGGTCTGGGAGGTGTCGAGTCGTGCGCTATGCAAAGATTGATTTTATTCTATTTTTTGATTTGTAAGGAAGTGTTGAAATTTTTCACCGGGTGTGAATGCCGTCTCGATATGTCATTATACTGTATGGATGACGGTTTGGATGACGATATTTCGATGGTGTTCTTTCTTATTGATAAAAATGATGTATCGCAGTAGCGTCTATTTTTTCATCTTTTGAAAGACTTCGAGATCCGCTTTACATTGCCGGCATTCGGCGATATGTCGTTCGAATCTCGAGGCTTCTTCGGCGTTCATTTGTCCGCTGGCATACAGGTACAAGTCTAAAGAGCAATCCTTGCCTTCGAGTCGATCGGGAGCCATGATTTTCCGCAGTGCTTGATCGAGATTGGCGGCATCCAGTTGAGCTTCAGTCGATTCGGACGCACTCTTGTTGCCGGGTTGATTGTTCTTTTGTGACACAATACCTCCTTCAACCTTGAAAACCGTCAATTCCAAGTTGACCGAACATGCCTCCCGGCGCCCCTTCCAGGCCATGCTCATGGATGTTGGACTTGTCGCTATCCCAAATAATTCAAGAGATGTTTTCTCTTCGTGATGATTTCCTCTATGGTTCTATAAAATATACAAAAGTTTAAACGAAGAGAGTCCGGCATGTACGCCTTCCCTCCGTTAACCGTCTCAGGGATCGATCAATCAATCCTATTAATATGGACCCTGGAAAAAAGAAACGTCAACCAAAATTTATTTGGATTATAGGGTGTAGAATCAAATATCCAGGAAGGAAAATCTGTCTGGAATGGAGGTCAATCCGGATTGATCTTTTTTGTTCCATAGCCTCTTGATTTGTTGGAAACCAGCTTTCCATCTTCGAACGATACAATTCGAATTAGTCGGTGTGGGCCAAAATCATACGTCCATTCTTCGATTTGGACGGATTGTTGGATAAGGACTCCCCTGGCGCCATAAAATCGACGCATCTCGGTGCGTTTGGCGACATCGTTGGGTCGGCCCCATTTGCTTACCACCTGTGCCTTGCTGTTGCCCAATGCTATGATGGGAATCCTGGATTTCGGTCGTTCTTCGGTTTTACCTCCATAGCTGCCGCTTTTGATATGGATCAATCTGCCGTCTTTAAAACGAAGAATCTGAACAAGGCGGGTGGGGCCGAAATCATAGGTCCATTCTTCGAAGTACTCTTGGTGTTGGTGGAAAAATCCGTCCTGGGTTTGAATGGTGTGCTCTTTTATCCACTCATCCAAATAGGTGGGGTCTCCGCATTTTGCGTGCACTTCAGAGGTAGACAATCCGGTTGATACAAAGCCTTTCGGGCAGGCCGTTGCATATGCAAAATCGGTATGAAACCAGCAACAAAGGATTGGGATTGAAAGGATGAGAGCTTTCATCTTCGGGAACCATAACATAGAAAAGCGTTGGAAGAAAGGCCAAAAAATGATACAAAAAGGCTCAAGAAGAAAGTAGTTTCTTGCCCAATTGTTGAAATCGTAACGAAATCGTAACCATGACCCAAGAGTAAGGTTTCTGAAAACATGCGCATACACACAAGCATCATCGTTGTTGGGAAATACATTTTGGGGGTTTTGGGCCTGTATGCAATCGGAGTTGCGATAATGTACCTATTACAGCGAGATATATTGTTTCCGCGTCAATACACGGATCCACACCCCAGTGCGGGGGTTGGTATTGCAGATCTGGAAAAGCTTTGGATTGAGTCAGAAGAAGGACCGGTGGAGTCGTGGTTTTTACCCGGTGAAGGTGTGCATCATAACCATCCGGGGCCGGTTGTATTGTTTGCCCATGGCAATGCCGAGCTGATCGAATACTGGCCCGATATGCTTGCGAAGTACCGTAAAATGGGTGTGAGCCTGTTTTTGCCCGAATTTCGAGGCTATGGTCGCTCGGCCGGCATACCATCAGAAAAAGCGATTACAGAAGACTTCATCAAGTTTTACGATCTATTGGTCGACCGGCCCGATGTAGATGTGAAACGCATTGTATTTCACGGCCGTTCCATGGGCGGTGGGGCGGTATGTGCATTGGCGGCATACCGAAAGCCTCAAGCCTTGATTCTTCAATCCACGTTTACCAGCATCGCCGACATGAGCTGGAAGTTTTATATCCCGGGATTTGTGGTCGAAGAAACTTTCGACAATTTGGCGGTGGTCAAAGAGTTGGATATCCCTATTCTCATTATCCACGGAAAACAAGACGACCTGATCCCCTTTCAACACGCAGAAAAGCTATATCAAGCATCCCGCCATGCCGAGCTCATTGCCTACGACTGTGATCACAACACCTGTCCGCCCGATTGGGAGGTATTCTGGCAGGATATACGAAGCTTCTTACGATTGTAGCTAAATCGTGTTCACTGGAAGCGGTTGCAAGAGTGGAAAATGTTTGTCCGCCCATGGGGTTTTAGCCCCTATCGCATTGATTCAGCGTCAAAAATTGGCCGTTTTTTTTTGTTATGGTATACTAATGTAGGTTTATTGCGCACTGGATTCCTCTTTGGGGTAGGAAGTATGGGAGGATTTTATCATGGGTGACGAGCTCGGCGGAGTTGTCGATCTTGACAAGCCGCTTTCCGAGATCAAAAGGGCCAGGATCAATCCTTTAGGTTTTTCGCTTGAGTTTCGAGAAGGTGCGGCTCTGGTGACGCTGAAAAACCGCAAGTTGGATCGCGACATCATGCTCTTGCGGTTGGTGCTCGAGGTGCCGGAAGTTCGATTTCCTTTTGATGTGGAGGGTGGAGCCGAACAATTTCGCCATCATCGATGTCGATTGCGTACGCTCATGCTTTCTTTGCCTCAGAAAGCCGCTCAAAAAATTCTTTCCAAAGTGTTGGATCCGGTACGTTATGGAATCGAAAAGATAGACTTGAGGTTTCAGGAAGGACATGGCCTTTTGACCGGATTGTGGCATTTGGGTGATAAGAGCGCATGTTTTTCCGTGCGGTTGATGGCCGAGGGCCTCGATAACCTGATGGTGAGGATTGGATTTACGGACGTGAGGGTATACGGGTTTATGCCCATGCCGATGAATACTCTGATCGCGCAGATAGCTCGATCGCTCAAACCATTGGGCTTTGTTTTTACCGAAAATGGATATCTGCAATTTTCACCGGTTCGCGATTTGGTCAAATGGTTGCTTCCCGGTCATGGCTGGAAGATACCCGATTTGGAGGGTTTGCGGATTGGGCGGATTTATATGGGTAAGGATGAAGCCCGACTTTTTGTTACGCGTTATCCAGATGAGGAGATCGATGATGAGACTTTTCACGGTGCTGATGACGAATCGATTTACGAACATCAGTTTCTTCTTCTCAAAGAGGGATTGGACGCTTATTCCAAGGCCGAAGAAGCCATGTCTGCAGGTAAGCTCGACAAAGCCCGCAAATTATATATTGGAAAGGGCGGAATCGAACCGTTGCATCCGCATGCAGCCCGCCGCATGCTTGAGATCGGTTTGACGCATCCGGAGCAGTTTGATGAGCTCGAAGATCTGATCAGAGATCTGCTGGCTCGAGACGAGCGGTTTCTACCAGCATGGTTTGCCCGAGCCATTATGGAAGAACATCAAAAGCATCTGCAAGCCGGGAAATCGTACGAAAGGATCGGAGAGATTGCAATCGAGCGAGGTGAGCGTCAAGATGCCGTGTTGGCTTTTCTCAAGGCCGGCGAGCTTTTGAGCCTGAACGATGCGCAAGCAGCGACATTACATTTTGAAAAGGTGTTGGAGCTCGATCCGGATCATGCTACCGGGATGGATAGGCTGGGAGGCTTATACGAGCGCCAAAAACAATGGTATCGAGCGTTACGGGTATATTTGAGGTTGGTTAGAAGGTTGGAATCGGATCTGGAGGTGGCGGACCTGCATGTACGTATGGGCAAGATCATGGCTGAACAATTGGACGATCTTGAAGGCGCCCGCAAGCACTTCAACACCGCTTTGATGCACCGGCCCGACCATTTGGATGCTTTGGCGGCCCAAGCTCACGTAAGTGAGCTACGGGGTCAATACACCCGGGCAGCCAAACTGTTGTTGCGGTGTATCGAGTTATTGGACCCAGAAGCCCAACCCGATGAGCTTTTGGAAACCAGACTCAAACTCGCCAAGCTTCGTGAGGCCCATCTTGATGATCCCGCCAGTGCTTTGTTTTATTATGAGCAGATTTTACAAAGTCATCCGGATCACGTAGAAGCGCTGGAGCGGGTTGGCTCCATCCAGGCAGCCAAGGAGAACTGGGATCAAGCGTCGGCCGCCTTCAGCCGGTTGTTGGACATGGAGGCTTCGGGTCATAGTTTGGATGCTCGATTGGTCAAATCGGCTTGTTTTACGCTCGGTCGTATCAGCACTCTGAGGAAAGAGGATTGGGACATCGCCAGGAAATATCTTGGCCGGGCGGCTGAGTTGGATGAAGGGGACATCGCCGTATGGTCCGAGCTCGAAAAGATTGATCGCGAAAATCGGGCTTGGCCGCAATTGGTCGAGGATCTCGAACGTAAGGCTTCATTGATTGAAGATCCTCAAGAAATTATGGCAGTGGTACTGGAGGCCGCGCGGATTTCGGATCGCCAGCTGGGAAATAGAAAAGGAGCCGAAAGCCTATATGGTCGGGCATTGGAGATACAGCCTGCCTCACCTGAGGCGGTGGAAGGCATGACGTATCTTTTAATGGAGGACAAACGTTGGGATGACTTGGTGGAGATGCTGAGCCTGGCTGCCAGCGTGGATGACGATCGCAAGAGGGCGGTCGGTCGTTGGATGGAGTTGTCAAAAATTCATATCGATAAATTGGATGACATAGAAGCCGGAATCTGGGCGGTGCAACAGGCCGTCGAGATCAATCCTTTTGATAAAGTCAATGTCGAAACCTTGTTGGAGCTCTATCGGCGTCAAGAGCGTTACCAAGAATTGGTTGATTTGATTTCAGGGTTACCGAAGGACAATTGGGAGGATGAAGATCTTTGCGAACTGCTACTCGAACAGGCACGGGTGTACGAACACCTCGATCAAGAAGAAGAGGCCATCGAGGGTTATCGACGGGTTTTGGAGATTAAACCCGAAGAGATCACCGCCCGCCAAGCGTTGATCAACTATTATATGGCGAGCGAAGATTGGATATCAGCGAAACAGCATATGTCTGTGCTGCTCGATAGACTGGATGAGGGCGGCTTTGAGGATACTCAGGTTTTCGATCTTAGGAAAAAAGCTGCTCGAATTCAATTTTCATTGGGAGATACACCGGCAGCCATCGAGCAATATGAGCTGATTCTCGAAATGCAGGAGGATGATGAAGAAAGCATAAGCCGCCTCGAGCAATTGTTGGCAGATGAATCCCGGTGGGAAGATATGGCGGAGCTGCAGGTCCGGATCGCAGGAACCCGCCAAGGTAGCCGACAAGCCGCATTGTACGCCAAAGCGGCCGAGATATGGTGGGAAAAGCTGGAAGGATTCGAGCCGGCGGTGGTGTATTATCGAAAGGCAATTGATAAAGAGGTCGAAAAGGGAAATGTGCCGGTTTATCTCAAGTCCTTGTGCCGGATGCTTTTCAAATTGGGAAAATGGTCGGAAGCTGCAGAAGCTCTGGAAAAGCTAATCTCTTTGTCGGATCCTCAAGAAAAAGTAAAATACTCTATGTATTTGGCAACAATCTGGCATGCTCGGCTCAATAACCCTGATGCGGCCATCGAATGGTGGGAGAAGATTTTACGAATCGATTCCGATAGTCTTGCGGTCCATGTGTTGCTTGCAAAAAAGAGTTTTGAAAAGGGTTATTTGGAAAAATCCTTACAGTATGGAAAAAATGCACTTTCTCTTCAAGATGCAAATCTATATTTGTCGGCCCAAAATCGTGGTCGCTTGGCGTTCATTACAGCAACGGCCGCATGGAAGCTTGATGCGTGGGATGATGCGGTAGGATTGTATAGATTGTACCTCGATGAAATGGAAAAGATAGACTACCGCGACGTGCAGCCCGAGGTTTTGGATCGATTAATCTTCATGTTGCATCGACAAGAAAGGTATTCGGATCTCGCCGAAGTCTATACGCATTGGCTTTCACTGGATCTTCTGCCCGAGAAACATGCGGAGATTCGCAGGTCTTGGGCAAAGTTGTTGTTTACGCACTTGAACCAGCCTGAAAAGGCTCAAGAGATTCTTTCCCGGCATGTGAGGGACGACCCTGAGGATCAAGACGCGATCTTTGATTTGTTGAATGTATTGCGGAAATTGGAGCAATGGGATCGACTCGCGAACTTGTTGGAACAACACTGGAATACGAGTCAGGATCGAGATGTGGTCAGCCGGCGGCTCGAGGAGCTTGCAACCATCTATCAAGAGCGGGTATTGGATGCAGACAAGGCTATCTGGGCCTGGAATGAGCTGCATGGAATGGGTCATGATGGGGCTGCCGATAAACTGGCTTCGATTTACTCACACGAGGGCCGCTACCGCGAATTGGTCGATTTTTTGCAGGCAAGAGCCAAAAACACGCGGGATCGGCAGGAGGCCCGCGATCTTTGGGTCGAGAGATCCGAAATATGCCTGAGCCGGCTGGGGGATCGACAAGAAGCCTTGCGTTCGTTGCAGCAAGCGATGCGGGTAGAGGCCGACGACGAAGTGACCCTCCGGCTTCAATCCTTGTATCAGCAAGACGGAGATTGGCCGGCCGTGGTTCAATTGCAGGAAGTGTTGATAGGACTTGCGGACAATTTTCAAGAGGAAGCCGAGCGTTTGGTTCGGCTGGGTCAAATATACTATAAAAGTATGGATGAGACACAATTGGCGGTTGAAGCCCTCAATCGCGCCGCCAAGGTGGCTCCGGAATGGATGCAACCCCTGAATGAGCTGGCTTCCTTGTATGAACAACAAGAGAGTTGGAAAGAGCTTTTGGAGGTCAAAATTCGTGTCGGTGAGGCCGCGAAACCGGGAGATGTCCGCTCGGAACATTTCGGACAGGTAGCGCAACTGGCGTTCGAAAAACTAAACGAATCCGAGAGAGGCATTGAGCTGCTTTGGAAAG
>JBFFBT010000231.1:0-9652 GCA_041560255.1 Myxococcota bacterium | reverse complement strand
GGCACTCTGGCGCCGGCCTCTGTTTTTGTGTTGGGAGCCGGGGTTGCCGGACTGCAGGCCATTGCGACCGCCAAGCGACTGGGGGCCAAAGTGGAGGCTTTTGATACCCGTGCGGCGGTGAAAGAACAAGTAGAAAGCCTGG
The DNA here is from genome assembly GCA_041560255.1 of Myxococcota bacterium. Lineage (GTDB taxonomy): Bacteria > Myxococcota > B64-G9 > B64-G9 > B64-G9 > JBFFBT01. Next base: position 9,510 of record JBFFBT010000231.1, on the reverse strand, counting down.
GTGCCAAATTTGTGTCCATGGAGTTCGAGCCGGATGCCGAAGCCCAAAGCGGATATGCCAAAGAAATGTCGGCGGAGTTTATCGCGAAAGAAATGGAGACCATCGGCTCGCGCTTGCCGAAGACGGATCTACTCATTACTACAGCCCAGGTGTTTGGAAAGAAGTCACCTTTGTTGGTCACCAACCACATGCTTGAAATGATGCCGCCGGGATCGGTGGTGGTGGATTTGGCGGCCGAAGGTGGAGGCAATTGTGAAGCTACTCGAGCAGGAGAAGATGTTTCGGTCGGAAACGTTCTCGTCATGGGGCCGAGAAATCTCCCCGCCACGGTGCCGGGCCACGCCAGTCAAATGTTGTCGGTGAATTTCTTGAACTTGTTCAAACATATCTATGCAGCCGAGGCAGGATCCATCGATTTGAAAGATCAGATAACCCGGGATGTCTGTATGTGCCGCCAGGGAAAGCTGGTAAGCCCGGTGTTGCAGGAATTGATTGCCCACAGGAGGTGATGCCGATCATGGGTGAGTTGCTTGTATCCGTGTATGTTTTCGTGCTGGCGATTTTCGTGGGGTTTGAAGTGATTACCAAGGTGCCTCCTTTGTTGCATACTCCCTTGATGTCCGGTTCCAACGCCGTTTCGGGCATCACGGTGGTGGGAGCGCTTATCAGCGCAGGCGCAGGCCACAGCGAACTGGCCACTTGGCTGGGGGTGGCAGCGGTGGTGCTTGCCACCATCAACGTGGTGGGTGGATTTTTGGTAACCGATCGAATGCTTCACATGTTTCGGAAAGACAAGACCACGAGGTAAATCGGCCTATGCCTACGCTTTCAAACATTGCTTATTTGGTGTCGTCCGCACTCTTCATCCTGGGGTTGAAAAATCTGAGCTCGCCCAAAACCGCCCGCACCGGCAACGTTTTGGCCATGAGTGGAATGCTTTTGGCCGTGCTGGTAACGCTGTTGGATAAACAGATTGTGGATTTTACGCACATCGTTGCCGGTGTGGTGGTGGGATCCTTTGTGGGTGTGTGGGTGGCCAGAAAAGTTTCCATGACCGCCATGCCGCAGACCGTGGCGGTATTCAACGGATTCGGAGGAGCGGCTTCCGCTTTGGTGGCCATGGCCGAATATGTCCGGATGAAATCGCATCCTCAAGGATTCGAGATCCTCACCCTGGTGCTGGGTGTTTTGGTGGGCACCTTGACGCTTACAGGCAGTCTGATTGCGTTTGGCAAGTTACAGGGTTTGGTTTCCGGAAAGCCTTTGGTTTTTCCGCTGCAAAAAACCATCAACGCACTTTTGCTTCTCGTAATACTCGGTTTGGGAGCCCTGTTTTTCAGCGCGCCCGAAGATAGCGTATATCTTTATACCGTATGTGGTCTGAGTGCTGTGTTGGGAGTCTTGTTGGTCATGCCCATAGGCGGCGCCGATATGCCGGTGGTCATTTCGCTGCTCAACTCCTATTCGGGCTTGGCGGCGTCCATGACCGGATTCGTCATGTCCAACAACGTATTGATAATCAGCGGAGCTTTGGTGGGCGCCTCGGGGTTGATCCTTACACACATCATGTGCAAGGCCATGAACCGGAGCCTCACCAACGTGTTGTTTGGAGCAGTGGGCACCGGGGATGAGTCTGGTTTTGGGGGAACGGATGTAGGTGATCGCCGGGTGGTAGGATACACGCCCGATGATGTGGTGGTGATGTTGGATAGCGCGCAGTCCGTCATCATCGTACCGGGCTACGGGTTGGCGGTGGCCCAGGCCCAGCATGTGACCGCCGAGATGGCTTCGATTCTCATGCAAAATGGGGTTCGGGTGCGTTATGCCATCCATCCCGTGGCAGGCCGGATGCCCGGACATATGAACGTATTGCTGGCCGATGCGAACGTTGCCTATGATCAGTTGTTCGAGATGGATGCCATCAATGAAGATTTCAAAGAAACCGACGTGGTGCTGGTGTTGGGCGCCAACGATGTCGTCAACCCGGCCGCCCGCAGCAAGAAAGACAGCCCGCTGTACGGTATGCCCATCTTGAATGTCGATCAGGCCAAGACCGTGGTGATATGCAAACGAAGTCTAAGGCCCGGGTTCGCGGGAGAAGACAACGAGTTGTTTTATGCATCCAATGCCATGATGGTTTTTGGGGACGCAAAAGACACGTTGGGAAAAATTGTACAATTGCTCAAAGCGGCATGACATCGAAACCCGTTCGTCGTCCGAATGATGGTTTGATGACGAGAGCCAGGAGAACGCGGTGTGAGACCCAATCTTGCAGCTCAACTCGATCCGATCTATCTGGAGTCATTGTACCATCAGTGGCTCGAGGATCCCCTATCGGTGGATGAGTCCTGGGGGATATTTTTCTTGGGTTTTGATTTGGCATCCTGCCCGCGGGATTGCGTGGCCGCTGCCCAAGCCGCCGACCAATCCGCGGTGGCGAGTCTCATTTACAACTACCGCGATCAGGGTCATCGCATGGCCCGTATCAACCCGCTCGTGGATCCCCCGGATGCCCTCAAGGATTTGGAGCTTAAAACGTTCGGTCTGAGTGAAAAAGATCTCGATCGGGTGTTCGACACCGGGCATCTTCATATGCCCGAACGTGCCACCTTGGGTCAGATTGTCGAAGTGCTCAAAGCAACCTATTGCGGCTCGATCGGGGTCGAGTATCTGCATATTCAGGATGTGTCGATTCGTAGGTGGTTGCAGGCCCGGATGGAGCCCAACCGAAATCGACCAAACTTGAGCAAACAGTCCAAAAGAGACATTCTGGAACATCTTATCAACGCCGATTTGTTTGAAACGTTCATTCATACCCACTACCTCGGTCAAAAAAGATTTTCTCTCGAAGGATCGGAAACCTTGGTGCCCATGTTGCACCGCATCGTGGAGCTGGGACCCGAGCTCGGGATCGATGAGATTGTGTTGGGACTTACCCATCGCGGGCGGCTCAACGTATTGGCCAACTTGTTGGACAAGTCCTATGCAACCATTTTTTCGGAGTTCGAAGACAATTTTATACAAAACAGTACATTTGGAGACGGAGACGTCAAGTATCACAAAGGATTTTCGTCCATACATCGAAATCCGGACGGAAAAAGCCTGCGCTTGAGTGTCACGGCCAATCCCAGTCATCTAGAAGCCGTAGGACCGGTCGTGCTCGGTCGGGTGAGGGCCAAGCAACGCCAGCTTCTAGATGATGATACCCGCACCCGGGTGATGCCCTTGGTGGTTCATGGCGATGCGGCGTTCGCCGGTCAGGGCATCGTTGCCGAGACCCTCAATCTCTCTCGGTTGGATGGCTATGGGGTAGGGGGTTGTGTCCATGTAGTGATCAACAACCAGATCGGCTTTACGACGCCTCCCGAGCAAGCTCGCTCGTCATCTTATGTAAGTGACGTGGCCAAGATGGTCGAAGCTCCGGTGTTTCATGTAAACGGCGACGATCCCGAAGCGGCCGTTCAGGTGGCGGAACTTGCGCTTCGCTACCGGCAGGCGTTTGGACGCGATGTGGTGGTGGACTTGATCTCCTTCCGGCGTCATGGGCATTCGGAAGTCGACGATCCGGCATACACCCAGCCTATCTTGTATAAAAAAATCGGCTCGCATCCAAAAGTAAAGGAGTTGTATACCCGCAGGCTGATCGAGTCCGGAGATCTCACCGAGGCCGAAGAACGAAAATGGGAAACCGATTTCCAGACCCGTTTGGATCAGGCCTACCGGCAAGCCAAGCAAGACACGGGAGAGCCGGAAGAAAACCTACCGGATATCCATTGGACCCCGATTGCGTCGGCTTACCAGGATACTCCCGTAGAGACCGGCATACCTGTCGATTTGCTCGGCGAGGTGGCAGTCGCGGCCGCCCGGGTGCCGGATGGTTTTCATCTCAACCCGAAGATCTCCAGGTTGCTGGCCGCCCGGGCGGAAGCGATCGAAACCCGCTCGGCCATCGATTGGGCCACGGCGGAGTGTTTGGCTTTCGGTACACTTCTATGTCAGGGTTTTGGAGTGCGCCTATCCGGGCAAGACAGCGAAAGGGGAACCTTTTCCCAACGACATGCGGTGGTTCGGGATGCCGAGACGGCCGAGGCGTATGTGCCTTTAAACCACATCCGTCTCAACCAGGCACGGTTCGATGTGACCAACAGCCCGTTGTCTGAGGCGTCGGTATTGGGTTACGAGTACGGGTATTCGCTGGCGGAACCCAAAACACTTGTATTGTGGGAGGCCCAGTTTGGGGATTTTGCCAACGGGGCGCAAGTGATCATCGATCAGTTCATTGTGGCGGCTCGTTCCAAATGGCAAAGAGACAGTGGATTGGTGTTGCTGCTGCCCCATGGTTACGAGGGCCAGGGACCCGAGCACTCCAACGCATATTTAGAAAGATATTTGTCCGCGTGCGCAGAACAAAACATGCGTGTCTGTAACCTGACTGCGCCGGCGCAGTACTTTCACGTGTTGAGAAGACAAGTGCTGCAGGCATTCCGTAGACCTATGGTGATCATGACACCCAAAAGCCTGCTCAGGAATTCGTTGGCGGTATCCAGGGTAGACGAGTTGTCCGAGGCTGGGTTCCAGGAGATCATCGCGGATCCGGCGCTTTCTCTAGACTGCCGGCGGGTCGTTTTTTGCAGTGGAAAAATCTACTACGAGCTTTTGCAGTCCAGGCGTGACTCCGATCCGCTGCGTGCTGCGTTGGTGCGCTTGGAGCAACTGTATCCGTTTCCAGAAACTCAACTGCAGGCGATTCTCGAGGCTGCGCCGTTGGATGCCGAGTTGTGTTGGGTACAGGAGGAGCCCAAAAACCGGGGTGCTTGGAGCTATGTTGCCGAGAAGTTTTGCGGATTGGACGAAAAACGCCGCTTGCACTATGTCGGTCGCAAAGCTTCCGCCAGCGCGGCGGTCGGCTCGCTCAGGTTGCATCGTATGGAGCAAGAAGCGCTCATCGATGCCGCGCTTCGATCCAATGACCTGGTCACAACCAAGGGTGGTGTGCCGAGATGAAAGCAAAAGTATCCATACCCGAGGTAGGTGAGTCCATCACCGAGGGAATATTGACCGGTTGGCTCAAATCAGATGGAGAACAGGTGCTTGCAGGCGAGGAGCTTTTCGAGCTCGAGACCGATAAAATCAGTATGTCGGTGCCGGCCGAGGTAGGCGGAGTCCTGTCCATTCTCGTGCGGGAGGGCTCACGTGTCAAGATCGGTCAGGTGGTAGCTGAGATTGAGACCTCGGCTACGCATACACCGGCGCAAGATGTCGTGCCGATCGGAGCCGAAGCAGGCGATTTCCCCACAGCAACTCAAAAACCCAAGCAAGATCCGGGCGAAGGTCCACCCATATCCCCGCCATCCGGTATCGAGCAGGCCAAAGCCAAGCTTGAGACCGGCCGAAGAGAGATGGTTTTGTCTCCGGCGGTCAGGCGGTTGGTGCAACAACACAAGCTGGATCCGAAACAGATCCAAGGAACGGGTAAGGCCGGACGCATCACCAAGCAAGATGTTGTGGTGTCGCTCGAGCAGCGTGATCAGACCTCGATCGCAGCCTCGGGCGACCAGTCGAAGGATATCTCCCCGGTCCAGGCATTGACGACCGAGATCAGAGAAAAACTACCCGAACGACTTCAGCAACAGGTGTCTAGGACAGCTCAAGCCAGAGAAACCCGGGTTCGGATGAGCCCGCTTCGACACAGAATCACCGAACGCTTGGTACAGGTGCAGCAGAATGCGGCCATCTTGTCCACCTTCAATGAAGTCGATATGTCCGAGGTCATGGCGTTTAGAGCCAAACATAAAGATAAGTTTGAGAAAAAATTTGATGTACGTTTGGGCTTCATGTCGTTTTTTGTCAAGGCGGCCGTTGATGCGCTCAAGACGGTTCCCAAGCTCAACGCCCGGATCGAAGGCGAAGATATTGTTTACCAACATTTTTATGATATCGGAGTCGCGGTGGGAACCGAGGCGGGCCTGGTTGTACCCATCATCCGAGATGCGGACCTTTTGAGCTTTGCAGAAGTGGAGCGAAAAATCGCCGATTTTGCCACCCGAGCCCGCAACCGCAAGCTCAAGCTGGAAGAGCTCACCGGAGGCAGCTTTACCATATCGAACGGTGGGGTGTATGGATCTCTTTTGTCAACCCCGATCCTCAATCCACCCCAAAGCGGTATTTTGGGCATGCACCGGATCCAAAAACGCCCCATGGTGGTGGAAGATCAAATCGTAATTCGGCCCATGATGTACCTGGCCCTGTCCTATGATCACCGCATCGTGGACGGAGCCGAAGCGGTAACTTTTCTCAAGCGTATTGTCGAGTGTGTGGAAGATCCCGAACGAATGTTATTGGAGGTGTGATGACAGAGAAAACAGATTTGATTGTGTTGGGAGCGGGACCGGGCGGATATGTGGCCGCCATTCGGGCCGCTCAACTCGGTATGCAGGTAACCCTGGTGGAGAAAAACCCTGCTTTGGGAGGCACGTGCCTCAACGTGGGTTGCATTCCTTCGAAAGCCTTGCTGGAGTCGAGCGCACTGGTGGCGGCGGCCAAATCCGGCCTGCAGGAACACGGGCTGTCTTTGGGTGAGGTGAAGCTCGATCTGAGCGCGATGCTCGAGAGAAAACACCAGATAGTCGAGCAGCTCACCGGCGGTATACGTATGTTGATGAAGAAAAACAAAGTACAAGTGGTGCACGGAAAGGGCCGCCTGCTTTCGGGTACTCGGATGCACATCGAAGAAGAATCCGGATCCAGGGAGTTGGACGCCGGCAATATCTTGCTGGCCACCGGCAGTGTGCCGGCGGGTTTGCCGGGATTGCCGCTGGACGGAAAACAAATCGTAAGCTCCACCGAAGCGCTTTCATTTGATCAGGTGCCCAAACACCTTTTGGTGGTGGGGGCCGGGGCGGTGGGATTGGAGCTTGGATTGGTTTGGAGCCGCCTGGGCGCTACAGTTACGGTGGTAGAGCTTTTGGATCAGATTGTTCCGTTTGCCGATCGGTTGATCGCCCGCACGTTGCAACGCGCCCTCAAGGTACAGGGTATGGAGTTTCATCTCAAGACCAAGGTGGTCGATCTCAAAAACACCGACGCCCAAGTCGAAGTTACGCTGGAAGACACCAAGGGAGGCAGGCAAGACCTTCGATGTGACAAGGTGTTGGTATCGGTGGGTCGTACGGCCTACCTCGAGGGCCTGGGTCTTGCTGACGCGGGTATCGCGTTGGACGAGCGGGGCAAGATCGCCGTAAATGATAAATTTCAAACCAGTGTGGATACCGTTTATGCCATTGGGGATGTGATCCGGGGACCCATGTTGGCCCACAAGGCCGAAGACGAGGGCATCGCGGTGGCCGAGATCTTGGCCGGCCTGCCGGGCGAGATCAACTACGATGTCATCCCCAGCGTGGTTTACACCACCCCTGAACTCGCCCAGGTGGGCCTGACCGAACAGCAGGCCGAGGAACAAGGGCTCGAAATCAAAACCGGAAAATTCTTTTTCAAGGCCAACGGCCGGGCCTTGTGCGCGGGAGAGACGGACGGATTGGTCAAGATCATCGCGGACGCAAAAACCGACAAGATACTGGGAGTGCACATTTTGGGTCCGCATGCTTCCGAGCTGATTGCCGAAGCGGTCATCGCCATGGAGCTCGGCGCAAGCAGTGAAGATATCGCCCGTACCGTGCACGCCCATCCGACCTTGTCCGAAGCGGTGCGGGAAGCCGCCTTGGCGGTCGATGGTCGCGCCATCCACGGTTGATGAACATCCAAACCTACCAGCCCGATGCGCCTTTGCTCGAGGCCACCCGCAACGACAAAATCCCTAGGGTGCAAGTAGCCAGACCGAAAGACGTCATGGTGGTGCTCGGACGAGGCAGCAAGGCGGATGTAGAGCTGTACTTGGATATCTGCCTGCAGGACGGCGTGCCGCTTTATCGAAGAAGGGGAGGCGGTTGCGCGGTGGTATTGGACCCGGGCAACCTGATCGTGCTCATAAGCCTGCACGCACCGGGTATTGCGGGCAACCTAAGATACCTACAAGGCTTGACCGGTTTGCTCATCGAGACGCTCGAAGACTTGGGTGTACGGGGAGTCGAGCAGGCGGGCGTGTCCGATTTGGTGGTTGCCGATCGAAAAGTAGGCGGCAGTTGCATGGCCCGAGCCAAAGACACCCTTTTGTACTCGGCCAGCTTGTTGGTCGATCCAAGCATGGAAAGAATCGAGCGTTACCTCAAACACCCGCCCAGAGAGCCCGCCTACCGCAATGGGCGAAGTCACAGGGATTTTTTGGGTAGATTGCCGCTTGACGCCCGGGGGCGGTGTTTGAACGAGGTGGCCGCCCGATTCGAAGAAGAAGTCATACGGCGATTGAAGGATTTTAGGCTATCGCGGGCCTTGCCATAAATAATAACATCCTTGACCGGCACCTGAGGTATCGAGTGTACAGGTCTGGCCATTATACTTGGGTTGGTCGAGGCAGTCTATCCCGAATCGTGCTAGGCCGGTAGCGCCCGAGGTTTGGATGTGCATGTGAGAGCCGGATGAGCATTTGCTTCTGCCCGGATGCCAGATGGTCTGGAAACCCGCCGTGATGTTCGAATTGGCGCGAAGATTTTGATAGCAGGCACTCAGGTTGTTGTTGTTGGCGAGATTGAAATCATGTCCGTTTCCGTATGGATGAATACATCCGCACTGACGGCTCGTGCCGGTCGGAAATCCCCTGTCTCCTTGGTAGCCCTGTTGGTTGCATGCCGGCCGATTTCCGCCACAATTTGCGGCGCAACATTTGCACCAAAGGTCCGTGTGCTGGGTGCCAAAATTGCAATTGTTACCCTGCGCGTCACAGCCACAACTTGCAATGCAGAAAGGATCCACAGTTGAGTTGCAGCTCGAGTTGCAGGCGCCTGACTTGACCTGGTTGCATCCTAAGGGATCGATCCGGCACCAGTTGGCGACGATGTTATCGCGGTTGGAACAGGAGGTATCCCATCCGTTTTTTTGGTAAAAGGGCAGAATGTCGGTACGGGTATTGAGCACGCATTGGGTGCAGGGAGAACCGCAACTGCGCGTACTGACGGATGCAATTTCTTTTTCCAAGCTTTGATTGGCGCTGATTGCGTCCAAAATATCGGGGCTTTCATCCGAGCCGCAACTATTTGTAAGAGCGAGTATGGCGATGATCATAACGAAAGTGCATATATGCCTGCCGCGAGTATGTTTGGACCTTCTTGATTTCTTGTTGATTTGCGTATACATCAATTTTTACCTCCTTCGTGAGAAGTTGTCATGGGTTTTTTTCTTTCTTCGACTCGACGCACATTGGTCTCCCTGCTGGTTATGTTTGTCACCTCCCTTTCCATCATGTTGGTATTTTAGTTGAAGATTGTTAGACCAGAGTTTCCCCCAAACAGGTATTTCAAGACTCTTTATCCTGCATGGTTGCATGTTTTTGGAATCAATATCATGTAGTGACGACAGAAATGAAAACGTTACAACCCAAACTCGATATCCATATCCGGT
>JBFFBT010000230.1:0-9701 GCA_041560255.1 Myxococcota bacterium | reverse complement strand
GGGGTAGCGGTGATTCTTGAGATTTCGAGAACTTGTCTGAGCAGGGTTTACAAGCAATCGATTTTTGATTGCTTGTAAACCCGCGAGTTTCGCAGAAATCGAAAGAATCACCGCTACCCCGAGGTGAACGGTGAGGTACGGTTTATTGCACGAAGCCTTTTCGCTCCAGCAATGCATCAATCCTCGGCTCCCGGCCGCGAAACATTTTATAAAGCTCCATGGGATCTTGTGTCCCGCCGGTTGCCAGGATGGTTTTTCGAAATCTCTCGGCGGTAGCGGTATCAAACAATCCGGCTTGCTTGAACGCTTCAAAAGCGTCTGCATCCAAAACAGAAGCCCAGGTGTAACTATAATATCCGGCCGAATATCCGCCCGCAAAAATATGTAAAAAATTGGAGCTCTGGTATCGGCTTTCGATTTCGGGGATCAACCCCAATCCATCGAAACAGCTCTTTTCGAAGGTTTCCACATCTGTTGTGGGTGGTTTTTCCAAAGTATGCCAATCCATATCCAAAAAAGAAGCCGCCAAAAATTCCACCGTGTTGAATCCTTGGTTGAAGTGCATAGATTTTTTTATTTTTTCGACAAGCTCGTCGGGAATCGACGCACCGGTCTTGTAATGACGGGCATACATTTTGAGCACTTCGGGTTCGACGGCCCAATTTTCCATGATCTGAGACGGCAACTCTACAAAATCCCTGGGCACTCTCGTACCGGATAGTCTTTCGTAGTGGACATCCGAAAGCAAACCATGCAAGGCATGCCCCAACTCGTGGAATAGAGTCATCACCTCGTCCAAGTTGAGCAAGGCCGGCAGATCGGAAGTTGGTTTGGTCGCGTTGAGCACATTGCAGACAATAGGGGTGGTCTTTTGAGGCAGCTTGGCCTGATCACGGTACAAATCCATCCAGGCGCCGCCTTGCTTGCTTGCCCGGGGATGATAATCCGTATACAAAATACCCAGGTGCGCGCCGTCAGCCTCCTTGACCTCGAACACCCTTACATCCTCATGGTATTTCGGAATATCGGTCCTTTCGATAAACCTCAAGCCGAACAACTTGTTGGCCAATGCAAACGCTCCCTGCCTGACCCGGTTGACCTCGAAATAGGCCCTGAGGGTATCCTCATCCAAATCATAAAGCTGTTTTCGCACTTTTTCCGCGTAATACCACCAATCCCAAGGCTTGAGCTCAAACTTTTTGCCGGTTTTCCGGATGACGGCTCGTAGTGTGTTGGCCTCATCGACGGCTGCTTGTAGAGAGGGTTTCCAAAGCTTTTGAATCAAGCGATAGACCTGCTGCGGGTTTTTTGCCATGGTCTCTTCCAACACATAATCGGCGTGGGTTTTGTAACCCAACAACCGGGCCCGTTCGAGTCGAAGCGCAACCGTTTTGAGAACAATGGTTTGGTTGTCGAGCTCATCACCGTGTTTGCCCCGTTGTATGTAGGCAAGAAACATCTTCTTTCGAAGCTCGCGGTTGTCGGCGTATTGCAAAAAGGGTATCAGGCTGGGCTTGTGCAAGGTAAAAACCCATTGGTCTTTTTTCTGAATCTGCCCGTCGGATGCATTTCCCGCGGCGGATTCGGCGGCAGTCTGTACCACCGAATCCGGCAACCCGGACAAATCGGCCGGATCCGTGATAACCAGCTTGAATCGATTGGTTTCTTTGAGGATATTCTCATCAAATTCAAGCTCCAGGACCGACAGCTCCTGGTTGATCTTGCGCAATCGGACTTGCTTGTCCGAATCCAACCCGGCTCCACCTCGAATGAAATCCAGGTAGGTTTTTTCGAGCAACCGGGCTTGCTCTAACGTCAGCGCAAGCTTTTCTTTTTGGGCATGCACCGATTTTATCCGGGCGAAAAGCTTCGCGTTGAGGACGATGTCGTCCTCATGTTTCGACAACATCGGGTTGACGGTTTTCGCTACCTTCTGCAATGCATCACTGGTATGAGCAGCCAAAAGATTGAGAAAAACCGCCTGAACTTTCGAAAGCAGTCCGCCACTGAATTCCAGCGCCTCAATTGTGTTTCTAAAATCGGCCGGCTCGGAATTGTCGGCAATCGCCTCGATCTGTTGGTTGTGTTCCTCGATTCCCGTAACGAATGCCGGCATGAAATGCGCGGTTTGGATCTGATCGAAGGGCGGCACCTCGAAAGGAGTTGTATACCGAGATAACAATGGATTTGTCTGCATGGCTTTAGTGTCCGCCTTTCCCGTTTTACTCTCCAAACTTTTTTTCGTGCACGCGCAAGAAATACATCCAACCATAACCACCCACGTCAGCATTTTTTTCATTCCGGCACCTTGGTTCCCTTTCTTTTGTACAAGGCCCCCACCGGACAAACCTCGGCGCACCGAACACAAGATCCACAGATTTGTTCCGCCAGAGGTTGACCATCAAAAGTACTTATACGCGCATCGAGCCCTCGCCGAACGACATCCAGAACACCTTTTTTTACTTCCTGGTTACACACCTGCACACACTTTTTACACAACACGCAGTGATTGGGGTTGAAACCCAGCTCGACACGACTTTCGTCCACGGGTAAATCTGGCTCGATTTTTGGTATGCGATTGGATCGAAGTGGGATTTTTCTTTCTTTTCCGATAGTTTGCAGCATGCATCTGAGGTTGCCTGGGCAGTTTTTGCAATCCAACCGGTGCACCGAAAGAAGCATTTCCATCCCAGAGCGCACCAAGCGATCTATGGCTTTGGAACGGGTAATCACCCGCATCCCGGAAGTTACGCTTTGGGTGCAACTGGTCACCGGATTCCGCCCGCCCTCGATCTCCACCCAACACAACCGGCATCCACCCTCAGGTGGATGCAATCCACGCAGGGCGCACAGATTGGGTACAAAGATACCTGCATCCAAAAGGGCAAACAAAAGGTTTCCACCCTCATCGGCCTCAATACGACGGTTGTCCACCTCGATGACGATCTTGGCCATCATACACCCTTTCGGTCTTCCGGCCTTGGTTCGGCAGGCGGCAGTTTATCCACCGGGGATATCTTGATGACGGCGTTGTATTCTTTCGGACAGGCGCCGACACACGAATCACATTTGATACATAGGGATTGATCGATGGCTTTGATTCGTTTGCGGGTGGTATAAATAGCTTCAGGCGGGCAACTGCCGACACATGCATCACATCCTCGGGCACACTTCTCAGGCAAAATGAAATACGCACTCAGCGCGTTGCATACTTTAGAAGGACAGCGCTTTTCCAAGATATGAGCTTCATACTCGGCTTCGAAAAACCGCAGGGTAGTCAAGACGGGATTGGGAGCGGTCTTGCCCAAGTTGCACAAGGAGCCCCGTTGCACATCTTCGGCAAGCTCTTTCAACCGATCCAAATCCGAAATGCCCGCATTCCCTTGGGTAATTTTCTCGAGAAGATCCAGCATATGCCGGGTGCCGATGCGACAGAAAGTGCACTTCCCACAAGACTCTTCTTGGGTAAACTCCAGAAAGAACTTGGCGGTATCGACCATGCAGTTGTCTTCATCCAAAACGACCAAACCACCCGATCCCATCATGGCGCCGGCGCGTTTGAGCTCATCGAAGTCGATGGACGTATCCAAATACTCTTCGGGTAGACACCCTCCGGAAGGACCCCCGATTTGCACCGCCTTGAACTTTTTGCCTGCCGGAATTCCGCCTCCGATGGCAAAAACCAACTCCCGCAAGGTAGTGCCCATGGGGACTTCCACCAAGCCTGGATTGACGATCTTTCCGGCTAAAGCAAACAACCCGGTGCCTTTACTCTTTGGAGTGCCGATATTCGCAAATACATCCGCCCCTTCAGATAATATGGAGCCGAGACTGGCAAGGCTCTTTACATTGTTGAGCACCGTGGGTTTTCCATACAATCCATGCTGAGCCGTAAACGGCGGGCGTATGCGCGGCTCGCCCCGTCTCCCCTCGATGCTCGCAATCAAGGCGGTTTCCTCACCACACACAAATGCCCCCGCTCCCTCAAACACCTCCACATCAAACCGAAATCCACTGCCCAGTATATTCTCTCCCAGCAAACCTGCTTTTCTGGCCGCATCCATGGCGCGATGTAACATCTCGACCGCCAATGGATACTCGGCGCGCACGTATATCAAACCCCTATTGCTGCTTATCGCCAGGGCTCCAATCAACAGACCTTCGATGACGGCATGCGGATCGCTTTCCAGCAATGTCCGATCCATAAACGCACCTGGATCGCCCTCATCCGCATTGCATATGATATAGCGTTCTTCCTCCGCTTGAGCCCGGCAGGTCTCGAATTTGCGCCAGGCTTCGAATCCCGCTCCTCCCATGCCCCGCAACCCGGACTCCTTGACGACCTGTATGATCCGCACCGGTCCCATTTCGATCGCTTCAATCAATCCCGCATATCCTCCCAATGCAATCGACTGCATGACATCAGCAGGATCGTACATGCCGCACTTTTTGAGCAATTTGCGTACTTCTTTACCATATCGGGGCAGATCCATCATGGTAGGCAACATGTCGTTGTTTTCTGTGGCGCCCAAAAAAAACTCCAGCAACGGATCGCCTTCCACCAAAAATCTCTCCACCAAATTCTTGGCCATGATGGGGTTGAGGTGGTGGTATACCATGGGAGGATAATCCGGTCGCTTGATAACCGCCATGGGCTCGGCGTAGCAATGTCCCATGCAACCGACTTCCAGTACGTTCAGGACTGCATCGATTTTACCAGACGCTCGACGAAAGCTCTCGGCCACCGCAAGCGCTCCTGCGGAACGCCCACAGGTTGCACACCCGACCATGACGGTGTATGCATGATCCCCCCATAGCTTTTCCCGTACCACCGCGGCGTTTGCGACCAACTTTTCAAATGCGCTTCTGGCTGCAATCGGATTCAAATCCACCTCTACTCGTCCTTTTGCTTTTCAGATTCTCTTGCCTGTCTCTCCAACTTGTGCCCGAGCAAAATTCCATCCACCTTGGTCGGAGCCATACCCCCGATTACTTCATCTCCAACCAATGTAACCGGAGCCAAGGTGCAACAGCCCACACACGCCACCCGATCCAGGCTGTATTCACCATCGGCGGTCACCTGTCCCTCTTCGATCTCCAAACAACGTTCCCAGTGCTCCAAAACCTTGGTGCCTTGCTTGATATGACAGGCTGTGCCCATGCAAACTTTGATAGGATACCTCCCTGGAGGTTGAAACCTGAACTGATTGTAAAACGTGGCCACACCATAGATGTTGGCAGGAGTAAGATTCATTCGGTGTGCGATGTCGCGCAGACCGGTAGTCGGCAGATAACCAAATTTTTTCTGAAGCGCCAGCAACACGCTGATCAGACGGGGCTTTTCGTTTATAGAGTCGAAATACCCCTCAACCCACGCTATTATTTCTTCTTGTATTTCAGTCAATTAGATTGCCTCCTGCACATCTTCCGCTACTATAGACACAGAGTACAAACTTTTCAACCCTTCGAGAAAATCCCCACCCATCACCCAGAGAAGATCCGCTCAAATCAGATCTTGGCAAACCGGGAGATGGAGTAAGATGCGATATCTTTAGATCATGTATAAAGAAACCGGCATGGAGTTTGGAAAACTTAAGAGTTGAGCTTGATGAAGATGAATACATATACTCATCGGAAGAAATCGGGGCATATCAGCATTTACTATCTCGGAGGAACCAAACCATGAAAGACGGTATCTGTCCACGCTGCAACGCGAATACCGTATATCGAAAACCAAACGGTGTAACCTCGGGCCAAAAATACATCTTTGTTCATACCTCGAGATTGTCGCCTCGTTCTGATGCGCTTACCTACGTATGCACGACCTGCGGATTTTTCGAAAACTACATCATGGATGCATCCCAATTGGAAAAAGTCGCGCAAAAGTGGGAGCGGGCCTAAATCGGTTCGCGCTGTCAGGGCAGGATAATCAGCATGACATACACATCGTAGATAAAGTGGGCATACACTGCAATGGCAAAACCCCGCAGTACAAAAACCGCCCCAAGCATCACTCCGAGCAGAAAACGAAACATGAATGACGCCAACTGAAATACATCCGAATGGGGTCCGACATAATGAAGCGCTGAAAATATCACCGCGCACATACCCACGGCCAACCACACCGCGGCAAGTTTTGTAAAACCTATGAAACGAAACCAAGCCGAAAAAACAAAAACACCCAACAGACGAAACATGAGCTCTTCATAAAAACCCGCTCCCGCCGAAGCCACAATCTTTTCTACCGAACCCATTTGTTCGACAACGCCTATCAAGTGTACTTGTTTCAGGATGAGATTCGCCAGCGGACCCATGATCAAAGCGTACAAGCTGGCCTCGGCCACTACTTGAAAAAACTTTTCTTTTCCCAAGTGTTTTTTTCGACCCACACTGCGAAGCACAATCGTATAAACCAACACCAAACCAAGCATGACTCCCAGATATCCGAGCCAACTCATCCCCAACAAGGCAGCCAGCAGCCGAGTGATGGGATCCACTCCGTTAACCGCCCGGGGGCCCAGGAGTAAACCTATGTGATACAAGAGAAACACCGGAGCGGCCAAGAGCAGTTGGGAACCCAGATCATCCCCGGAGTAGGTCTTCAACCGAGCACCAAGTCCTTTTGTACCGGCCAAAACATGTACCTCATCATGATGAGAAAGCAGTGATTGCGAACACCGTTACCGGCTTCTTTGCAACGTGTTTAGAGCAAAACCATCCAACCGGCAAGAAAATCTTCGACACGGATACAAAAAACCCCATCCGTCCGAAAGCCGATTGATAAGAAATCAAACTTATGGCTAGACAAATCCATCAATCTGCGCCAAGAATTATTCGAGTGCGGCATAGGTGTAGATGAGCAATAGCGAATACATGGGAGGCAAAGCCGATGAAAAAATTTTGGATGGTTGTTTGCGTTTGTTCTTCGATTGCCTTTCATAGCCAGGGTTGTGGTGATGATGGACTTGACATCGACGATCCGGCCATGGAAGCTCTGTGCGACCGGCTGATTGAATGCAAACACATGGCAAGCAGCGAAAAAGATTCGTGTGTCGTATACTTACACAATCTATACACCATGTATGTGGTCGATCCCGACACAACCGCGGCGTGTTTTGCCCAGGCGGCCTGCCAATTGCTGGAGGATCAACAAGAAATGGAGGATCTACGTACAACCTGCTTCGACCTCGACATGAAATCTTTTCAATGCCTCAACACCGACAAGCTCGAGTTTTGTAACAACCAAGGCACCTGCAAGGAAATAAGCTGCCGTTCAGCCTGCCAGCAGAGCACCGGAAAAAACAGCGGGGATTGCGGAAAAATTTCTACACAAAATCATGAGGGATGCAGATGTAATGGATGAAATACATCACCCCCAAACCCAATCTTGATGCGGTTGCAGATATCATTAGGACCGCCACGGCTTTCCTTCGAGCCAAATCGCGCTGCATCAAAGCACAAATTCTTGTTGAAAAATAAATCCTTGCACCTTACAACAAAGCATGCTTCACCTAATTGATACTTTACTCTGATCATAGAAAGGAGACTCGATGCACCGATTGATCACCATCGTCGCATTGGTTATTTCCACCCACCTGCTGCACGCCGAGCAAATTGATTTTTCTCCCAACGATGTACTGCATACGCGTTTTTGTTCAGATCTGGACATCAGCCCGAATGGGCGCTATGTGGCCTATACGGTCGATCGCGAACGAGAACCCCGCGATCCTGTCGGACCTTCATACAGTGAGCTTTTTGTCGCCAAGACAAATTCAAGTTGGGTGCGTTCTTTCGTTGCGGGGCATGTCGATGTCTCCTCTCCTAAATTCAGTCCGGACGGAAAATCGATCGCCTTTTTACTCCAACGTGGAAAGAATGAAAAAACCCAGGTTTGGCGTGTTTTTTTAGACGGCGGCGAAGCCGTGCAAATCACAAATTCTTCTTCAGACGTGCAGTTTTTTGCCTGGCATCCAAGCGGTGAGACAGTTGCATATTTGGCAACCGCGGGAGAATCCGAGCAAGAAAAGCTCTTGAAACAAAAAGGCTATAATTTTGTATTTTATGAAGAAAACCTCAAACATAAAAATATATATTTACAGAAAATACCCAAGGACGATCAAAGCACCCCGGCCGTGCAACTCACAAACGATATAACCGTATGGGATTTCGTCTTCAGCCCCGACGGCAGATATTTGGCCGCTTCGGCTTCCCCCCAAAATCTCATCGATCATTACTATATGTTTCGGGATATCATCATGCTCGACACCCAGACCCAAAAACAAAGAACCCTGGTCGATGTTCCGGGCAAACTGGGGAGCTACGCTTTCAACCCGGACGGAGAAATGCTCGCCTATACAGCGGCTATCGATCGTAAAGATCATGCGGTAAGCCAAGTATATGTGATTCCATGTAAAGGCGGCCAAGTGTCCAACCGAACCGAGCCCGATTTCAAGGGACATGTGGAATGGGTCGGATGGGTCGATGCGAAAACCATTGTATACAAGTCCGCAGAAGGCTGCCGAAGCACGTACTCCACGGTAGCCACCCAAGGCGGAAAGAGAAAGATCCTCTTGGATTCGAAACAAATCGGTTTGGTATTCGGCAAACCCAGCCTATCCGACAACTTTCCGGTCATGGCTTTTATCGCAGAAAACGCCCATATGCCCCCGGAAGCTTTTTACTGGAATGGAAAAGCCCAACCCAAACGCTTGCACAATCTCAACTCTTGGCTCGAAAAACGAAAACTCGGATCGCAGCAACCCATCATCTACAAAGCCCGAGACGGATCCGAAATTGAAGGACTGCTCGTGAAACCCACCAAGTATCGCGCCGGCCGTAAATATCCAACGGTCGTCTTCGTGCATGGCGGACCCGAAGATCACCAATCCGATGGTTGGCTTACAAGCTACAGCACTCCCTTCCAGGTTCTTGCCTCCAAAGGATATGTGGTTTTCGCGCCCAACTACCGAGCCAGCACCGGCTATGGTGTCCGGCATGCTCTTACAGGGTACGAAGATCCGGCCGGGGTTGAGTTTGACGACATCGCAGACGGCATTGATTTCTTGGTCAAAAGCGGGTACTCCGATCCCAAGAGAATCGGTTTGGCGGGGGGCTCGTATGGAGGATACGCCGCTGCCTGGTTCGCAAGCTATTACACGCGATACGTCAAGGCGGTCTGTATGTTCGTCGGCATCAGCAACATCATCAGCAAACGCGGCACGACCGACATCCCATACGAAGAGCTGTATGTTCACTCGGGAAAGCCGTTGGAAAAGATGTGGGAGCTCAATCTCAAACGAAGCCCTGTCTATTGGGCTCATCAGAGTAAAACCGCAGTGTTGATCGTAGGCGGTAGTGATGATACCCGGGTGCATCCTTCACAAAGCATCGAGTTTTACCGCCGTTTGAAAATGAATCGCCACCCGGCGGTCCGCCTGGTGCAATATCCGGGCGAGCAACACGGCAACCGCAAGCTGCCTGCCAGAAAAGACTTGCTGTATCGCCAAATCCAATGGTTCGATTGGTATCTTTTCAACGACAAGCCTCTCGACGGCCCCATGCCTCCACTCGATATCAGTGATCTGTATGATCTGGACTCGCTCAAATCATCATAAATCACAGAAGCGCTTTTCAAGCGGGAAACATCAGTTTCTACAATCAGTTTATTCACCCCAACGTTGCATATAACGATGTATTGAGAG
>JBFFBT010000229.1:0-9730 GCA_041560255.1 Myxococcota bacterium | reverse complement strand
GCGGGACAAGGCATGGCGGTTCAATTTGCAGCGGACGCGGAGCAAACCCTCAAGCGGCTTTTTGACTTGGTTGAGCAGGCAGGATCGAATCATCCCGTCCTGGAAGGCGATCCGGTAGTGCAGCTGGCTGATTTGAATTCGGTCGACCCTAGGCCGGCTCAAAAGCCTGCGATGATCGAACCCGATCAGATAAGAACACAGATCGATTCCATGACGGTGGCCCAGAAACGCCAACAAGCTTTGCATGGAAATAAAACCATTCGCATGCTTTTAATCCGCGATCAAAACAAAACCATTCATGCTTTCGTGCTAAAAAACCCAGGCATTACACTGGATGAAATCGAGCAGATTGCGCGTATGCCTTCAGTCAACCCGGATGCCTTGCGCTCTATTGCCGGCAACCTCGACTGGACCAAGACTCCCTCGGTCTGCCGCAACTTGGTCAGAAATCCTAAAACTCCATTGAAAGATGCCTTGGCGCTCTTGTCCAAGCTTCCTATAAGTGATCTGAGGGCGCTTGCCAAAAGCAGTAACGTGCGAACGGCGATTCAGCAGGCAGCTTTGAAAAAGGTCGTTCAGAAGTAGTTTCTGTAGATCAACGAAAGTTTACGACGGAGTCGAGATAGCTTTTGTTGGGTCAGAGCCGGTTTTCGGTAAAATCGAGATAATGAAGGTACGGTGTTTATTTGAGTAGGTCTCGGCCGAATTGAAATCCCCGGTTATAGGCATCCATATTGAGTTTTTGGGTGCCTGGTGGTACGGATTCAGTGATGGCTTTCTCGATTGCCTCGCTGGAGACGATGTTCGATAGCGCACTGAAAAACCCCAACATGACGATGTTGAGCACCATTTTGCGTCCCAACTCTTCGGCGATGCGGGTAGCCGGAATTCCATATGCTTTACTTTGGTCGGGCAATGACCTGGGTTCTACCAGGTTTTCCTCGTAGAGAACCAAAGCACCGTTCTTGATTTCGGTGATGAACTTATCGTAGGCCGGTTGCGACATGACCATGAGGAGATCGGGGTAGGTGACGCAAGGATATAGGTTGCGCACCGTGCTGATGACGACTTGCGCGCTGCAGGCGCCTCCGCGTGCCTCGGGCCCGAAAGACTGTGTCAACGTAGCGTCTTTTCCATCATGAATCGCTGCGGCCCGGCCCAAGATCATTCCGGCCAAGATAACGCCCTGCCCTCCGAAACCTCCTATTTTTATTTCAGATCTACTCATTTTTGTACTCCTGTGGGATAGGGCTCGTACTTGGGTCCGATCTTTCTGCATAACTCTTGATTCATGGCCTCGAGCAGCGTCGGCCGTTCTCGATCCACGAACTTGCCCACGATGATGGGTCGATTGTCTCCCAAATCTACAGTCCGGGTGTTGACGTTGTTCATGATTTTGCTGTTTTTCTTGTAATATCGCATTGCGTCCAAGCCATCACCCAGGCGGTTTCTTCTCAGATAGATCGTGGGGCAGGGTGAGATGATTTCCACGAAACAAAAACCGGGCTTTCTAATTACCTCTTTCATGCAGTTGGTGAGTTGCCGGGCATGAAAGGTAGTCCAGCGCGCGACATATGCCGCGCCGGTCGAGTCCGCCAAGAAGGGCAGATTAAAGGGCTGATCAAATGCTCCATATGGAGTTGTGGTGGCAATGCTGTGTATGGGGGCGGTCGGACCGACTTGGCCTCCGGTCATGGCATAGGTAAAGTTGTTGACGCAAAAAACTTTGATGTCGGCGTTTCTGCGGGCGGCGTGGATGAGATGGTTGCCTCCGATGGATACGAGATCGCCCTCACCGCTGAATACCATGACCTGGAGCTCCGGTTTGGCGATCTTGAGACCGGTTGCAAAAGGTATCGGGCGTCCATGGGTGGTGTGGAAGGAGTCCAGCTTGAGGTATCCGGCGATTCGTCCCGTACATCCGATTCCGGAGACCACCACGGTTTTGTCTACATCGATTCCGGACTCTATCAGGGCTCTCGTGAAACAATTCACCACGATACCGGCGCCACAACCCGGGCACCAAATATGGGGCATTCTGTCCATGCGAAGAAATTGCTCGGCCGGATTGATTTCTGGGTTCACGATATCACCTCCTCGATATGCTTGAGGATTTCTTCAGGGTCATGCAACGCGCCTCCGGCATGCGGGATGGAATGCACAGGAACAGAGCCTCGGATCAGTCGTTCGATTTCTAATACCACTTGGCCCATGTTGAGCTCGGGCACCACCACCGCCTTGGTTGCCGCGACGGCTTTCAGAAGTCGCTCGGCAGGAAACGGCCAAACGATGACAGGTCTGAAAACGCCTACTTTAAGGCCTTTTTCTCGGGCCAATTCCAGGGTTCTGAGTACCACCCGGGAGGTGATACCGTAGGCTACCAGAATAATCTCGGCGTCTTCGGTTTGAAACTCTTCCACCATGGAGAGCTCATCGGCTTGTGTGCGGATTTTGTTTACCAGGCGTTTTATCAGCTTATCTTGGGTCTCGGCGGTCATTACCGGATAACCTCTTTCGTCGTGGGTCAATCCGGTTACATGAAACCGGTAGCCTTCGCCTGCAGAAGCCATTGCGGGCACCAGCCCGTCTACCGGTTGGTATGGTAGGTAATCCTGCCGATTACCCTGAGGTCGTTTGCGATCAACGATTTCGATTTGATCGGCATGAGGTATGACTACCCGTTCGGTCATATGGCCGACGCTCTCATCCATCATGACGAAAACCGGAACGCGATATCGCTCTGAGAGATTAAAGGCATGGATGGTAAGGTCGAAGCATTCTTGGGGGCTGTTGGGTGCAATGGCGATGATTTCGTAATCTCCATGAGAGCCCCATCTGGCCTGCATCATGTCGGCCTGTGACGGCAGAGTAGGCAAGCCGGTTGAAGGTCCTGCTCTTTGTACATTGACAATAACACAGGGTGTTTCGGTCATGGCCGCAAAACCGATGTGTTCCATCATGAGTGAGATGCCCGGCCCGGATGATACCGTGATGGATTTTTTGCCTCCCCAAACCGCGCCTTGTATGGCGATGGATGAAGCAATTTCATCTTCCATCTGCACAAACAATCCTCCGACCAAAGGAAGTCGTTTGGACATTCTTTCGACGATTTCAGTGGAAGGTGTGATGGGGTAACCGAAAGCGACTCGGCAACCCGCCGCGATGGCGCCTTCGCAACAGGCGTGATCACCATCCAAAAAGTGGACGCCGGTAAGCACGCCTTTGGGATCAGCTTTCATTTGTACAGCCTTTCTGGTTGTCGTTTCGCTCACCGGCGGCTGTTCGATAACCGTGGATAGCCAAGTCGGGACAAAACAACCCGCATAAGTCGCATCCCGAGCAATCTTCGGGTTTGGCGATTTCGGGTGGATGGTATCCTTTCGGGTTGAGATGATGTCCCATTACCAGTACGTGGGTGGGGCAAAACTCAACGCATATACCGCAACCCTTGCAACGATCTTTCAATAGAACCACATGTCCTTGATGCTTTCGTTTCGGTTTGGCTTTCTTCAGCTTTACCTCGCTCATGGTTTTTTTCCCTGTTTTTGTTGCAGCGCTTCTTGCATGCAAGCGCCTATTTCGGAAGGACTACGCGCAACCCGTACACCGGCTTGCTCCAAAGCGGAGATCTTGTCCGCAGCGGTTCCCATACCGCCTGCGATGATGGCTCCGGCATGTCCCATCCTGCGCCCGGGAGGCGCGGTTTGCCCGGCGATGAACGCCACCACCGGTTTGGACATGTTGCTCTTGATCCAGCAGGCGGCCCGCTCCTCGGCCTGACCGCCGATTTCTCCAATTATTATAACACCATGGGTGTTTGGATCGTGTTGAAACATCTTCAGACAATCGATATAGTCCAAACCTTTTATGGGATCTCCACCCAATCCAATGCAGGTTGATTGGCCGATACCGAGGGAGGTGAGTTGATCTACGGCTTCGTATGTCAAGGTGCCGCTTCGACTCAACACACCGATGGTGCCGGCCAGGTGTATGGGTCCCGGCATGATGCCTACTTTACAGCTGCCCGGGGTGATGATGCCGGGGCAATTGGGACCGATCAGCATGGTTTTGGTACCCTCGAGTGCATGCCGAACTTTGAGCATGTCCAGAATGGGTATCCCTTCGGTGATACATACTACCAGCCGGATGCCGGCATTCGCGGACTCCAGGATAGCGTCGGCTGCTGCGGGCGCCGGCACAAAAATACACGAGGTGTTTGCGTCGGTGGCCTGCACCGCATCTTCGGCCGTATCGAAAATAGGTATGTTTTCCCAGTTGGTACCACCTTTGCCGGGATGTACCGCACCCACCACTCGAGTACCGTACTCCAACATGGTGGCGGTATGAAATTTACCTGCGCTTCCCAGCCCTTGGATTATCACTTTGGTTTCATGGTCGACAAGGATGCTCATGATCAACTCCTCAACACTTCGATGGTCGCTTGGGCGGCTTCTTGCATGGTTTCGACCGAAATGATGTTCAATCCGGATTGACGCAGCAACTCCCGGCCTCTTTCCACCTTGGTTCCTTGAAGCCTTACCACCAAGGGGACCTGAATTCCCACCTGCTGAATGGCCTCCAAGATACCTTCAGCGATGGTGTCGCAACGTACGATACCACCGAAAATGTTGACCAGAACCACTTTTACATTGTTGTCGGAAACAATGATTTTGAAAGCATTTGCCACTCGTTTCGCATCCGTACCTCCACCGACATCAAGGAAGTTGGCCGGTTCGCCTCCGTACAACTTGATGATGTCCATGGTTGCCATTGCCAGTCCGGCGCCGTTGACCATGCAGCCGATATTACCATCCAGTCTAATATAGCTCAGACCGTGTTGAGAAGCTTCCCATTCACTTGGATCTTCTTCCTCCGGGTCTCTAAGATCAAGGACTTCAGGGTGTTTGAAAAGCCCATTGTCGTCAAAGCTCATTTTTGCATCGATTGCCGCCACTTCGCCGTTATCCAGTACCACCAAAGGGTTGAACTCGATCAGGCTTGCATCCAATTCGATAAATGCTCGGTAGGCTCCGATCAGCAATGTGGCGGCGTGAGAGGCCGTTTTGGCTGAAAGATCAAGTTGTTTCGCGTGTCTCCTGATCTGGTGGGGCATCAGTCCGGTGACCGGGTTGATGGATTCGACGAGAATGCTGTCCGGTTTGGTCCGGGCTACCTCTTCGATTTCGACGCCGCCTTCTTTGCACAGCATGAGCACGACTCTGCCTTTTTCGCGATCAACCAGAAAGCTTGCATAGAGCTCTCTTTGAAATGAAAGACCTTCTTCCAAAAGCACCCGATGTACGATTTTGCCCGTAGAACCGGTTTGCTTGGTGGTAAGAGGTTTGCCTAGCATGGATTGTGCTGCTTCACAGACCTCCTGCAATGTGTTGGCGATCTTGACGTCTCCGGCTTTTCCACGGCCTCCGGCGTGGACTTGTGCCTTGACCACCACCGGCATGCTACCCAACTTCGCGGCGATGGTTTCGGCTTCATCCAGATTTTCGGCTACCTGTCCGCGGGGAGTACGGACAGAATAGGGAGCCAATAATTTTTTAGCTTGGTACTCATGGATTATCAAAACAGCCTCCATTAAACGTTTGTGAAGATTTCAAAACACGAGTTTTTCAGGTGGCAAAAACGCCCCGGGATTGGATGAAAAGAGTATTTTTTTTGCCGTTTTTTCAGGCATGTTGAGCCATTTTGGTGATGTGACTCATGGGTTTCACCTAATCGGCCAATCTAGACCATGTAGATTGGTTGTCAAGGAAAATCATAATAAAAGTATCATAAACTGGGTGGGCCTTAGGTATACAATGTTTTGATTGATCACTTTTTCGATCTCGGTTGCCGCATTTGGGATGGAAGCAGCGGGACTTTGGCCGGGTGGTTTTTTTTCTTGACAAGATCGGGTCGCTCGATCCATTCGTCGTTTTTGTCTTGATGAAAATCTGTTGGTTGGTCGGCGTGATATGACGAAAGAGCGAGGAACGCAAAGCAGTTTGTATGGTGTGTGCCGTTGAGTGGATGCGGGTTGTTTGAAAGGTGGTCATGTATGGGGTTTGCGCCCGCGAGCAATCTAAACAGCTTTGAGAAGGAATAGAGCATGAATATATCTTTTCAGTGTGTCAGTTGTGAAGCTGATTTCGAGTTGGAAGCCATGGATCTCATGAAGGACCCGGCTTTGGTGATTTGTCCCAATTGCGGAGCCAAAGCCGACGCGGGAGTCGTAGAGAGCGCCATGGCTTCTTTGGATGAGGTTTTGACCCAATTTGCACGGATGCAACGCAGGTTCCGAGTCGGCTTGTCGCTGGAGCCGGACGAACTCTCTGACGAGCTTGCGGATCGTTATGATGGAGAAGACGAAGATTCACTTTGGAGTGACGAGCCTGACGAGGAAGATGAAGAGGAATGACCGCGGTTCTTCTATGAAAACTTGGGACGTCGAGATGGGGATTGTATCGATTCGATCCGCCTGCAATGCATTGCAGGGATTTGAGATCGGGGAGGCTACATACCCAGCATAGAACGTACTTTGTCTGCCAGTATTTCAAATGTAAACGGTTTGTCCAGGTGACTGTCGGCTCCGAAAAGTGGTGAAGTAGCTTGGTTGACGCGCTCGCCGATACCGGTAAGCATGATAATTTTGGTTTCTCTTGTCTCTTCGTGGGTTCGGATGTACTTGAGCACCTCCCATCCGGAGAGCTTGGGCATCATGACATCTAGGATAACCAACTGAGGTCTTTCGACCAGGATTTTTTCCAAGGCCTCTGCGCCGTCGTCTGCGGTTATGACTTCGGCTCCGATTGTTCCGAGTGCTGCTTTGACCATTTTTTGGATTTCGAGATCATCGTCCGCAACCAATATTGTCGGTATGCTCATACGTTTTCTCTTTCTTTGGGGACCCGCCCTCTTATTAAAAGATATAATGAATAAAGAACCTTGTCAATCGACCCGCTGTCCGGTTATGCTTTGCGGGTGGATTGTTATGCCAAGCGAATGGATCGATTTGGCTGGTAGAATCCCCCGAACTTGAACATCTCGCAAAGTCGCTGCGGGCGGTGGTTGATATCATTAGGTTAGGAGTGGATCTAAGGCTTTCTGCGTGCCGGGATCAGAAAAGTTGATACATTTTGAAAATCTATTTTGGACAAGAGTGAAAATTATGAGTAAAGAATCGACGGAAAAATTGGTTTTATTGGTGGATGACGAGATGAGCCTGCTTACGGGCATGCAGGCTTGGTTGCGCGACAACCAGGCCGGATATGCGGTCATGAGCGCCGGCAGCGGCAAGCAGGCCATGGATCTCATAAAGCGTCATCGACCCGATTTGGTTATTTCAGACGTTCGCATGCCGGGGATGGGTGGTTTGGAGTTGTTGTTGGAATGCCGGCAGAGCTACCCAGATACACGCTTTATCCTGATGAGCGCCTACGGACTTGGTGAGCATGAACGCAGCTCGCTTCAGCGCGGAAAAGTCATGTTTCTTCAAAAGCCCCTGGACTTGACGCAACTCGAGAATCTCATTACAGAGGTTCTCGATCATAAGGGCGCGTATACGGAAAAAGGTTACCTGCAAGGAATTTCGGTAGTCGGGTTTGTGCAATTGCTGCATATGGAGCGTCAATCGCTTTGTATGACGGTAAAGAGTCCCAGCGGTATGTGTGGTGAGCTTTTTTTTGAAGATGGTGAGTTGGTGCATGCGGTTTGGGGGCACACGGAAGGCGAGCAAGCCGCGCTTGCTTTGCTTGCTCTGGAGGGCGTCGAGATGATCATCAATCGGCAGCGCAACGCAGCTTTCCGCACCATACAAAAACCCGTCAATATGTTGGTGCTCAACGCGGCGCGAATGAAAGATGAAAAAGATAAAATGCGTCCATCATGATTTGGGTATGGCTCGTATGACGGCTTTTCCGTTTTTGATAGTAACTTTGAAAGATACGCTTTTGCATTTGTATTGCTGAATAATGTTGGGAATTTGTTTTTGCAGGGATTTCGCCACGGCTTCTTTTGTGATTCCCTGCATGGATTCACCGCATGACTGCCGGGCTCTAGTATAGGCTTCATAGAGCTTGTTCATCTGCTGATCACTAAGAACGCGTTGGGGTTGCGAGGTAATGCCGGTTGGTTTGACCTCACCGAGGTTAGGAGAACTGACCGGAGGGGTAACGGCGTGATTTTTACTTTCCGAGTTTGAGATCGCCTGCATGCGCTTGCGCGCCTTGAGAATATCCCGGTGGTAGGTTCCCTCTTCGATTTGGCGGGTGATCCGGCTCCAGTAGGTGTCATAACTGTTGAGTCGGGCAAACAACTGATTGACGCGGAAACGCAGGGCGGTGTTGCGTATGTGGCTCTTCCTCAAGTCGTTGAGCATGGATTTGACGGTATTTTTTTCTTGTTGCGGCTCGATACGCTCCAT
Organism: Myxococcota bacterium; assembly: GCA_041560255.1. GTDB lineage: Bacteria > Myxococcota > B64-G9 > B64-G9 > B64-G9 > JBFFBT01. The sequence goes on along the minus strand of JBFFBT010000229.1, from coordinate 1,314 downwards.
GCCCATGAAGTACTGTTCATATGTGAATCTGAGCTTTTCCAGGCGGGTAGCCAAAGATTCGACTTTGGTCGTCAAGTCGCCGCTCTCTGCGTTCTGGGTCTGCATCGTATTTGGCACCTATTCGGTGGATCCTGCATTGGTTTGATTTTGATTCTCATCCCCAACTGGGACCGTGGCCCGAAGCTATGAGGATTTCGATACTCTCGACCATTTCTTTGAGCTTGACAGGTTTACTGAGAAATAAATCTGCTCCCAGCTCGATGGCTCGTTTTCGATCCTCGCGGCCCCCCGAGCTGACGACGATGATGGGTATGGTTCGCAGTGAGGGATCGGATCGAACGAATTGAATCAATTTATCTCCTTCCATGACCGGCATATAAAGATCGAGCACCACTAGATGAAAGGTTCTGGCCTTGAGTATTTCCCAGGCTTCCCGCCCGTTTGAGGCTTCTTCTACTTCGAGCTTGGTTCCGGGTAGTTTCTTTCTGGACGTGATTTTTTGTATGGCATAGCGAAACATATCCCGCACTACCTCGTTGTCTTCGACCAAAAGAACGCGAAAGGTGGAGGGTTGATCCGGTTTGACGCCGGTTTCGCTCTGGGAGTTGAGTCTTGAGACCAGCCCTGAGAGGTGGTTGTGTCCAGGGCTCTGCTCGGGTAAAAACTGAACCCCGATGCCCGCCGGCTCTCCGAAAGGAGTCGCCGGCCGGATCCATTTGACGATGCCTTTGAGCGAGATGGGATCGAGCAACCCCGGAAATGATACCTCGAAGTCAAGCGTGGTGCCCGGAGAAAACTCTTCGTCTGTTGTGATAAAAACGCCTCCTGCAGAGATGTTTTCGGTGTAATCGGCCAGGAAATCTTTTACGGCCCGGTAGCGGATTTTTAACATAACCCGGGTGCGATCATGATATCGCTGATCGACATCCTGGTTGCTGGTATCGTTGGACAAAAGTGCTTGCCTTTCAGTGAGGTTGGACGAAAGATTCTCTATAATAGGATACGAGTCTGCGCCTGAAAAGTCAAGTTGGATACATGGCTTAGTGGCATTCCGGGGGTTCTGGCGTACCCTCTGAAGGATTTCGATACCTTACTATAATGGGCTTGACGGGCGGGTTTATATTTGCTATCCTTTATACAAGAATATCAAGATATATGGATATAATCTTGAAGCTACTTTCAATATACAAAACCCTGGCAGACGAGAGCAGATTGCGGATTTTGCGGATTTTGCTGCGCGGTCGTTTTAATGTGAACGAGCTCAAGGATATCCTCGGTATGGGTCAATCCAGAGTATCGCGCCATCTCAAGTTG
>JBFFBT010000228.1:0-9730 GCA_041560255.1 Myxococcota bacterium | reverse complement strand
CTCATCAACAAATGGGTGAAAATAGAGCCGATCTTGCCCGAAGACTATCGAGCCGAAATCATGTTGGATGGAGACTTCTACCTTTCGTCCTATCAAGACGTGGATGGAGAGACCCACCACTCGTACTTCCGCCTCGACTATCCCTCAAAAGAACGGGCCCCCGATGTAGAGATCTTCAATAACATCCAGAAATCAAGCGGGAAGAAGATCAAATCGGCCATTGTACGAATAGAGGCCCGTAAAAGAGCCGTTGTAGACGGCTGGGAAGCCTTTTTATTACGCTTGGGGTGGCTCGACAACCTGTCTGTCGCCTATCCCTACTTACCCACAGGCGCCCAACGCGATCCCAGCGAAGTATGGATGAGCAGTATTAGTTTCGACGTGGATAAAAAGACCCTTACGACCTTCTAGACCGTAGCTCCCAAACAGTCGGCGAATCCGCTCATAGTCGATTTTCATCACGAAACCAGCCGATCATCTCATTTTTTTCGCAATAACTTGGCAAACAACAACTCACCCAGGGAGCTGCGCATCATATCCTCGACCATGTTCTCGAAGTTCTTTCGGTGTTGATCGTTTTCGTAATTAAAACGTATCCCCATACCATACTCTTCCACTTCCGGTCTGGCCAGGCGGCCGGCCTCGTTGGTCCACTTGACCACTCCATGTATTTCGAACGGTTTGACCAATCCGGGTATGACCAACCGGAACAGAAACTCGGTTCCTACCGGCAACGGCCGATCGGTCTTGATAAACGTTCCCCCCTTGGAAATATTTTTGGTGTAATCCGCAAAAAAAGTATTGAGCTTTTTATACTCCACCTTCAACTCGATGGGAGCGCGGATATGCCTTCGTTTTTCTTCGTATGAATCGCTCATCAATGAGCGCCGACCTTATCTGGTTTCATATCAAACCGGTTGTGGCTCGAGAATTCTCATTATTTCGCCATGATAGCTCAAGCAATTTTTCCCAGTCAACGCTTCTTTTAAAAACCCCTGAAAAAACATTTCAAATCCGTGCATACACTTCTAACCCGGAATCGGTCGGGTGACAAGAGTCTTTCACGCCTGGCTGCCGACATTTTCACCTCATCCGACCAATCGCGCCAAAACAACCTTCAGGTAGTCACCTTCGGGGAAAACCGCCAATTTGGGATGATCTGCAGGAGCCCCCCAACGTTCGAGCACCTGTACGACTTTTCCAGTGTTACGGGCCGCTTCCCAAATGGTCTGTTCGAACGACTTTCTATCCATGTGGCTCGAACAAGAGGCCGCCAAATACAACCCATCGGGCGCCAAGATATCCAAAGCACTCTGATGCAACCTTCGATAGGCCCGGCGGGCCGCATCGAGCGCACGTTCGGAGGGTGCGAAGCTGGGAGGATCGGAAACGATCAGTCCGTATGGAGACTCAAGCTTGCTTCCGGATTGAAAAAAATCCTCCACCGGTGTTACCAAGCATCGCTGCGCCTGCGGGTCGAGTCCATTGTCGATCCAGTTTTGCCGAGCCAATTCGAGCGCCCCGGCCGATCGATCCACGGTATCCACCCATACCGCTCCCCCCAGTCCGGCCGAGACGGAAAATCCACCCGTATATCCATAGAGGTTGAGTACTCTCAGATTCCTCGCAAGATCCCGGACACGTCTCCGAGATTCTCGATGATCCAAAAACAGCCCGGTTTTTTGACCGGCCATAAGATCCACTTTTTGGCTGACGCCATGCTCAAGAATGGACACCGGTCCTGAAGGTAGTCGGCCGATCAGTGCTTGGACGCCGCCTGCGTCTTTGCGATCGGACTTGAGCAACAGGTGCAGGACCCCCAATTTGCTCAAACCCGGCCTCAAGCTTTCTACAATAATCGGCTGCCACTTCTTGGCGGCCTGCCCATCGAGCTTCAACACGGCATACGCGCCATATACGTCGCATACCACCCCCGGCAAACGATCTCCCTCACCATGCACCAATCGATATGCCGAGGTTTGCCGAGGTAGAATATGTCTTCGAAGCTCGGCGCACACCTGGAGCCTGCGTTGGATCAGGTGTTGATCCAAGGGTTCATCCCGAGTGCAAAAAACCCTGACACCGATCGGTCCACTCTCCGAAAGACCCCGCGCCACAAACCGCCCTCGCCGATCCAGAATGGTCACGATTGTACCGGGTTCGGGCAAACGACCTTCCAGAGCGTCCCGAAATACCCAAGGGTGGCCGGAGCGAAGCGCTTTTTCCAAGCGTTTTCTCAATACGATTTTCAATGGATTTCCCCTCGTTTTCGTCACACCAGACAAAGCGAGCAACCTGCTTCACTTATGTAACTACATATGTTGACGAGTCAAGGTTTGTGACATAGCATCCGGATTTGCATTCAGTACCAGGATCACTCTCTCACGGAGCATGTACAATGAGAACAACCCCGATTCAAGCAATGATTTTTGTTGTTTTCTTCGGCGCGATCCAACCGGCGCGAGCCCAAAATCCTTTGACTATAGCCGAATCGAGTCGATTTGAAGCCACTTCCCGTTACCAAGACGTCACGAATTTCATCCAGTCCCTCCAGACTCGAAGTCCAAAAATTCGGGTAGAAACCCTGGCCACAAGCCCCGAGGGACGCAAGATTCCTTTGGTTATCCTCGGAGATCCTCCTCCCGTATCTCCCATGCAACTCAATGACGATCCCCGCATGCTGGTCTACATCCAGGCCAACATTCACGCAGGCGAAGTCGAAGGAAAAGAAGCTTCCCTCATGCTGATCAGAGACCTTCTGGCTCACGACGAGGCCGGATTTCTGGATGATCTGATCATCCTGGCAGCCCCCATATTCAACCCAGACGGCAACGAGAAAATCAGCCCGGAAAACCGTAAAGATCAACATGGACCCATCCAAGGAGTGGGTAAAAGAGCCAATGGACAAGGATTGGATCTCAATCGAGACGCCATCAAGCTGGAAAGCCCCGAGATGCGAGGCCTGCTGCAAAACGTCCTTAAGCGTTGGGATCCAATCTTGCTTGTAGACTGTCACACCACCAACGGCTCGCTGCACGAAGAACCGCTGACCTACTCCTGGCAGCTCAACCCCAACGGAGATCAAAAGCTTCTCGAAAAAACCCGGGATCACATGATGCCGGCATTGGTCGAAACCATGCAGCGCAGGTTCAACACCCCCATTATCCCGTACGGCAACTTCAGAGGCAAAGACTCGGTTGAGGACTGGGCCACTTATATTCCATTCGCCAGGTATTTGACCAATTACATGGGATTGCGCAACCGCATGGCGATCCTGGTGGAAAACTACGCCTATGCCGACTTCAAAACCCGCATTATGGCAAACTACCATTACCTCATCTCAATCCTTGCCTATTGCAAACAACACAAAGAAGAGCTCATCAAGCTGGCGCACGGAGCCGACAGAAACACCGTGCAACGCGGCTTGAATCCCAAAGAGCAGGATCAATTCATTGTTGATTATGATCTCAAGCCGCTCAAGGATCCCATCACCATCCAAAGCTTCAAGATGCGACCCAATCGGGAGAGCTCTTACCCGAGCTTTCTAAAAAGCGGAGGCAGGAAAACCTACCATCTAAAAGTCTTTTCAGATTTCACCGCCAAACGCAGCCTACGATTTCCGTTTGCCTATCTGATACCCGAAAGCGTACCTCGAATACAGAAAAAGCTCCAAGAACACGGCATCGTGGTCGAAAAACTGATCCGAGACACCCGCCTCAAAGTAGAAAGCTTTCAACTCACCCGGCTCAAAACCGATCCCTATCCATACCAGGGTCACCGTATCAACCAAATCAAGGGCGACTACCACACCAAGGAAATGACCTTTCCGAAAGAAAGCCTTTGTATCCGCACCGCCCAACCCCTGGGAAGCTTGACGGCCTATTTACTCGAAGCAGAAAGCCAAGACGGCTTGTTAGCCTGGAACTTCTTCGATCGTTACCTGATCTCACAATGGGGAGGAGAGCTGCAGGAGTACCCGGTTTACAGATTGTTGGAACCCTCCATCCTGGTGACGGAGGTTGTACAATGATTCGGGATAAGAAGTCCGCCCCATAGCCGAAATCGAAGATATTTTGACAAAGTATTTCATCTCATTACATGCTATTCAAATAAAACAGGCATGGAGACACAAAAACCTTTTCCGAATTAACATTTATTAAAATAGCGACTTTTTAGGTCACATCTTCGTAATACAATCTCTACCTTAGCAGAACGACGTCAATTGACGACAAGCATGAAACTCGTCGACGAAATTTCTGCATCCAAAGATATGCATCATTGTTGTAAGTAGATGTACCACGACATCAAAAAATTTGTGCCTGTAACAATCTAACGTTTCGGAGGAGAAAATGAAAAAATTACAATTGATATGCGTCATATTGAGTTTGGTTGTCGTGTCGGTCACGCTCACTCCAAAAACCGCATTGGCTCAAAGTGAGGAGCATGTTGTGATAATCATTGATCGAAGTGGATCGATGACAATAACCCGAGATGATGGCACAACGCGATTTGATTCAGCAATAAAATTGGCATTAGATTTTCTCAACGAGGTATATCCTGTCAAGAGATGGTATGCGGTATGGAGTTTCCATAGTACAAGCTATATCCAGCACCTGGATTTCACAGACAACCCATTCATAGTCAGAGAAACATTGAACAAAATCATGAGTCCTCAACCTTCTTTTCTAACTCCACTGGCGATGACTGTTTGCGATTTAATCGAATTATTGGTAAATTATCAGCCCAATATACTGGCCTACAAACGGATTGCATTGTTCACAGACGGCGAAGAGAACAACACTCCTCTGGATCATAAATGTTACGGACCAGATTCTAACACCTTGTACCCCGACCTAGAAGAAGGCAGTTGGGAATGGAAGGTTCGCAACATGGCGATGAACTTCGATCCAACCAATGACAACCAGGGCCCCTATCGGATTATCATGGATATCAAAGGACTCTTTGTTTATATTACTTATGCTTACAATTCATCTTTCGTGAGCGACGATTTTGAATATGTTCCTCACAGCCGAAGAGCACTCAATACAAGCTCTCCGGTGTCCATGTATGAGTTCTTCAAAGGCATAGCAGAGGAGTCGGGCGGCACATATGTCCACATTTCGGATGATGATCCATTACCCCAACTTGGGGATGTCAATGGCGACCAATGCGTCGATGCAACTGATTATGCAATTGTAATGAGTCATTTTGGGCAATCCGTCCCCCCAGCCGACCAAAGAGCCGACCTGAATCACGATCAGGTTGTCAACATCTATGATCGTATCATCGTGATACAAAATTACGGAGAAGGTTGCTAACAGTTCGCTATGAAAAAACGTAATGACAATCTATAGATCATGAGAGATGATCTACCGATTCCGGGCCTGACATTCTTGCCGTATACACTCTGACCTGACCGATATCACCGATCCACCACGGCGTTTGTCGGCGGCCGCGTACTGGCGCCTGCAACGATCAATCGCGATGGCTTGTACCGCCCCCAAATCAGCGGGATCTCCGAAAGCGTGACCCAGAGACTCGAGATCTTCTAAAACAGATGAACTCGGAAAACCGACCTCACGCCGTGCCGATCCATTACCGGAGGTCTGAGATATCCTCGGGGCGTCGACGGCTTCTTGAATATTCAAGTGATGATCGATCAGATTGCATGCCAAATTGACCAAAATATTGATGATATTGGAACCACCCGGTGAACCCATGGCGATCACCGGTTTTTTTCCGCGAAAGATCATCGTGGGAGCGATGCTGCTTCTGGGTCTTTTATATGGCGCTGCATCATTGGCACCGGGATTGAATTGTTCGGGATCCGGATTGAAGGTAGGAATTCGATTGAAATCCGTCAACTCATTGTTGAGTAGAAAACCGAAACCCGGCACCATCAGTCCGGTTCCCCAGAGCGACTCGATGGTGCTGGTAAAACCAACTATGTTGCCATATTTGTCGACGACGGTGAAATGGGTTGTGTTTACACCTTCATCGTCCAAATTCACAGTTTCTCCAATTACGAAATCATCCCCATTTGTACGTGGATCACCGGCTTGCACATCAGCCTGCCTGTCGTCTGGGTTAATCAATGCGCTTCTTGAAGCCAGATATGCTTCACTGAGCAATCCCTCCGATGGCACCGCAACATGATCATCATCCCCCATCCACACCGCCCGATCTGCAAAAGTCAACCGCATGGCTTCGAGCATTACATTGATGGTGCGGGGCGCGCCAAAACCAAATCCAGCCTTCTCTCCACCGATGGGAAATCGTTCTATTAATCCAAGAATCTGAGCTAGGCTCAACCCGCCGGAAGAAGGAGGCGGCGTCGACAAAAACCGATATCCTCTATATGAAAATTCAACCGGTTGGCGTATAACCACATTGTAGTCGATAAGATCATCCATGATCATGCGCCCCGTCAGTTTGGCCTGATCACCGAGATGGGCAACGGTTCGAGCATTTTTCTGCGTATCCACGATTTTTCGTGCGATTTCACCCGAGTAAAATACAGAGATTCCTTGCTCGGCTATACGTCGAAAAGTCTTACCCAAATCCGGTTGTATCAGCAGATCTCCGGTTTGCAACGGGATCGCGTTCGGACGAAACACCGAACGCGCCAGCTCATAGGCAGGATTTCCAGGCTCACTATCGAGGCGTGAGCTAAGAATACTTTTTGCAAGCCAGTCCCCAACCACCACACCTTTTTCGGCCAAATCAATCCCGGGAGCCAGCACTTGTGCAAGCGACATGGTTCCCCAGTTTTCCAGCATGACATGGACCCCCAACAGAGTACCCGGCACACCCACGGCAACTCCACTGGTGGATCGAATGGCGAAATGAAAAGCCTTACTCGGATCGGACGCCAGCAGAAACATCTCGGGATCGGCCCTCGCCGGAGCCTTTTCCCGAGCATCCACAATGATGGTTTGTCTGGAATGAGCCAGATGAACCAAGATGAAAGCCCCTCCACCCAAGCCCGAGCAATGGGGCTCGGCCACATTGAGCGCAAATTGCATGGCAGCGGCCGCATCGATGGCGTTGCCTCCCTCGCGTAAAATCTTTTCTCCGATCCGCGAGACAGTTGGATCAACACTCGAGACAACACCTTTCCGAGTCCCGGGTATCCCTAACCAAGATTTTTGCCTGCTGGTATCACCTGATACGTGCATGGGCGCCAACATCCAAAAAACCACCACCAATCCCGCCAACCAGAAATGAGATAAAAATGGAAACTTGAAAATTCTCATACAACCCATGGTATATCCCCCTTTTCTTTTATTATTCTGCTCACAGAGTCTTCTTCAAAGACAGATCCGTTACAGCACCATCACCCCCTTTCGTGATATATGGTATATTTAGTACTGTGTTTAGTATTAATGTCGATTGTATGTCAAGATATTTGGGCGCAGAGCATTCCGGGTCGTCATCTGAGACGCTAGTTGTATAGAAGTTGAAGAGAAGAATGATGTTGAGATATCCCATGATGCTAGGGCAAGATGTATGGTGACAGGAAAATAGTGCCAAATCCGGTGGTTTTTTACCCCAAGTTGTAGGGTGCGGGCTTTATTCGATCAACTCTCCGACCACAACCTCGAACTGGGTACATGGCATCGATACACCGAGCAGTGTGGCGGCTTCGGCGTTGCATTCTTCGGACGTAAGGGTATCATCGGTTTTGCTGTACGATCGCGTCTCGATCGCCACCTCACCCGTTTCACCTTGCAAAAACCCTTGTTTGAAAATCAAAGTACATGGATCTTGTCCCAGAATGTAGGCTATCCCGATCTCCTGAGTCCAGCGTCCATCGGCTTTCACAAAGGCGTTGAAGATCCCCGGATCCTCACAGCTTTCCTCCATGGCGGTATCACACACGCCCATGGATAAAAAGGTTTGACCCAAAAACTCGCCTCCCTTCAACCTGAAGTACTCTATATCGGTCACCGGATCACCCGGACCATCACACCCCTCGCTATTCAAGGTATGCGCGGTCACTTTGTAGATCCCGACATATCCGGAACCATCGTCACCACCGTTCGAACCACAGGACATCAATCCCAAACACATCACTATCGCCAATCGTCTAGGCATGATCGCACTCCTTTTGTACGGTTTTCACCAAACAGGAATTTTTTTTCTATATCAAAGATTATCGCACACACCGGTTGCAATTACCTAAAGAATGCTTACTTTCTTTCCTGATAGGATTTTGTATATCGGCACCTCCCCCGGTGCGCCCCGGAAAGGAGAAAAAAATGAAAATACCCAAATTGATCATAGGACTGTTGTCCATGGCGGTTTTTGGTCTCGTCGCTTTTCAAAGCCCACAAATCCAAGCCGCAGAATCGAACGAGACAAAGCAAGGATCGAACCTCCATATAAAATCCGCCCAAAAATCCTTCGACCAGCCTCCCGCGGCGGGCAGCCAGGCAATCTGTCCCGTATCCGGTAAAGAGTTTGTGGTGAAAAAGGACACCCAACATTCGACCTACAAGGGCAAACATTACGCCTTTTGCTGCGCGGGATGCAAACCCGCCTTCGACGCCGATCCAGAAAAATACCTCAAGAAGAAATAAACACCCTTACCCCCCCATCGCCGGAACCCGAGATTGAAAAGCACGGGATCTTCGTCCGTGCAAACGGATATCCAATCTACTACAGACCAATGACTACTTTACCGAAATGCCTGGCTTCGGACAAATACCGGAAAGCCTCTTGGGCTTGGTCGAAATCGAAAACCTTATCGACCACCGGTTTGAGCGCGTGTTGGGCTACCGAGCGGTTCATGGACTCGAACATCCTGCGGTTGCCCACCAGTACCCCTTGCACACGCACTTGCTTCATCAAGATGGAAGTCAAGGGAATCTTGGCCACCACTCCCGACAAGACTCCGATGAGAAAAACGTTGCCGTTCAGCTTCACTGCGTTCAAAGATTTCGGCAGGGTATCCATGCCTCCCACCTCGACGACATGGTCCACACCCTGTCCGTCGGTTTTTTTTCTGATCTCGATATCCCAATCCGGCGTCCGGTTGTAGTTGATGGTATCGTCCGCACCCAATTGAACGGCCTTTCGAAGCTTTTCATCGCTGCTCGAGGTAACGATAACCCGGGCTCCGGCCAGCTTGGCAAACTGCAAGGCAAACAACGACACCCCGCCGGTGCCCAACACCAAAACGGTGTCTGCGGATCGTACATTACCCTGTTCCAAAAGCGCATTCCAGGCCGTTACTGCAGCGCATGGAAGCGTTGCGGCTTCTTGATCACTCAAATGACCAGGCACGTGCACCAGACCGTCTTGATGAAAAACCCGCAAGCCACACAGCACTCCGTCCAACGGGCCTCCCAAAATGGACGATCGCTCGTCGGTCTGTAAAGGTCCATCGAGCCAGGTCTGCGCGAATATTCCCGCAACCCGATCACCGATCTTGACCCGAGTTACCCGCTCTCCCACCTGCTCCACTTCTCCAATCCCGTCCGAAAGCGGGATGAGCGGTAGGCGTTGCCTCGGGTTGTAGCTTCCGTTGACCATCAACAAATCACGGTAATTGAGCGAACAGGCCTTGATACGAACCAGTACTTCATACGGACCCGGCTCAGCAATACTGCGCTCGACCGATTGAAGGTTGTCAATCCCAAACCCTTCTCTCAACTCATAGGCTCTCATCCCCGGCATCTCCTTTTCTATCAAAATGAAACCACGAATAACCGTTCACCCGGGGTAG
>JBFFBT010000227.1:0-9764 GCA_041560255.1 Myxococcota bacterium | reverse complement strand
AGCATTTTCGTGTGGATACGATCCCGAAGCGGACGAACCCAAAAATCTTCCATTCCTTCTAAAAAACGACCTTTATACAGATCCCGGCATTTTTTGATAAGCTCTACCGCTTGGGCTACATACTCTGCGTTGGAGGTGTTTTTCAAGGCTTGCTCGGTTTGTTCGAGCATACGCTCCAATGCCCAACTATCCACCAAAACATATCTCGGGTTTAAGGTGATCTCTCCACCTTCTGTTTCTATGACTTCGTGTTTGCCCATCAAGTTACGCAGCCTGTGCAAGGTGGTTTTGTATGCACGATGGGCAGCATCCCCGTCTGAATCCGGCCATAGTATATCGGCTATCCGCTCTTGTCTTACCTTCCGACCTCCCAGCGCAATCAAGACTTTTAATAGCAGCAGTGGTTTGTCTTGGATTTTTCTGGAAAAGCGAAGCGGTTTTTCGTCTTTCAATATCTGAAATTCACCTAAGGTGTGTATCTTCACATACCAGGGCCAGTTATCTAGATGCAGCGGCGGATTTTTCGGCATCAACTTGCGTCTGCGTATATATTCTCTAATATATTTCACCTCGATTTTCATTTCGAGTGCCTTTACACAAAGCTCGGCCATGTTTTCGGGTCGTTCGATTATTATTGAAAAACAATTTTGCCTTCTTCCTAGAGTTAGAGCGGCCCGAAGCGCGGCTAATCCAGGATCGATCTTTCCTTGATCTATTAATAAAATGGCCTTGATTTTTTGATAGTGGAACTCCATTATTTTAGATCTAACCTGATTTACATGTTGTAATGCGCTGGTCAAGTATGTATCTGCTTTCTGTTGATCTCCAAGTTCATGGAGTATCATGGATTTCAAAAGATGAACCATCATGTGGCTTTTTGGTATGGTTATTCTATTTATCAATTTTTCACTCATCTCAATATCAATAATAGCTTGTTCAAAATCATAGATGCAGAATGCTCTCCTGGATTTTAGAAAATAGTAATAAGCTCTATCCCAAATTGATGCATTATCTAAATATGTTGTATAATATCGAAAAAAATCATCTGCAGATTTAATGTCGCTTTCGCCTAGGCAGCATGTTATTCCGGTCCCCCAGAAAATATAGTCCAAAAGATGTATACCTGATTTACGAGCAAGCTCCAGCCCTTCGGATAGGAATTTTATAGAATTTTGGTGCATTCCCAATTCGGCAGAGTAGATGGTTTCGATCGATTTAAGTTGGATACACGCCAAAGGATGGGTGTTAAATGATATTTCCAATCGTTTGAACGCGTCGATGTAAAAGAGCCCTTTATCATAATTACCTTTGATGATGAGTTGATAGAGAGAAAAATGATACAAGATAAGAGCCTTGATTCTTGTATCAATTGGAGCCTCAATGAGTAATGAGGCCTTCTCCTCCCAAGGCTCGATCTCAAGATGACTCTGATTGTATAAGGTCAGCGCCGTGGTGACTGCGCCAACAACATAAGCCTCGATCTCCTGAGAGGGAAAGCTCTCATATTCCTGTAAGAGCGCTTCAAGCAATTCAATCCACCTGCCTAGTGCGGTAAAATCCTCAAAAGAATAGAATGTGGAAAGCACAATACCCGACCAAGCCAAGAATATCCCTGCCTGATCTTTCTGGGGTCTGAATGCATCAAAAGCTTGTTCAAAATATCTCTGACTGAAAGAAGGGTTGTACGGCAGTTGGCTCATGCCCATCCAGTAACAAAGCCAGGGAAGATCGTTCAATATCTCGTCAGGGAACTTTTTGATCCATTCTTCCAGCAGATGATGACGACCCTGAGCCAGCATTTTGGGCGCTAGCTCGAGGACCAAGCGAATCAGCTCCTGCCAATCCCCGGCATCATGCAGCAACTGAACCGAGGCTTCCTGTTGGTCTGCTTCTTCAAGTAATAATGCTGCCTTGCGCTGCAATTTGGTCAAATCTTCCAAAGAGAACATCTCTTTTGCCCGGCAAAGCAGAAATTGTCTAAATAGGGGATGATACTGGTATGAAGGTGTGCTTTGAAAACGCCGCTCAGTAAAGTAATTGCTTTTGTGCAGCCCGGATAGTATGCGGTTGGATTGGCTGATGCCGGTTAGCGATTCAGTCATAGATGCCGTCATGTGGGGTAGTATGGCTGTCTTTAATAAAAAGTTTTGTATCTTTGTATCAAGCTTGTCGAACACCTCACCTGCAAAATAATCAAAGATCTGATCTATTTCGTATTCAGACACTGATTCAAAGTCCAACTCTTCTCTTTTTGCTGATTCCAAAGCCAACACCAATCCCGCGGTCCAACCATTCATCCTCTCATGCAGTTTTTGTATTGTATTTGGAGATTGTTTCTTGCCGGTGATAAGCTTGCATATACGTCTGGTTTCATCCAGCGTCAATCGTAGGCTGTCTTGGCCTAAAATATTTATATGTTGGTTGGCGCGCAAACGACTTAACTCGGCCGGCGGTTCTTGGCGGCTTATGATTATTACATGAATATCCGGGGGAACATTGAATAAAGCATGCAATATCAGCGTATAAAAAGACGACTCGTTGGATACATCTTGAAAATTGTCAAACACCAAAAAATAGGGTGTTTTCAATTTCAGGTACAGGTTTTCAAAATAGCGCCAAGCAAAAGACGAGATATTCAAAAGATAATCCGGGTTGAAACTCGGTAAAGATTTCATCCTTGCCGGTAGTGCTTTTTCGGCGGCTTTATTAAAGTAATGAATAAACGTTGCTGGGTCATGGTCTCTTTCATCCAACTGGTACCAAATACAAGCAACATCACGGTCTTCGAGATAGCTGTTGATCAGAGTGGTCTTGCCGCAACCGGCCGGGCCCGAAACCCAAATGATCGGTCGTACCAGCATGCGATCCAGCACATCGAAAAGCCGTTTTCTTCGTAACACTTGAGAGTTGATCGGACGGGTGATTTTGGCGATTTTGGCCGATATTCGTCTCATCTATCACGTTCCCCTGTGGATATCGAAGCCTTAATCATCCAATCATGGCCGTGCAATCCGAATTGCGATCAAAAGAATCAAAGCGTTGCCGACTATTCATCACATAGAATGCAGTCATTTTTAATATGTAACCAATCTGTAACCTATTTGTATCCTTGGTTCAACTAGAAACTATCTCATAGTTGATAATCCGATTGCCTGAAAAATTGACAAAATATAACTACATGCGAAAAAAGCGAATGGACCCAGCAGACAATTGTTATATTTTTTTGTTTTTTACGACTAATAATTTAGTAGATAGGCATTTTGGATTCCTCTTGAAAGGGGGGTGCCTTGAAAAAAATATTGCCTAAAACGATGAATTTGAAATGGCTTGGTTCTATTGTGATTGCACTCGGTCTGGTCGGAAGTGGAATCAGTTTTGCGTTGCTACATATGGAAGACCAACATATAGCCGAATGCCGAAAAGCCTACAGAGAAAATCGCTATAAGGACTGTATTTCCGTTTGCACTCAAGCTTACCAAGAAAGCGGTAAGTTCAAGCCCTTGGACTTTCTCATTCATGCACAATATCGATTGGGTAATTATGGAGATGTGCTTCAATTATGCGATGAGTTGAGTGAATTGGATTACGAGGGGTCGGCGCACTATCATCAGGGAAAAATTTACGAACGTTTGGGATTGCCTGGTTTTGCCCGCTACTTCATCAACATGGCATTCGGAATGTTTCAACTTAAAATGGATCACGCCAACGTATCGAGAGCTGCACATTGGTTGGCAGGCTCATACCGCAACCAGGCTGCGTATGACAAAGCGATAAAATATCTGGATATAGCCGTATCGGAAGCCGGTTTGGCGCTGGAAGACGATACGAAAGGTATCGCGCTGATTGGGTTGATGGATGTGTTTATCCGGTTGGGAGCCCTATGGCAGGCGCAGCAGGCGCAGATAGAAGCCGAGCGTGTATTGCCGGATGATACAAAAGAGTATTATTGGGCTTGGTTGTTTTTTGAAATCGGGGTATTGCGAAAGGAGCTGGGACACGCTTGTTTGGCGCGGATCGCTTTTGAGAAGTCATTACGGTTGGTGGACGAGGCCAAAAGCCCGGATGTCGCCTTGGATGTCCTGTTGGAGCTTGCCGATCTCGATCTACAAGAAGGCAAATTGGACTCAGCCGCCGCCCGTCTGGACAAAGTACACGCTTTAGCCGGTGACAGTGTGGATGTCAAACAGAGCTTGCTGTACAATCTCGGCAGGCTCAATTTTTATCGCGGTTATACCGGGCCTGCCGATGTGTTTCTCAAAAAAGCGGCCTCGATTGCCTTGGATCCATACTGGAAATCTAAAATCGCGTATGCCCTCGGTGAGGTTGCCGAAAAAAGCGGCAATCTTGATCTGGCAATGGAAAGATACCGCGAGGCGGTGGCCCATCTCGATACCATCCGAAACAAGCTGGAGATTGCCGAGTATAAAAGCTGGTTGATTGCCAGCAAAAAGAAGCCCTATCAGGCTCTATTCGAGCTGCAGTTGCGAAGTGGTCTGATTCGAGAGGCCCTCGATACGACGGAGCAGCTTCACGGTAGGGCGTTTTACGATATTTTTATCGAGACGACCGGGCGTTCAATCAATGAAGCCGGCTCAAAAGTAGGTGATGTCGTCAGAAGAATGAAAGCCTTGCAAAGGTATTTGCCGACTCTCAACCGTTCTTCCATCGTCAAGCCCACCCCCATCGATGCCACCTTGGATGCCTTGCGCCGTACCAACGTGCTGTCTTATTTTACCGCGCGAGACAGGCTGTGGTTGATCGTGTTGGCCGAAAATCAGGCTCCCAAAGTTGTACCTCTGACCGAAGAGCCCGACAAAGTCGAGTCCATGGTCGAAAGCTGGTTGTCCGATCTAAATGATCCTGATCTGGGTGATCGGTTGGGGCGTATATTGTTGCCCAAGGAGCATTTGCCCGAGAAAGGATCACACGTCTATATATGCCCGGGGCATAACTTGCGTCGTATGCCGTTTGAAGCTCTTCGTTATGGAGATGGATTTTTCATCCAGGATTACACCGTATCGTATGTACCGAGCCTGTCTTCCCTGGCTAACATGTTGGGTAAGACTGCTCGGCATTGTAGGTCGCCTGCCGTTGTCATGGGCGATCCGAGCGGAGATTTACTCCAAGCCCAACACGAAGCCGAGCATATCGCTGATCTGTTGGGAGTAGATGCATATATCGGCGATACCGCAACCGAGTCAAGATTTCGATCCGCAAACGACGCCTCCCTGCTCCATCTTTCGACCCACGCGGGCATCTCCCCCACGGGTGCATGGTTGTTGCTGGCGGGTGACCAGCGTGTAGACGTCACCAAAATCATCAAATGGCGGATGAAACCCTGTGTCGCGGTGTTGGCCGGTTGTGTGTCCGGAAACACTTATATGCCGGACGGTTGGGGGTCCTTGGCGGCAGCGTTTTTGGCCGCCGGCACACCCAAGGTGATCGCCACCTTATACTCTGTGGATGATACGGTGACCCATCGGTTTATGAAAAAATTTTATCAAATTGGTGGGACCCGGGGATGGGCCAAGGCCTTGGCCCACACCAAACGCTGGTTTCTCGAGTCCGAACCGGTATCCCATTGGGCTCCTTATGTGCTCTATGGATTGATATAATAGAAAAATGGGGAACAAAAATCAAAATAGGGAGGAGGATGTTATCATGCCGAATTCGGGAAAAATCATCGGATGTTGTTACGTGGCGGTCGATAGACAGGGTGGGGGCGGTAAATCCGTGAAGTTGATCGTCCAAGATCGCTTAGAACGTAAATTGGGGGTGTTTGTCCGGCAGGTTCACACCCATACAGAAGTAGAGGAATGTGATTTCAAACCAAGCTCCCAAGAAGCCGCAACCTATCATCTCAAAATAACCCCACCAAAAAGACAAAATAGATATGAACCACCTTACTATCAAGTAATAATATATGAAAATCATCTGGATACTACCCAACTTCCATCTTGGAAGGCCATGCCGCATGATTTGGGTGGTCTGAGCGTCGAAGTGGATACGGGTTCGTCTGCCAATCATTCGTTTCCTTTGAAGTTGGTCGATCATGAGTGGCTCAAACAGCATCTCGAAGATTTGATCGCGTACTACAAGATCACGGAGAAAATAAGAAATAATTTTGATGTGTTACAACTCTACAGCGGCTGGCCCGATCCCGATCCGGTCGATCCGTGAAAGTGAGGTTATGACCACCACAACCGTCACCAGGCTTCGAATTGTTTAAAGATGATCTCATTGGCGCCCGAGCTGGAGGCCTGCAGAGCGTCTTTGTCTGGAGAGTCGGTTGTTTTGGGCAAAGGTTTGTCCGATGCGAGCAATAATGCTTGGTAATTTCCTGCGGACAGAAGTTTTGTCTCGGCGATAATTTGGTTGGATTTCTTTTTGCAAGGTGGTTTGTCGGTGCATGCAAACAAAAGTTTTTTGTGATTGAGGTAAAGCCGAAGTTCAACATGTTTAAAGTCGCCCGTTTCGGCCTTCAGGATGAGCCGATCACCAGGCTTGGGTGTGTCGTCACCCCGCATGATGCCGCGCATGTGGGCATCACCTTGTTGAAACGAAAGCTCCAAGTCGGTTTTCACCTTGATTGTCGGAGAACCCGAAAAAAAGATCAACATGAAAACCGAAAAAACAACCGCCATTCCGGTTGCAGGCAGATACATTCTCATCCAAAATGGTTTTGCCTTTGGAGATGACTCCTCTTTTTCGATGGATTTCCATACGTTATCCTCCCATCCCTTGGGAGGTATATACAATCCGTCGAGATCCTGTAATGCCTGCTTGATGCAGGCATAGGCAGCCATATTTTCTTGGCAGTCAGTGCAAGCGGCGTAATGCTTATCGAGCGGGTGGCCGCTTTCCATATCTCGAAGTCCTTCTTCCTCAAATTTATTGCAGGAGGTCATAGTTTACCACCTTTTACCTCGATACAACGGCGTAGTACCGGTAATGCCCGTGATACCCTCGCCTGAAGTGTGGCGGCGCTTTCCGCACAAATCTGTTCCATTTCCTGGTAGGAAAATTCTTTCATATAGCGCAGCAAGACTGCATTCTTCACTTTATCAGAGAGTTTTTGTATGCATTCGGTCATAAGCTTGATGATTTGCTTTTGTTCGCAATGTCCATCCGGATGGCGTGAAGAGGTTTGTTCGTTTTCCGGATCTTCGTCTCCCAAAAAAATTTCCTTTTGACGTTTGATTTTTCTCAACGCATCCAAGCATCTATGATGGGCAATCCCGTAAAGCCAGGTCCGAAGCGTCGAATACCCTCCGTAATTATCCAGCGATTTGTATGCGCTCACGAATATCTCCTGGTGGATGTCTTCTGCCAAGGCGGTATCTTTCAGCATTGTGCAACAATAACCATATATCCCGCTGCCGTAGGCATTCATGATAATGGTTAATGCCTTTTTTCGATTGCCTCGCTCCAGGGCTCCCAGTGCGCTGTTTTGGATTTCGTTGTCCATGGTTTTTTGTTTGTAGCGTATTGCAACGGCGGTCATGATAATCCTCTTTCCTTTTACCGTAAAGATTCTTTTCAATCCCCCGGACTATTGAAAAAGATCTCTCCCCCGAAAAATGTGGGTTGACGCGTACCATAGTCCAATGCGTTGCATCCATGTATTTACCGTTGCGAGAAGCCAATAAAAAGTATTTTATCCAAAGTAACCTTCATTGGATATAGGCGTTCGTCGAGAGATCAATGCAACAAAAATGATCGCAATTTTTCAAAAATTGAAATTGAAGATGTTTTTCATATATTAATCATCGGGATATATCCTTTCTGGTATCCCATGATGCCGGCGATACCATCGAGAGTCGCAGGGGCGTACAAAAGCGCCGTTCCTGCAGGTCTTCGTATTAAGATAGAGAGAGTAATGTTCAAATGTGACAGGTTTGTTTTAGAAATAATCAATTAGCTTTCCATCTCGTGCGTAATCAATGCTGATTGTCTGGCGGGAATTCTGGTTGCTTGTCCAAATGCCGTGAGGATCGGGCATCTATCATTTCAAATGAAGCGTGCACGTTGATGCCGGAATCGAATTGTTCGATCTTTTTTTGATCGGTTGTTGTACGCCCGCAATGCAAATCGACTTAAGCAAAAGAAATCAGGCAAAGAACAAGCTCGATTTGTTCTTAATTGAAATGAAAGTTTTTATCATGAGCAACTATAAAGTGATTGCCGCTATCGGGGACACCTTGCGGGATATGTTATGGGAAGCATTGCGCACCGACTCGGAGATCGGTCAGTTGTTTCAAAGCAAGCAAGATATCGTATTTCGAAATCCGGCCGAAGCAATGCACAACACCTCGAATCGTTTGTCTCTGTGGTTGTATCAGATAAATGAAAACGAATTTGTCAAAAATCAGCCTCCGATTCGGGGCAAGGATCCCAAGTTGCTCAAACGCGCGCCGCTGGCTTTGACGCTTTCATACCTGATCACACCGCTGGCCACTTTGCTGAGTGCGGATTCGACCGGTCGAGATGAGGATCATCTTATTATTGGAAAGGTGATGCAGGTGTTTCATGATTGCAGCACGCTGATTGTACGGGACACGATCAACCAAAGTGCAGAAGAACTACGAATCAATCTCAAACGACTTACGCTTGAAGAATTGACCCGGGTTTGGGATGCACTACGCGAACCTTATCGGTTGTCCCTTTGTTATCAAGTGCAGGTGCCGACCATAGACTCGAACACCGAGATCGTTACTTCACGTGTGGTTGAGTGTGATCTCGATTACCGGGACAACGGATCGACCTCGGTAGTCGATCAGGACGTATTGTGATGACTTTCATGGATAGACAGATCTTGGCTGCATCCCTGATCCTGGACATCGAGGATTGTTATGCCAAACGGCAGCTCGTGTATGGAGGTAGGCCTTTAACGAAGGGAAAATTGTGGTTTGGGTTTACGGGCAAAAAAATCGAAGAAAAATATATACCTCTCGATCCGGTATTGAAACTGGTAACCAAGACAAACCCGAGTGGATATGTCTTGTTCTTCGGTGAGGTCGAACTGCCGGATTCCACCGTCCGGCGCATGCCGCCGACTCAAGATACCTCGGTGTCCTATACCTTGCGGATCGAAAGCGAGCATTACCAGGTGGCAGAAGTGGACGAGTTAAACTTGCACGAAAGCCGGACTCCTTACCATATCGGTTTGGAGCCGGGTTACCGTTATCCATTTACGTCCACGGCTTGTCTTTTCGGAAAACCGACCTTGGTGCGTGGAACCGTACGAGGCTACGACGGAGCCGGGATTCGTGACGTTATCATCAAATCCCAAGGAGCTATTGGATCATATCGAACCGATTCGACCGGACAGTGGGTCTTGGTGATGGATCCGGATTCGGTTGGTCCGGGGATGTCTGTGCAATTTGTTTTTCCGGACGGATCGTCGAAAGTCGAGCAAAATATCACAATTGAAAAGGGAAAAGAAATCGGTCTCATGCAGGCCGGATTATGTGGTCGGGTAGAATACGGTGTAGGGGTAGGAGCTGAAAATACAGTTATTACCATTGTTGGTGTAAGCGGCTCGGTTCGAACGGATGTCAATGGCGCGTGGCGGTTTTACTTTCCACTCGGACAGTGTGAAGCCGTGGTTGCGGTCAAGGCGACCCTTCCGGACGGTCGAACCAAATACATCGGGGATGTGCTGGTGAAAACACGGTCATTGATGACCGTGCCCACTTTTCAATTTCCGTAATGGAGAATCAATGGGAGGTATGTCATGCCGGAATATCTAGCGCCAGGAGTGT
>JBFFBT010000226.1:0-9773 GCA_041560255.1 Myxococcota bacterium | reverse complement strand
TTGCGTGGATAAACACCATGTTGTAGCCGGCGTAAGGCGTCAAGGCCAGCACGCCTCCTATCCCGAAGGCCTTGGATATCGATACATCCCATCCTCCCGAAGTAAGCTCGAAATCTTTGGACCCGGTCAAATGATGCACGGAAAACCGGACGGCCAAATCGGGAATATAATAAAATCCTTCGTGCAGCGCCCATTTCATTTCCGCTCCCACTCCCAGGATCTCGCTTTCCGGTAAGTAGGATAGGCTGGCGCCCAACTCAGCGCTGAAGGGCAGTCCCTTGCGAACGTGCATACGGGGGATGAAAAGTAGATTTCCCGGAGTTCCCTCGGCGGCGTTTTTCCAGTAGCTCGAATCGTTGCTGATGGGAGCCACACTGCCTGAAAGGCTGAAATCGAAGCCCTTCAGGCCCAGGGTTTCTGCCGGCGAAAGAAACCCCGGTGAAGTGGCCATGCCCAGCTCGGTCATGAGGTTTTCAAATTGATTCTGGGCGCACCCCGATTCGAGCGTACAATCGGGGTTGACCAATCTTCCAAGGTGAAGATCGTAGCGGGCCGCCTGGACCTGGGTCGCAAGAGCCAAGCCGGCCAAAATCAGAAATCCGCCAATACTTGTGCGTTTCATACCAAAGATCCTCGAAGGTTTGGGGGGGACATTTGTCAAAACGCTGTATTTACATTAGGATAGTATCGACACCGGCAAGGTGTCAAGGATTTTGCAGATCTGCTTGCCGGATGCATGCTTGGAAGGTCGGTTTGATCTTACGCTCGGCCTGAGGTATAGGTTTTTCGGCATGGATGACGTGAACGAAAAAGTGCGTTTTGCAGCCAAGCAGGCCGGTGTGGTTGCAACCGCCGGAAAAGATCTCGGGTTACAATTGTTGCACGGTGACGCTTCGCTTCGTCGGTATGTCCGCATCGAGACCGGCGATGGGCGTAAGTCCGTGGTTGCAATGGTCCCCGCGCCCGGAGGCGCGCGCTTTTCTTCTCGGTCCGCGCTGCCATCCGCCGGTAGGCGAGCGGGCACCCAGACACCTTTTGTAGATGTTCAACAGTATCTTTATCAATTGGGCATCCGGGTGCCTTCCATTGAGCATATTTGTGAATCCAATGGAGTGTTGATCTTGGAAGACCTCGGCGATGAGACCTTTGAGCAGGCGGCCTTGCGGGCGGATGCAGATGAGCTTTTAGGGATGTATGGTGATGCGGTTGAGCTTCTGGTCCGGTTGCAGGCGCGCGCCGAGCATGCGCCGGATAAAAATTGCGTGGCCTATACCCGGCCATATGAACAAGATCTCATGCAGTGGGAGCTCGAGCATTTTTACGAAAATCTGGTTCAGCCCTGCGAGTCGGTTTTGCATCCCGAAGAAATGCATCTCGTACATCAAGCATTTCGTGACTTGGCCCGTAGGATGTCGACATATCCCCGCGGTTTCGTACACCGCGATTTCCAGAGTAGAAACCTAATGCTAAAATCCGGTGAGCTCGTGTTGATTGATTTTCAGGACGCGCTTTACGGTCCGGCCGGATATGATCTGGTCGCGTTGCTGCGTGACTCCTATGTGGTATTGGAGCAGGAGCAGGTGCAATACCTCGTAGACCGATACCTGGACGGCTGCAAACAACACAAGCTTTTGAGGCCCGATCCGGACGTGTTCTGGGATCAGTTTCATCGTTTGACATTGTTACGAAAGCTCAAAGACGCCGGTCGATTTGTTTATTTTCAACGCACCCGACAAGACCCAGGGTATCTGCAATACGTGCCTGTATCCCTACGCTATGCGTCTTCGGCATTCGACCGACTCGAAGATCTGCAAACCTGTCGCAAGGTGCTTGCCAAAGTTGTGCCGGAGCTTGCTTGAGATGACTTTCTTGATAAGGAGATGAGGTGACCGTATCGATGGAAACCACGCAGACCATCCAAATGCCGAAGGCCATGCTTTTGGCGGCCGGATTCGGCAGCCGGTTGCGACCTTTGACCGATTGGGTGCCGAAACCCTTGATCCCGCTTGCCAACCGACCGCTCATCGAGTACGTGTTGGCCTGGTTGCAAAAATCCAATGTCGAGCAAGTGGCTGTAAATATCCACCATTTGGGTAGGCAAATCCAATCTTTGGTAGGAAACGGCTCTGGTTATGGTCTTTCGGTCAGCTACTCGGTGGAACAACCCATATTGGGTACCGGCGGGGGTTTGGTGCGGTTGCGTTCGTTTTTTGATCAGGCAGCATTTTTTGTGGTCAATGCGGACGTGCTGGTGGATGTAGATCTTTCGAGATTGCTCACATACCATAGACAGAGAGCCGCTTCTGCCACCATGGTGGTCAAACCGTACCCCGAGGGCTCGAGCTACACCCGACTGATGATGGACGAAGAGGGATGGTTGGTGGAGTTTAAATCTGCTCGACAAAAAGCCCGGGGCAGTCTGCGTCCGGTCATGTTTTGCGGAGTGCACGTGATTGAGCCCGAAATCTTCGATTTTTTGCCCCGATCGGGATTTTCCTGCCTCAACAGTCAGGGGTATCACGCCATGCTTGAAAGCGGCCGTAAGGTAGCTGCGTATTTGGAAGAAGGTCCCTGGTTCGATCTGGGAACTCCCGCGGACTACCTGCAAACCACCCGGGCTTTTCTGACCGGACAGACGGGCTTGAGCAAGCTGCCTGGTCCCGTGGGTGCCGACGCCCAGGGGGTGCTCATCGGTAAACAGGTACAAATGGGAGAGGGTGTGTCGATGGGTCCGGAAGTGGTGGTAGGGGATGAGAGTATTTTAGGGGATAAAGTACGCCTGGCCCGATCCATCGTTTGGCCCAAAACCGTTGTACAACCCGGCACCGATCTCGATATGACCATCGCCGCGCCGGGATGCCTGGTTCGGGCATAACAGGTGTCCGCCTAAAACCCCGAGTAGGCCGAGTTTATCCATATTTCACTTTGCCGGACTTCGTAGCTTGCAGAAATCGATGTTGGATGAAAATATGGCCGCCAAGCCCTGGTTACTCTGGGTGGATTCTTTTTACCGGGTACAGTTGCCCTTTCGAGGGTGAGTTGCTATTTTAAGAAAGATGACTGCTGAAAACAACATAGGTCCTGGTCACAGTGGAGGGCAGGAAACCGATACGGTGGTAACCGTACGTTCGGACAAAAAGACCAAGCAACCCAGGCTTTTCAAGGTGTTGCTGCATAACGACGACTACACCACCATGGAGTTTGTGGTCATGATCTTGATGAACATTTTTCATCACAGCCATGAGAGCGCGGTCAAAATCATGTTGCATGTGCATGAAAAGGGTATCGGGGTGGCGGGGGTCTATAGTTTCGAGGTGGCGGAGACCAAAACCAAAAAAGCCCGGGATCTCGCGCGGGAGTACGAGTATCCCTTACGTTGCACCATGGAGCCGGAATGATTTCACCAGAGCTTCAAAAAACATTTACTCGATCCATACAGTATGCCAAACAACACCGGCACGAGTTGATCTGTTTGGAGCATCTTTTGCTATCCATGCTCGATGACGCTTGGGGGGCGGAGATCCTGTTGCAGTGCGGGGCGGATCTCATCGAGCTTCGAAGCGAGCTCGATGCGTATTTGAAAAATCTAGAAAAAGTTCCGGAGGGTAACGAGTTTGAGATCGAGCAGACCATGGCCCTGACCCGGGTTTTACAAAGAGCCGCGGTGCATGTACAGTCCAGCGGCAAAAAAGAGATCGACGCCGGGGATATTTTGGCCGCCATGTACCGCGAGCCCGACTCTCATGCGGTTTTCCTTCTAGAAAAACAAGGTATTACCCGTTTGGATATATTGGATGCCTTGTCCCATGGGACCAGAAAGACTGGGATTGAGCCGGTAGGGCCCGGGCCGCATGAGCTTGCTCGGCCCGAAGAGCCCCAGGGCCGGGTTGAAGATCCGCTCGAGGCCTTTACGACCAATTTGGTGGAGTCGGCCGCCCAGGGAAAACTGGATCCACTGGTGGGACGCACCCGCGAGCTGGAGCGCACCATGCATGTACTGTGTCGCCGGCGCAAGAACAACCCGGTATTTGTCGGCGAAGCCGGTGTCGGCAAGACCGCCATGGCCGAGGGATTGGCAATCCGGATCCATGCCCGGGATGTTCCCCAACCACTTATGGATGCAGAGATTTTCTCATTGGATCTGGGTTCTTTGATTGCGGGCACCAAGTACCGGGGGGAGTTCGAGCAGAGGCTGAAAGCGGTGATAAAGGCCTTGGGAGATAAGCCCAATCGGATACTTTTTATCGATGAAATCCACACCATCATCGGCGCAGGCACGGTGGGCACAGGCACCCTGGATGCATCCAATTTGCTCAAACCGGCCCTTTCAACCGGCGGGCTGCGTTGCATGGGCTCGACCACGTTTGAGGACTTCAAGCGCATTTTCGAAAAAGATCGGGCTCTGGCCCGCAGGTTTCAAAAGATCGAAATACGCGAACCCAGCGTGGAAGAAACCGTCAAGATCCTCCATGGGTTGAAAAAACATTACGAAGACTTTCACGATGTGGTCTATACGGCCTCCTCACTGCACACCGCGGCCGATTTGTCCTACAAACACATCAACGATCGCTTCTTGCCCGACAAGGCCATCGACATCATCGACGAGGCCGGCGCGGCGGTGCGCCTGCAACCTGCGGGCCGCAGGCAAAAGACCATTCGTCCCAAAGATGTCGAAAAGGTCGTGGCAAGCATCGCCCAGATCCCGACTCGGACCGTGTCGGTCGACGACAAGGAAAAGCTCAAAACCCTCGTCCAGGATCTCAAGCTCGTGATCTACGGGCAGGACGAAGCGGTGGAAGGGTTGGTGTCCGCCATCAAGCTTTCCCGGGCGGGGTTGGCCGCGCCCCAGCGCCCGGTGGGCAGCTTTTTGTTTTCGGGGCCCACCGGAGTGGGGAAAACCGAGTTGGCGAGACAGCTCGCCCGCATCATGGGGGTCGAGCTGATCCGCTTCGACATGAGCGAATACATGGAAAAGCATACCGTATCCAGGCTCATTGGAGCGCCGCCTGGGTATGTGGGGTTTGATCAAGGCGGCTTGCTGACCGACGCGGTGGTGAAAAACCCGCACGCAGTGTTGTTGCTCGACGAAATCGAAAAGGCGCATCCCGAGCTTTATCCGATTTTATTGCAGGTGATGGATCACGCTACCTTGACCGACAACAACGGGCGCAAGGCGGATTTTCGTAATGTGGTTTTGGTTATGACCACCAACGCGGGCGCCTTTTTGGTCGAACGCGGCTCCATCGGCTTCGGGGAAACCTCTTCCGGGGGGCAGCAGGACAAGCAGGCTATTGAAAGAACGTTTTCTCCCGAGTTTCGCAACCGTTTGGACGCTTGGATCCGGTTTGTGCATCTAAGCCCTCAAGTGATCGAGCAGGTGGTGGACAAGCTGGTCGCCGAGCTCGAGGATCAGCTCTACGCCAAGCGCGTGAGCCTGGTGCTTACCGGCAGGGCCCGCAAATGGTTGGCCCGGCACGGATACAACCGCAAGTTCGGAGCCCGGCCCATGGCCCGGTTGATCGATCGGGAGATCCGCAGGCCCTTGGCGGACGAGATACTTTTCGGTAGGTTGACCGAGGGCGGCACGGTGACGGTGGACGAAAAAGACGATCAAATCAGATTTGCCTTTGAAGGGCGCAAGGCCGACCAAAAGCTTACCGCGCAACCCTCCCCGGAAGTGCTCAATCGTTAGAATCCTGCATGGTATCCATTCAAGCTCACGCTCCATTTTTTAACGGCGTTCTGCGTTGTTGAGACTTGCACTTAAGTTCCCCCGCGCGAAGTGCGGGGGAACTTAGGGCTAAACATCTTGGCTTCATAACGCCAACCGGTGTTCATCGCAAACTTACGTTTTTCTAAGGATGATCTTGCGAGGCGGGTCGATTTATTTTCGAAAACGTTTTTTTTGCATAAGGAGGGCTGTGCCCGTCGCTGCCGTTGCGGTAGCCAAACCGCCGGTGGATCGGGTTGTGTGACATCCGGAAGGTTTGTTGTCCAACCAAGGTTTGGCTTTTTCTTTGACCGGATGAAGCAGCACATCGAGCCTTTCGATCCGGTTAGGATCGGCATTGCCCAGGCCCAGCGCCGCGGCGTCCAGGATATGGCGGGCCTCCACCTCGGCCAACCCGTCCTGCTTGCGCCGGGCGTTGATGAGGTCTTTACCGGTTGAGTCTGCAGCCACCGGATCGCAGGCCGCCATCACCGTCATGGGGGCGAAATCCGGTTTGGCCTGCAGACCCGAGACATGGGTTGCGAACAAGGCATCGATGACCACCAAGCGGGTTTTGGCGCGGACGCTTGGATGGGAGTTGATCTCGGCGATACCCGGCCGGCAGTCTCGGTTGATCCCGTGTAAACGCTGGGGTTGGTCGATGCATCCGAAATGGTTTTTCAAGGCCAGGGTAACACCGGCCATCTGGTGGTTTTTCAACACCGGCACGTTGATGAGATGATCGATGCGCCGGGTGAGGATGCTCGAAAACCTCACCGCGCCATGGCTGGTCTCGACAGGCTCGGGATCATAGCCGATACCCGGGTGGGAAGTACCGTATACCTTGAAGCCTTTGTCGAGATTGACGGCATAACCACAGCGCGTAAGCTCATAGTCCTCGCGATCGAATACGATGATGTTGTCCGCATCGGCTCCGGCTTCGACCAAAAGCTCTACCAGGGCCGAGACTACCTTAGGGTGGGTGGGCAGGTGTGGGTTGACGCAATTTGTCTTGATGCCGAACCGCTGGGCGGCATCTGTGATTTGAGGTATGAGAGTAGCCAGCGCTGCCTTGCAGTCATGTCCGCCTGCAAGCGTACAAAGCGCTTTTTGCAACATGTTTTTGATCCCGGCATAATCCAGATCCCGATCGGTCCAGTCCCGGCCCACCCAGACCGAGCCGTCCGTCACCTGGGCGACCCGGCTGTGGGGTTGGGCCGCCGACGCAAAGCTCGTAGTGCGGCCCCGGCCCGCGAGCAACCAACCGGCCGAAAGAGCAGAGCATTGGAGAAAGCGTCTTCGGGTGGATCGAGTCATACCGCAATCCAGCATATCACATTTGGGTCGAATTGGGTCCAGGATGTGCTGTCTTCGATCCATCCGGATCTGATTGCCAACATCACGCTTGTCGACCTGGTCCGCTCCTATACGAGATAAAAACTCACTCCGGTCGTACAAGATCGAGATCCATGGGTTGTGTGCATATGAGTAAGCCACGTTGGATATGGGGGAGGGCAAAAATTTTTGCACTTCCCAACGTCTTTTTTTATCGGATATGTAGTTATCCAACATCTTGTGACGCCATACAATCCAAGGAATCCCCAAAGAAACCTTGTGAAGCTCTAGGTATGTTTTTTGGTTGGGGAGCCCTGAAAGCGCAGTTGGAAGTCGGTATCGGAATGCCGATGTAACCGAGAGGGCCGGAGGCTGCTTTGTGCGGTGATGAGGGGCCGGACGGACGTATCGGACGCAGGGTTGATGACAAGATATGAAAGGATAAAGGGGATAGCAAATGATTGAGTATGCATCTGTTTTTATTCCGGTGTCGGTGGCTCTTGGTCTCTCTTTGGTGGTGGAACGGATTTTGGAGTTGGGGAGCAATGTATTTGATTGGTTGTTCAAGTTTAGAAACCTTGGAAAATATATGCCCGGCTCGTATTCTGATAAATCCTTTCATATTTTGACGAAAAACCACGAGCTTCAAAAATTGCGCGACGAAGTGGAAGATCGAGCCGAACTGGCGGTTGCGTCTGGGAAATTGGAAGTCGATCTTATGCGGGATACCCAATTGGACGAATCTTTGGGTAGCGCGTCGATTTTGGTGACCAATGCAACCGATCCCGATGATGGTGACACTCGAAAGCGCTTCATCTTGGATATATTGGGATTTGCCGTAGGGATATTCTTGGCGCGCCTGTATGAGCTACAGATTTTTGGACCGTTTTTGACCGGAATGTCGCAATCGATTGCGCAGTCCGCCGATTATCTACTTACCGGACT
Source organism: Myxococcota bacterium (assembly GCA_041560255.1). GTDB lineage: Bacteria > Myxococcota > B64-G9 > B64-G9 > B64-G9 > JBFFBT01. The sequence goes on along the minus strand of JBFFBT010000226.1, from coordinate 1,783 downwards.
CATCGTGGGCGGAGGCAGTCGGCCCATGCATTTTATCATTCGTATGATGACGGATCGCAAAGTCATCGCGGATGCGATCCGTTCTACGACGGGGTGTGATGGTGCGAGAACCGACTTGATTGAATCGGAGCAATCCCGGGAAGAATCGGTGGAAAATACAAAGGCGCTGCAATCGCAATCGCTCGTTGCGGCCGCTTCAGGGTCGGACTCCGGACACGCTGCCTGGCTGGATATCCCCTACGATGGAGGAGTCGATCGTAACAGGCTCGAAAGCACCCATCTTAGAAAAGCCGATCCGGATCTGATCGTCTTTCATCACACTACGATGCATCGAAGCTCGACCTTTGACGATGTAGTCCGGGTTATCAAATCCCGGACCGATTCTCAAGGCAACCACTGGATTACGGGTTACAACAGCGTGATCATGGAAGACGGATCTATCCGTAATTTTTGTAGATGGGATCGGTACGGAAACCATGCCTCCGGATACAATCGCCGTTCTTTGGGCATGGCTTTCAATGGTAATTTCGAAATCCGCGCAAACATACCTTTTTCCAATCCGGACGGACGGTATGGTGAGTCGAGACCCTCGAGGGCGCAGCTTATAGCCGGAGCGCGGTTGGCGGTTTTATGGACTGCCTTGTACGGGATAAGAACCGATTTTGATCATGCGATCATACCCCATAAGAAACTGGCGCACAAATCATGTCCGGGCTCCAATTTCCCGTATGAAGAGTTTTTCAATCTCATCGATCACTATAGCAATCTCTTGGCAAACTCAAAGGCAATGCAGGAACAAATCAAAGACTACAGACTGAAACCATATCTTTTCGTCTGAGGAGAAGTGTCATGGAGATTTTACTCGGTACGGCCGTGCTGTTTGTAACCGCGGTTTTGTTGGCCTTGGTGATAGAACGTATTTTGGACTTGCTCAAGTCACTTTACGATCTGTTGGACAGCCGGTATGACTGGTGTAGATACTGGACCAAGCTGACTGTGAAAATTGCCGGATTACTCGAAAACAAGCTCAAGCTTTTCGAGATGGCCGATCCCCGCTGGATACAACGCTTGTTGAAAATGGCGCAGGAATTTTTGCTGGATCGCAAAGACGATCATACCGGCGGCACGCCTACCCTAAGTGCGGATTTGGTGCGGGCGGCAGCCATCAAGCTTGGATTGAAGGTCATAGGAATAGGTGTGGGGATCGCCTTGGCCGTGTGTTTTCAGATCGACCTCATCGCCGTATGGAGATCGGCGGCCGAAGTAGGGACGGAAAAGGGTTCGGCCGGGGTGTCGTATTTCAATTTGGTTCTATCTGGTTGCGCTCTGGGCTTGGGAACGGGTCCGGTGCACAAGATCGTCACCGGTATGGAGCGCAGAGCCAAAAAACGTAAGCAAGCACAAGGAGTCCTGTCATGATATACAAGTTGATAAGCTCACACCTCGACATCGCAGTCGCGCTCGCGCTGATCTTGACGGCGGTCATCGTGATGATGGTGCACAAAATGGGTTTTTTACCCAAAAAGAGCCTGCCTTTTGTCGCAGCGGGTCTGGCGGCGATGTTTGGCTGGAGTATTTTTAAAGCGTCGAGACGCAATCATTTTCTAAAAAAACTTCAAGAAGTCGGAGAAAAAGAACGCGAATTGGATCGGAAGAAAAAAGAAGCGGACATCGCTGACGCCGAGCTTGAAACCGAATTGAAAAAATTGGCTCGATGTAAAGAAGAATACAAGCGGGGCGTCTTGGAGATTGACGAAAAAGAAAAAAGAAGAAGAGCCGAAAT
>JBFFBT010000225.1:0-9853 GCA_041560255.1 Myxococcota bacterium | reverse complement strand
TAACCGTTATAACCTCTCGTTCGGAAATCATAAAGTTATAAAAACAACCAAATTTGTACATACCATGAATGTCAAGCATTTGTCATCTTCTTCCGGGATCCTCAGTGTCTCCCAGATTGGTGTTGCCCCTGATTCGAAAAGCAGTTAATCTGAAGAGAAATGGCCAAATACAATTCTCGGAGTGATCCATCTGTGGTGGTAGAAATGGAATCGGAGACCGTGATGTTGCAAACTCAAAACGTCGAAGAAGAAGATCTGGCTTTTGCCTCTGAAACAAAAAGATTGCATGACGATTCTTTCGAGTGCTTGAGTCTCGGCTCGTGGGATCTTTCAAGTGCTGAAGATGCCAAAGAGCGGGCAGTTTGGCTTGCGTGGTTGTTTGCAGGATTTCCAGGGTTGGGATTGGGTCATTTGTATGCGGGAATGACTCAGATCTTTCTCTATTTGGTCTTCTTGTCTGTATTGGGAGTCTTGTTTTTTCATATTACAGGCTCGTATGCTTCTTTTCTGCTCATCCTTTTTTCTTGGGGATTGGATTTGGGATTCGCAGCCTATCATGTCAAACAGCACAACCGTCGAGCCGATAGACTGAAAAGGAGCTTCAAACGATGCAAAAACTGATTTTCCGGTCTCTTTGGAAAAGTAAACCATGAAGAAAAAGCCCAACCAAAACAAAGCTTTGGTTGCTCAAGATCGACTTGAGGCTGACAAACGAGAACGAGATCTCTTGGATCCGAATGATTTTTGGCAGGAATTCGAAAATCCCACATCACCCGTTCCGGAGCCGGACAAGCTACCCGTAAAGGAGCCGGGGTCCGAGAGCCAATCGGGTCTGCAAACCATAGATGTAGAGGGTATGGATGGCCAAGTGCTCAACCTAAAAGAAACCAAACCCTTGGATCCATCCATGTTGGCCCCAGCGTTGCGAACTTTCAGGCCCATAGCCAAGATCGTGGAAAAACATCATGAAAATAAACAAAGATCCGAGCATAAAAAAAACGTTTCAAGAACCCCTAAAATTTTTATGAGTCTCTTTTGGATGTCTTTGTTCGGTGTTCTTTCCGTGTTCTTGATGTGGTATTTACTGTACGGCCATCGATCTGTCCGAAATGAAAAGAGTGTCTTCATACCGGTACAAGCACAAACAACCGATCCAGGAAAGAAACCTTTCGAGAATTTCGACGATCCGGCGCTCGATATTCGACCGGATGATGTACAGGATTTTTCCGAACCAATTTCGAGCAGATCAAACAGAGGGAGCCTACATTTACGATCAAACCCTCCGGGAGCAATCGTTTTTATCAATGGCCAAAGACGCGGGGTAACCCCGACTGAGGTGAGGAATATAAGGACCGGAGGCAAGGTTGAAATCATTATGGAGCTTGATGGATTTCGATCTTGGAGGCACGATTTTCATTTTGATGGCAACACGTTACAACGTGAATTTATCGCCGACATGGTCAAGGAAGTCAAATGTGGGTACGGAACCGGATGGTTGCATATCGACTCGAGCCCCTCCGGGGCCACGGTTGAGCTGGACGGTCTGAAGATTGTCGGCAAGACACCCATGGTCGTCAGTGACATTTGCGCCGAGACACCCCATGAGTTGCGCGTGATGGCCTTGGGTTACCGAACTTGGTGGAGATCTTTCAAATTGCAGTCCGGACAAGTCTTGACGTATCGAGCATTGCTCGAGCGTTAGGGTTGAGGTTCGTCACTGCAAAAATGTGATGACAATTGAGCTCCCATACTCAATGAGCTCATGCGTTGACCCAAATGTTCCATGACGGTCTTGTCGAGCTCATCTATGATATTCCGAATGGATTCGGTCTGGCTTTTCGGCTCGCCCTTGAGGAGGAAAAGACCGACAATGATCAATGCGATGACAATGAGCAAACGTTTCATGTCCTACCTCTGTATTTGATGTAAATAAACATCCTACATTGTATTACAGATAAATTTGAGATCAAGTTTTATTGAAAACAAAAGATGGCAAGCAATACTCCTTGGCTCAAAGTTGCCAAAAAACCACGTCATTGTTTGTTTTGTTATATGCTAACACGCTTACCTATCTGTGTGTAACTCCTTGTATTTGTTTACTCGGTGCTTCGTGCGGGGAGATCTCGGCCCAACCATCGACTTGTGGGGGGGTTCTGGTGGTCGGAGGGCTTTCAGGCTAGACATTGTGTCGAAAGCTGATGACGTCCCCATCCATGACGATATAATCTTTACCCTCTAATCGAACGCGAGAGAGCTTTTTGGCTTCTTCAAACCCACCAGAATTAATAACAGATTTAAAATCAGACACTTCTGCGCGGATAAACCCACGTGAGATATCCGAATGGATAGCCGAGGCTGCGTCTTTGGCGCACGTTCCGCGTCCAATGCACCAAGCTCTGACCTCATCTTGGCCGACCGTAAAAAATGAGATGGTATCCAAAAGATCAAATCCAGCTCGGATAATGCGATCCTTTGCGGTGCTGTCAATGCCGTAATCGGCCAAGAAATCTTTTGCATCATCGGGCGGCAGTCCGGCAATTTCGGATTCGAGCTGAGCGCAGATCGTAATTGTCTCGCCGAATGGGCATGAGCTTTCTTGCGCATTGTCATGACACCAAGGCTGAGGTGCTGCGCGCAGGCCATCCTCGGAAACATTCAACACCGTCAAAACCGGTTTGGCTGACAAAAAAGCAAAGCTTCCCAAGAGGATAGATGTTATGAGCTCGGTATTGTTGCGCAATGGTTTTCCCTTGCTCAACCAATCTGATAATTTTTGAAGCAAATCATATTCGTTTTGCATTGGGCCGGGTTTGATGCTTTGTTTTTTCAATCGGGTAATACGTTTTTCACATTGGTTGTAATCCGACAAAGCGAGCTCATAGTCGAACGTTTCTATGATGGTTTTTACGGTATCCAAGTTTTCGATGTTTTGGGAAAAAGCATCGATTACCAAAACAAAAACCTGACTGTTGCGAACAGCGGAAAGAAACTTCGCTCCCAACTCATGGTGATTTGACTGTATTCCTTCCGCGCCGCAAATATCCACGATTTCAACCGAAGCATACGTGGTTTTTTTGGGATTGTACAGTGATGATAACTGATCAATGCGCCGATCCGGTACACGCACCATGCCGATTTTTTGTTCGCCGATGGCGCCTTCCATGCCGGTTAACGCTTTGAATAAGGTGCTTTTTCCACTGAAAGGTACGCCCACTATCGCAATTTTCATCCTGAATCCTCTCTCCAATCCGGGCATTCTGCCGCAGCTCATCTAGCAAGGCGACCCAGTGGTTGTCAATGTTGATTTTCGTCTCGTCGGCGGGATGAAACCGGATAGGATCGGGTGGAGTGTCTAGTGAATTGCGTTGAACTGTGCTACAGTTGGCGGGCCGTACGAAGTTGTACGAGGAGCGAATTTACGAGAAAAAGGAGCAAAAACCCATGAAACCCGTAGTACGTATCTTGTTGGTTCTAAGTAGTTTGACAGGCTGGTTGGCAGGCTGTGGCACGGAGGAGCCGGAATGTAAAAACAATGCGGATTGTAAGGAGTTATATTTATGCAATCCGGAAGGGAAATGCATCCAGGGAAAACCGGTTCAATTGCTACAGGCCGAACTGCCGAAAGGGATCATTGATGATGGCGGCTATCGGTATCTGTTGCCGGTGCAGGACGGTCTACAGCCATTTCGCTGGAGCCTGAAGATTGATTCCGGCGTAGATATCCTCGATTGGATCGAGGTTGCCCCGGGCGCAGGAGAAGTCCGCGCAATACCCGGAAAAGCACCTACGAAAATGGGTATTGGTACAATCATTATCACGGTGACAGACAGCTCAAACGGGGGAGAAGGTCTGTCATCGCAGATGACATATGATGTGTCCGTGGTCGAATGCATCCAGGATCGGGTTTGCCATGAGACTTTGGATCAACGGTGTCAAGTGGGGATACGACAATGCACCCAAGAAGGACGCCTGGAAGAAGATTGTATGATTGATGGTTTTTCTGATCAATTGGAACATTGCGGGCCAGCCTGTGAAGCTTGTCCATCGCAGAAGGCTTCGGCATGCATCGAGGGCGCCTGCAAGTGTGGTGTCATAGATGCCTGCGGGAACTCAGAAACCTGTTGTGCGGGAGGCTGCATTGATTTGAACAGCTCTTTGCAGCACTGTGGATTTTGCGGCAATACATGTGACCCTGATGCAATGCATGCTACCGGAATTCAATGCAAAAGCGGGGCTTGTGATTATGAGATTTGTTTGAGTGATTTCCTCAATTGTGATGGAAATACGCAAAACGGCTGCGAAACCAAACGAGACGCCCATAATTGTCATCGTTGCAGCGACGACTGCGCGGACACTCTAGTATATGTTCATACCAAAAACCAACAATGTACATCCAACCAGTGTAGTTATGAATGCGTGGAAAACTACGCGGATTGTTCGAAAGAATCCGCCGGTTGCGAGACTCTTTTGGGCACCAAAAACAATTGCTCTACCTGCAAGGATCAATGCAACACGGTTGAAAAACCTGCCTGCATTTCAAAAGGCGCAGCCGAATATGTATGTGGTTGCGTGAACAATTCGGATTGCGATGACGATCGGCTGTGTTGCGATGGAGTCTGCTTGAAACGTACAGAATTTAATTGCACCTTTTGCGGTCACGCCTGTTCGATTTTGGATGGTGGTTATACCTGTAAAAAAGATCCGGTGGACGGATGGCAGTGTGGATGTTATGACACTGAAAACCATACGGATTGCCGGGGACCTTTCGAATTTTCAAATGCAGAATGCAATCCATCTACCAACAATTGTATTTGTCCCGGCACGAGTGCCTGCACCGGCGATTTGGATGATATGTGTTGTTTTACGGGCAATTCGAATACCTGTTCGAATCTTTATGAGGATTTTGAACATTGCGGCGCCTGCCGGCGTACGTGTGCATCGGGTCAAGTCTGTACGAACGGGGCTTGTGGTTGTTCCACGGCAGGCTCTGTGTGCCCGAATCTATCCGGCACTGGTTGGCAGGAAGCCTGGAGTTGTGAGAGCGGGCAGTGTATTTGCCCGGTCTACCAGAAAGCTTGTCCGATCGGACAGTATTGTTGCGAGGGTGTCGGGTGCTGTCTGTCCAATTGCAGAGATGCTCAAGAGACAGAGTGTAGTACCGCATGCATCCAAAAAGGGCAAATATGGTGCGGTTGGGGATGTTGCGAGAGATGCGAAACCGTTGATGATTGTTGATTAATATTTATACTACCCCATAATATTTTGATTGTGGCATTCATTTTGCATAAAAATATGACTGCGCTTGTACTGTAAGCTTTCACCCCAGGGGTAGCGCTGACGCATTCGATTTCTGCGGAACTCGCGGATTTACAAGCAATCAAACCCGGATTGCTTGTAAATCCTGCTCAGACATGTCCTCGAAGCCTCATGCGACAGCGCTACCCCTGGGGTGAAAGCCGAACTTTTAAATCTACCGGTGGAAGGACGTGTGGAATGAAAAAGATGCCAGTCGTTGCCGCCAAGCTTGTGGTATTGCTGTGGGTATGGATGATCCAAACACAAATTGCAGCCAAGGATAAGAACGAGTCGGAGCCCATCAAAGGTCCGGTGGCGGTGATTGCCTTGGTTGCGGGTGGCGATTTCGAGCATCCCGTTCGACTGGCGGGCGAAGTCAATTATGCTTTGGTGAAAGATGGAAAGATCGAGGTAATTGAAACCAAGAGCTTGGCAGCCCGCTTGGGTGAACATGGTCCCTACAGCCTAGGCAGGGTGGATTTTGAAAGATTGGAAGGCTTGTTTCAGCAAGGCTATCTTCAGTCATACAGCTTCGAGTACCAAAAAGCATTGGATACACTCAATCAAGTCATTGAGGGGCTTGAAAAACTTCCATCCACCGAAGAGCACTGGAATCTGTGGATCGACACCAAGATATTTCAGGGTATAGCCTATATGGGGTTGGGGGATGAAAAGGCCGCCATGGAGTCATTTACCCAAGTGTTGCGTACTCGGCCCCAAACCAAGCTCAACAAGAAAAAGTATTCTCCTAAGTTTATAGAGTCATGGGGAAAAGCCAAGCGCCGGTTGGCTCAAGTCCCCAGAGGAAGATTGTCGGTCGACAGTGATCCTTCGGGTGTAAAAGTCCTGCTTGATGGAGTCGTATGGGGAAAGACTCCTTTGCGCGCACGCCTGCCGCACGGCAGATATCGGTTGGAGCTTCAGGAATCCGACACCAGTTATATGGAGCGCTACATCAATGTGAGCAAGGAACCGTTGGATTTACGGTATCAAATGGCTTTCGAAGGAGCCTTGGTGTTGGATCGAGATCACCCTTGTGTGCGCATTCCACATGATCAAAAAAGTCTTCCGATGCATTGGTGGCCTTGGTTGGGTGCCAGGCTACATCTTCGACATCTCATCACGGTGCAACACAGCCTGGCAAAAAACCGATCACGCCTGTCGGCAGCATTGATCGATCTCGAGAGGGGGCGGCAGATACGAGAAGGATGGTTGGAAATCAGTGATCTCGATACTGGAAAACTAAAAGAAAATGCTTTGGATTTGGCCAAGTTTCTCATCACCGGCCAAGCAGTCGATCGGCTTGAAATACGCACCACTCCCACAAGGATCGCAAAAGATTCGGATTCATTTTCGTACCCTCAAAAGCCTGCAGAGGTTGATATCGAGCTTCGCGACCAAAGACCCTGGTATCGGTCCTGGTGGCCTTATACCATCGCAGCGAGCGCGTCTCTCGTCATGGGCATAACGGGTCATCTCGGCGCAAGCAATTACCAGAGCAAAGCCGATCAAGCCAACACGGTACAGGAACGCGAGTCGTTGGAGTCCAAATCAGATGCCTGGACCGTGGTGGCAATCTCCGGATACGTGCTGGCGGCCGGTTGCGCCATCACCGGTGCGGTTTTGTCGCTGCAGTATACGCCTGAGAAAAGCCAAGTCGCAGATCTAGAGATTAACCTGGGAATGTCCATACAAGGCCTTGCCCTTTGGGGGCGATTTTGATTCAATCAGCGACCCTTGAGATGGGGTTGACACACGTTATAAAAATTGTTAGGCAATTTTACTCGTAGGAATGTATGGTTTTTATCGACGTCGGCAACGGCGCCATAATGAGGCAGGCCGCGATGGCGTCGGGTGTGATTTCGCTTCAAAGATTCTCCCGCATCGAACATGGAGTGGTAAAATGTCCTACTTTGATTTGACCGAAACTCAAAAGCTCATTCAACAGACAGCGCGTGAGTTTGCCGAGCGGGAACTCGCTCCTCAGGCATCCGAGCGTGAGAGAGAGGCCCGATTTCCATCGATCGAGCTGGGCATGATGGCCAAGCTCGGTTTAATGGGCGTGAATGTGGCCGAAAAATGGGGAGGAGCCGAATCGGGTGCGGTAGCCTATGCGCTCGCTATGATGGAGATATCCAAAGGTTGTGCTTCGACCGGCGTGACCATGGCGGTTACCAACATGGTGGCGGAAATCATTTGCGAATTCGGCACTGATGAACAAAAAAAGTGCCATGTCACCAAACTAACCAATGGTGAATATCTTGCCGGGGCGTTTGCTTTGACCGAACCGGGTTGCGGTTCGGATGCCGCTCGGTTGAAAACCAAGGCGCACAGGACTGCACAAGGATGGGTCTTGAATGGTGCCAAGCAATTTATTACCTCGGGTGCTCATGCGGGTGTAACCGTGGTTTGGGCGCGAACATCGGACGATGGTCCCAAGGGTATTTCTGCGTTTTTGGTTCCCAAGGACACCCAAGGAGTGCATGTGAGTAAACCTGAAAAAAAGATGGGTTTGCTTGCCTCCAATACGGTTTCTCTGACTTTCGAACAAGCCGTCTTGCCTGATGACGCCCTTTTGGGAGAGCTCAATCAGGGCTTCGCGATTGCCATGCGCGCTTTGGATGGCGGTAGGATAGGTATCGCCTCTCAGTCGGTCGGCATTGCTAAAGCCGCATTGAATCAGGCCATACAGTACGCCAAACAACGTGTGGCTTTCGGAAATACCCTCTCAAAGCACCAAGCTGTCCAATGGATGATAGCTGATAGCGCAACGGAGATCGACGCTGCCAAATTGTTGACACTGAGATCGGCGGTCCTGAAGGAACAGGGTAAACGCTACACTCTGGAAGCGTCCATGGCGAAACTGTATGCGAGTGAAACCGCCAACCGGGTGTGCGCCCGCGCGTTTCAAATCCACGGGGGTTATGGATACATTAAAGAATATCCCATTGAGAGGTACGTTCGAGACGCCAGGGTCACGACCATTTATGAGGGAACCAGCGAGATACAGCGTCTGGTCATTGCCCGATTGCTGTTGGATGCATGATGAGATGATACCACTCGAAACATATAGATATTTTTAGATCAGAGGCAGACAAAATACAGGTTGCCAGCTCATCGAATGTCAGGTATGAAGATGCTGGGTGGTATGCAATGAGAATTCTATCGTTTTGGTTTCAACTTGGATCAACCCACCCGCAATTGCGAGGAAATCATTATGTTCGATCGTGAAGCCATCAAAAAAATTATACTTTCCAAAGAACAATGGAGTCGGAAAGAGCTTGAAAAAATTCTAGAAAAAAGTCCGGAAAGACAAGAGCGATTTTCGACTGTATCCGATTTGGAATTTCCGCGACTCATCACGCCTGACGATGTTGCAGAGGCGGATTATGAGAAAGATTTAGGGCTGCCGGGATTGTATCCGTTTACCAGGGGTATCCAACCCACGATGTATCGAGGCCGCCTTTGGACCATGAGACAGTTTGCCGGATTCGGCACCCCCGAGGACACCAACCAGCGGTATCGCTATCTTTTGGACCAGGGACAAACCGGGTTGTCGGTCGCATTTCACTATCCTACCTTGATGGGGTATGATTCTGATCATCCCAGGTCCAAAGGTGAAGTTGGAAAATGCGGTGTGGCCATCGATAGTCTTCGCGACATGGAGGTCTTGTTCGATGGAATTCCGCTCGATAAAGTGACCACTTCCATGACCATTAACGGGCCAGCGGGTATTCTGTTGGCGATGTATATCGTTGTGGCTGAAAAGCAAGGTATAGGAAGTGATCGAATCGGAGGCACCATCCAAAATGACATTCTCAAGGAGTACATTGCTCAGAAATCCTGGATTTTCCCGCCCAGGCCGAGTATGCGAATCATCACTGATATACTGTCATACTGCACCAGGCACGTACCCCGATGGAACACCATTTCGATTTCTGGTTACCACATCCGGGAAGCCGGTTCCACGGCGACTCAGGAATTGGCGTTTACTTTGGCGGACGGGATTGGTTATGTACAGGCAGGTATAGACAGTGGTTTGGACGTTGATGCATTCGCTCCCCGGTTGAGCTTCTTTTTTAATGCGCACAGCGATTTTTTCGAGGAGATTGCCAAATACCGCGCTGCCCGCCGTATGTGGGCCAAGATCATGAAAGAGAGATTCAATGCCCGGCAGGAATCATCTTTGAAACTGCGATTTCATACACAAACGGCGGGTTGCAGCCTGACGGCGCAACAGCCCCTCAATAACGTGGTCAGAACTTCTCTGCAGGCATTGAGCGCGGTTTTGGGTGGAACTCAAAGCCTGCACACAAACTCGCTGGATGAGACTCTGGCATTGCCCACCGAGGAATCGGTTACGGTAGCGCTTAGAACCCAACAAATCATTGCCGAAGAAACCGGGGTTGCACACACCATAGATCCCTTGGGAGGATCTTTCTTTGTCGAGTGGCTGACCGACAAGATGGAGCGGGATGCTTGGATGTACATCGACAAGATCGATGAGTTGGGAGGAATTGTATCCGCCATCGAGTTGGGATACCCCCAAAAAGAAATT
>JBFFBT010000224.1:0-9909 GCA_041560255.1 Myxococcota bacterium | reverse complement strand
TCAGATAACACATACCTGGGCGTCGGCAGTTTTTGCTCACCCCGCAAGAACTTGAGTATGGAAATACCATCCAGAGAAGCCGGTATTTCAGCTCCCGCAAGCTCGCACAATGTAGGAAACAAGTCGACTTGCTGAAACATGGCTGGACAAATCCGGCCTTTTTGTCTCAGCCAGGGTGCATGGATAATCAACGGAACCCGAATATGGGTTTCATATAAATGATATGCATGTTTGTAGATTCCATGTTCTCCAAATGCCTCACCATGATCAGATGTTACAAAAATACTGGCTTTCTCGAACAATCCAAGCTTTTCCAAACCGGAAAAAAACCCAGACAGTTGGTCATCCGTGTAACGAATCAATCCGTCATACAAAGCTACGATTTTTTTTTGCACCAGCTTCGGATATTGATTTTGATACTCCCAGCGAGGGCTGTGTACAACTTCTCCCTCGAAGCCGGGGAAAAACATCTCATCATATGGTGGTTCGGGCTTGTAGGGATCGTGGGGATCGACCACAAATAAAAACAAAAAAATCTTTTGCCGATCCTGATGTTTTTTGACCAGATCCAAACCAAGCTTGAATACTTGCTCGGCCCGCGGCAGCCCTTTCCACTGGGTCGTGGTATCTTCAAACACATCAAAACCTTGACTCAACCCAAAGGCCGAGCTGGCATTTCCGTTTCCAACTACCCCTATGGTCAAGTAACCCGCTTTCTTCAACTGCTCGGCTACCGTCTGTAATGAGTCGGGCAGCTTGTGCCAATCACACTGTACACCATGATGGGATGGATACAATCCTGTATGCATGCTGGCGGCAGCCGGACGGGTCCAGGAAGCATTTGCAAAAAATCTTGTAAAAAGAAGACCATTTCCGGCCATCCGGTCCAACGTTGGAGATGTATTGCGCCCATATCCATAACATCCCAAATGATCCGGCCTGAGAGCATCGATAACGATCCATACAATGGGTTTGCCCACATCGACATTTTCAACGGATACATCCGAAAGGGTTTTCAATTGAATTTTTTTAAAATAATGCGCCGGATCCTCCGATAAAGCTGTTTGGGCATTGACTGAATCATTCGCGAGCCAAAACAACCAACCGATCGAAATCAAAACTATCAGGCGGATTTTCATCACAAAGACGGTATTCGACCAAGTCGATTCACGATCGGGTTTCATGATCTCAGCCTACCTCTGGTCGGCAGGTTTGGCAACATTCAGATTCTGTTTTTTAACCACGCTGATCGGCGCAAACCGATCCACCGACAGTAAAGCCTGTAGATCGCCTTGCCTGACCGACAGCTCCAAATATCCACTCGAATTCATGATTGCACACACGGCGCCCACCGGCACATCGGCATAGGTCTTGTGAATCGGGCCGATCTCGATATTTCTCAAAAAAACGCTGAATCGATCCGCTCCTCCTAAGCGATTCAAGTGCTCGATGTGGACATTGCTGATACAGTTTCCAAACCGATCTATATGCATGATATGGCCCATAAGGTTGTTCGGCTCATCCAGGCAAGGCTCGGGCGTTGTAAGGGATTGCAGGTTTTCGAGAACCGGGCCGAATTCGTCCAGGCTCACACCGTTTGCAAGGTGGGCGGCTACGGGTGCAAAAATGTCCCTGCCGTGAAATGTTTGCGATATATTGTTCAAGCAGTACTGCTGATTTGAAATCTCGACAATTTTTAAATCATCTCGTCCGGTCCATCGAGCGATTTCAGATTTCCACATGGGAAAAAACAATCCGTTGTCCGGACCCACAAAGAAACCTCTTGGTGTGCGTATAACAATGGGTTTTCTCTTTGTGCCCACACCTGGATCTACCACCACGAGATGGATGGTGGTGCACGGAAAGTAATCCATTGCCGACTGCAGCAGCCAAGCTGCAGCATGAATATCCTGGGGAGTGATTTGGTGCGAGAGATCCACCAATCTGGCCTGCGGGCAAATACTCAAAATAACGCCTTTCATGACGCCTACAAAAACATCTGTGTCGCCAAAATCGGTGGTAAGCGTCACAATCGGAACCGACAAAACATAACCTCCATCTGCGCAAAGCTGATGAAAAGAATAGTGATAAAAGGATTTGAGGTAAAGAAGAAACATATCTTAATACAACCTGTTCTTGACATCTCTTTCAAGCCACTGTTAATCTCAGGTCATGCAAATGAAAAATACAATCCTAGCATGTTTCATCGTCGTGGTTGCATCCAACCAGGCGGTGGGAGAAGAGCTGCTCGGCTCACGGCCTCTTTCCATGGGTGGCGCGCATGCGGCGGTTTCAACCGGCAATGACGCCATATTTTTCAACCCGGCCGGCATGAGCCTGTTTCGGCGTTACACTCTTGAGACCAATTACCTCCATACTCCCAAGACGGAAACCCAAGGTTCTCTTGAACACACTTTCAATGTGTCAGTGGTCGACAACCAGATTCAATCGTTTGCCACCGGCATGAGCTACTCTCGGATCGATCGTGACGGCAGCAAAAAGGGAAACCGATACGATTTGGCTTTTTCAACCGCCATCACCGACAATCTATTCATTGGAACCAATATTAAATATATCAACTTCGATATAGATGGAAAGATCGACGCGGTCGACGCGGTATCGGTGGATGCTGGATTGCTGCTTCGAACTACTTTTGGATTGTCTCTCGCCGTGGCAGGTTATAATTTAACAAACCCGGCGGATTACCTCGAGCATCCGGTTTCGATGCGCACAGGCGCAATGTTTTCCCCTTTTCGGACATTGGCTTTGGCATTTGATTGGCACATCAACTTCCAAAGACCAGTGGATGCTGCCGCTTTACTTGGGAAAAAAGAAACCGCGTACAGCTACCATTTCGGCCTCGAGTATCTCGTATTCGGACAGCTGGCAGTACGCGGTGGATACCTTATGGATCACGCCCGCATAGGACCGAATGACCATTTTTGGTCTGCCGGACTCAGCTATGTTTCTCAGAGGATGGCTCTTGATTTTGGATACCGCAGCTCAATAGATCATCCTTCACATCGAGTCTTTGCTGTCGGCTTGAAGTTGTTTCTATAATCCGATTCGATCCGCAGAGGGCTTACCCGGAGGAAGTCATGAAGAGGCTCAAGGTCAAAGAGATCATGTGCACCGATTTGGTAACACTCGACGAAAACGAGGATTTGGATTTGGCAGAAAATGTCATGACATTTGCGCGCATACGACATCTTCCGGTCGTAAGGGGTGAAAGACTCGTGGGCTTGGTCACCCATCGGGATTTACTCAGAGCCCAAATCAGCAGCCTAGCGGGTATAAATCCCAGCGACAGCACGAAATTCAAATCTTCCATCAAAGCCAGGGATATCATGTCTCTGGATGTTACCACGATTGATCCCGAAACCACCGTTTTAGAGGCCGCTAAGATTCTGAAAAAACACAAATTTGGATGTCTTCCAGTCGTGGAGGAAAAGAAGCTGGTGGGAATCATCACCGAAGCGGATTTTATCGATTTGGTCATAAGAGCGCTGGACGGTTGAAATCCTTATGTATTGCAGTCGCCCAGCGAGGGTTGCGCGGTCTCGGTCTCACTCTTTTGACCTCGAGAACGTACAAGCCGTCAAATCCGTAATAATATCTTCAATGCACCCGGTTGTGAGGCGTGTTGAAATGCCTGCTTTCCTTGTTTGAGATGATACCGTTCGGTCACCAGTGATAAAACATTTACTTTTTTTTGTGTCAATAGAGCCAGAGCCTTGGCGATATTTCCGCATCGAGATCCCAAAAGCTTTATCTCGTCAACCACCAATGAAGATATGTCCAGGTTCAAACGACCCTGGTATGTGCTTTTTATTACGATTGTGCCCAGCGGCCGCACCACCGATCTGGCAATTGAAAATCCTACCGGACTCCCGGTAGCTTCGATGACCACATCTGCGCTTTTCACCGGTGAAGAGTCCGGCTTTGTCACCGCAATATTTTTTTCTTGCAGAACGGCTCTTTGGTCAGGGTACTTGGCGATCACCAAGAGCTCACATCCACTGGTCTTCAGAACCTCTGCTATGAGCTGCCCCAAACGGCCGGCTCCAACCACCACCACTTTATCATGTGATCCAATCGATACCTGATCCAAGATTCTAACTGCGGCGGCAAGCGGTTCTACAAATACCGCCTCTTCGTCGGATAGGCTTTCCGGTACTTCGATCAAAGCTTGTTTGGGCAAAGTGAAGTACTCTGCAAAAACACCCTGCCGATTCATGATCCCAAGAACGCTTCGATGTGCACAATGGTTCGAGCACCCCTGCATGCAGTCCCGGCAAGTCCCACAAGCAACATTAATGCCGCCCACAACCCGCTTGCCGATCCACCTTGACGCTCCCGGTGCATCCACAACCTCACCAACAAACTCATGACCAGGCACCCCCCGATAGGCGTAGTATCCCTTGGCAAGCTCCAAATCGGTACGACATATACCTGCAAGCCGCGATCGAATGAGAACTTCTTGGGGTGGTATTCGGGGTTGATCAATATCTCGGATTGATATATTTTTGTTTTCGAGCCAAAGACACAACATGCTCCACCTTCCATGAGCCGACAAGCCATCTTAGGCCCGTATAACTCCTATGGTCAAAACAATACCCAAAAAGCCGATCCAAAACCGTCCCAAGCTTGACTCGTATCTGAATTATTCGTACAATACAATCAATTACCTATTTTTTTGGATGAATTTGATTGAAGGAGAGCTACGGTTTCGGCGCCTCCAAAGGTAGTTTGCGATACCAAATGGTCACCAGGTTTTTACCCACATCCAGTGTCGCCTATCGGGTTGGATCAGGCACAATGACGCCATTTTTGCTCAGAATGGCGATAGATAGAAGCTACATGCCCAAAGATACCCAGTGACGCCGAGACAAAAGGGGAGGCTGAATGGGGCAACCACTTCGCGTACTGATGATTGGGGGCACGAAAAACACCAACCGCCTGGTGGTCAAGAATCTTCAGAAGGGAGGTTATGATCCCAAGTTCAGAGAGATCACGACCGAGCAACAATTGCACAAAGCGATAGAAGCAGAATTATGGGACTTGATCATCTCCGACTATACCGAAGAGGCGTTCAGCACCCAGGAGGCGCTCAACATCACGAAAATGTGCGCGAAAGACGTGCCTTTTATTGTTTTTTCAGACAAAAAAACCCCTGAGACCTACAACTCTTCCATCAGCTTTGGTGTCCATGATTTTCTCAACATCGATGAAATCGATTTCTTGATCCCGGTCGTACAAAAAAACCTACACCAGGCCGGTGTTCGCAGAGCCTATCGCCGTACAGAGGAGGCCCTACAGAAATGCGAAGCATCTTTCAGGTTGTTTCTCAACACCGAACCATCAGCAATTATGGTTTTTGAAGGTTCAGGGGGACAGATTGTGGATGCAAACCGAGCCGCAGAAAAGCTGTATGGATACAGCCGACTCGAGCTTTTGGAGATGCGCTACGCTGATTTGACGTCTCAATCCGATCCAAACACTAAAGCTCTTGAATTACCCCAGTTCAGCCAACCAACCAGCTCGGCAATGCCATTTGAGCAGCTTCACAAGAAACGAGATGGAACCCAATTTCTGGCCGAAATTCACTTTGGCGCCCATAACAAAGATGAGCAATCTTTATCCATCATCAAAGACATAAGCCATACCAAACGTTTGGAAGAACAACTTTTAGGTTTACAAAAAAAAGAGCTTCTAGGACGCTTGGCTGGATACATCGCACATGATTTCAATAACTTACTCGGTATTATCATCGGATACAGTCATCTGGCGCTCTGGGAGCTGGAAGAATCCAATCCCATGAGAAATGAAATCGAGGAGATCTCCAAAGCCGCTCATCGCGCCGCCGATCTTACCCGGCAGCTTTTAGCATTTTCCAGAAAAGATATTTTGCAGGCAAAAATCATAGATATCAACGAATCGGTTCGCAGCATCGAGACGATGTTGCGTAGATTGATCGGAGAACATATCGAGTTGGAAGTCGATCTTTATCCGGAGCCCATTCAAATCAAAGTAGATCCAGGTCTTTTGGAGCAAATCATCATGAACCTCTCCGTCGATGCCAGAGATGCCATGCCGCAGGGAGGTAAAATCGACATCGAAACCAGAAGCGCCCATCTCAAGCCGGAAGATTTGAATGGATCCGACTCGATTCAACCCGGTTACTACGCTATTTTGGCAATCGATCATCGAAACAACATCCACAACTCAAACAAAACCGAACCGGAATGCGAGTCTCCGGCCAAACCGTTGGACTTAGGATTGACGGTCGCCAGAGATATCACGAGAAAATGTAACGGATATATTACTTCAGAAATAAATTCTCAAAAGGGAACTTCGGTGAAAATTTATCTCCCAAAAGTACAAAGACCCATCTCGGAACACTGTGAAAAAAACATTCCTAAAAAAGGCAATGAAACCATCCTGGTTGTAGAGGACGATGATCTGTTGCTGGAGCTGATTGATCGCATGCTCGGGCTCTGTGGATATAATGTTTTATGTGCCAGACAGGGCAATGAAGCCCTCCAGATGGCCGAAAAGCATGTAGGCGATATACATCTTCTGCTTACCGATGTGATCATGCCCCACATGAGCGGAACCAATCTGGCTGCCAACATGAAGGCCTTGCAACCTAAA
The DNA here is from genome assembly GCA_041560255.1 of Myxococcota bacterium. Taxonomy (GTDB): domain Bacteria; phylum Myxococcota; class B64-G9; order B64-G9; family B64-G9; genus JBFFBT01. The sequence goes on along the minus strand of JBFFBT010000224.1, from coordinate 3,255 downwards.
ATGAAAATCCTTTACATGTCGGGATATTCGAGCGATGCCATCGACCACCATGGAATCACGAGTCAAGATGTACCAATCATTCAAAAACCATTTACCCTGGATAAGTTGTCGGTCATCATTCGAAGTGTGCTCGACGGTACCTGCCCATAAACAGTCCCAAAGAAATCATTTGCATTTTTTTTTTCGATTGCAGAATCTGCTCATGAAGGTATTCAACGCATTGATCACCGATTGAACCAATAAGGAGCTATCTGATGCAATTTTCAACCGTGCTATTCGAAGAAGACGAGCAAGTAGGTATCATCAGGCTCAACCGTCCGGAGAGAATGAATGCGGTAATCGAACAGATGTACCTGGATCTCCAAAATGTGCTGGCAGAAATAGAGCAACGCGAATCAATTCGGGCACTAGTCTTAACCGGTACCGTATGGAAAAGAAATCATGAAGAAAAGCAAGCTTTCTGCGCCGGGGCGGATTTAAAAAAACACGCAACCAAAGATCGCACCGCCTGGCAAAAACGTGAATACATCATGCTGGCGCATGAAACCACACGTAGAATACACGAGTTTCCCAAACCGATTGTCTGCGCCATAAACGGTCCTGCCAGAGGAGCCGGCGCCGAATTGGCTCTGGCCTGCGATTTGATATTGATGGCGAAACAGGCCACCCTCGCATTCACGGAAACCAGCCTGGGAACATTCGTGGGAGGTGGCGTCACCAAGCACCTTGCAAACCTCGTCGGTATGCAAAAAGCCAAATATTTCATATACACCGGAGAGATCATCGACGCCGCACAGGCCCAATCCATGGGATTGGCCTTGAACGCCTTTCACATCCATGAGCTGTTGCCCCAAGCCGTGACTTTGGCAAAACGCATTGCATCCAAGGCTCCCATCTCCATACGATTTGCGAAACAAATGATCAATGAGGCCGATCAAAGAGATCTGGATACCATATTGCGATTGGAAGCAGAAGCAATTCTGGCCTGCATGAACACAGAAGATTGGCATGAAGGGCTGGCGTCGTTTTCCAATAAGCGTAATCCCGTTTTTCAAGGGAGATAAGAGATGTCTCTCGATAGAGTACTCAATGCTTGTTCCGTCGCGGTGGTGGGCGCCTCAAAAACCGAAACCAAGAGAGGATGCCAGGCCATCAAGACGTTGTTGGAAGAAAGGTACGAAGGCGCGATTTATCCGGTCAACCCCAACGAATCGAGCATATTCGGGTTGCGTTGTTACCGAAAAGTTTCCGAAATCGAAGGATCGGTGGATCTCGCCTTGATCACCACACCCGCCCAATCAATACCTGCCATCTTGGAAGATTGCGGTAAAAAGGGAGTATCAGGAGTTGTGGTGATAGCCGGAGGATTTGGTGAAACCGGTGAGAACGGCAAAGAATTGGAAGCCATTATGGTGGAAGTGGCCCGAAAAAATCAAATTCGTATCATCGGGCCCAATACCTCCGGAATGATCAACTTGAGTAACCACCTCAATTTGGTTGGACTCCGTCAAGTGCCGCCTGGAAACATCGCCCTTTTGACCCAAAGCGGCAACATGGCGCTTTCACTCATCACCGAAGCCGCCATTAAAAGCCAAAAGGGATTTTCCTACTATGTCGGCGTCGGCAACGAAGCAGACATTAGATTTCACGAATATTTGGAATTTTTTCTGAACGATCCTAAAACCTTGGCTATCCTCATGTACGTTGAAGGCATGCGCGATGGTAGATCCTTTTTGCAGCAAGCCTATCGAACCACCCGACACAAACCTATCATTATTTTAAAAAGCGGTCGTTCGGCCACCGGTAAGCGATCGGCCGGATCCCACACCGGCGCGTTGGCGGGTATTTCCGAAGTGGCCCGCACCGCGTTTAAGCGAGCGGGCATCATCACCATCGAAAACTCCGACGAGCTTTTTCCGGTTGCCGAAGCTCTTTCCAGCCTGCCCCCAATTCGCAACAACCAGGTGGCCATCTTGGCAGACGGTGGTGGTCACGCCACCATTGCGGCGGATCTATTATCAGAAGCGGGCCTGAAAATGCCACCCCTATCCGAAAAGACACAAGAAAAACTACAAAAACTGCTCCCACCAGCGGCATCACTTCGAAACCCAGTCGATGTGGCCGGCGGCACGGACACAAACCCGGCCTTGTTTGCAGATTGCGCGCGCATTCTTTTGCACGACAACCAAATAGGCGGCTTGTTGCTGGTGGGTTTGTTTGGCGGATACGGAATACGGTTTGCGAAAAGCCTCACGTTTGCCGAAGAAGACGCCGCCCATCAAATGGGAAAACTCGTCCAAGAGGTTAAAAAACCCATCGTCGTGCATTCGCTTTACGACTATCTCAAACCCCACTCGTTGGATTTGTTGCGATACTATAACATCCCGGTTTACGATTCGCTGGAAATCGCCAGCAAATGCATCTGTGCATGTGCCGAGTACGGAAGTTACCTACAAAGTTACGAGGCCAAAACCGAATTCGTGTTCAAATGGAGTCAAAAGGCCAAAATCCGAGGAAAAGCGATTATCGAAAACGCAGTCGCACAAAAGCGCAATTTACTCGAACACGAAGCCAAAGAGCTTTTGGGACTTCATGGAGCCACCGTGGGCGACTATCGATTGGCCCGCACGCCGGACGAAGCCGCCGGCATCGCGGTTGATATAGGAAGACCCTTGGCGATGAAAATCGTCTCTCCACAAGTCTTACACAAATCGGATGTAGGAGGTGTCGTCCTCGATGTCGAAGGACCCGAGCAAGCCAGAAAAATCTTTTCCAAGATGCAGAAAAAAATCAAACAACAGATCCCCAACGCCGACCTTGAGGGCATCTTGATATCACCCATGGCAAAAGAAGGTCTCGAGACCATCGTCGGCACCAAGATCGATGATCAATTCGGACCCATTTTGATGTTCGGTATAGGCGGAATCATGGTCGAGGTTCTCAAAGACGTGGTCTATCGAGTGCTACCCATCACGGCCAGGACGGCCAAAAAGATGGTCAAAGAGCTTCGATCCTCACCTCTTTTGGAGGGTTACCGAGGTAGGCCACCCGGAGATAAAAAAGCCATACAGAAGTTATTGCTCATCGTGTCGGAAGTAATTGAATCCTACCCGGAAATCCAGGAGATGGATCTGAACCCCGTGGTGGTTTTTGAAGAAGGGCTCGAAATACTCGATGCCAGAATCATCCTGAAGTCCGAAAATCAAACCAACCATCATCACGAACCATATGAAACCTGAGACCTATATGCATTTG
>JBFFBT010000223.1:0-9910 GCA_041560255.1 Myxococcota bacterium | reverse complement strand
GTTTTTCAATACGTTGGCGGATTGTGCGGGCAGGCAGTCTCCCAGGATTATAAAAATACCCCCCGCTTTTGCTCGAAGCGCCCTGAAAATCGCCGGTGCCGCAAAGCTCTCCAAGGGCATTCCGATGTCATTGGCGTACTTTCATACCCTATGCATGTATGACACTGCTGCGAGCAGGCGGTTTTGTACAAAAAGCATGCCGCGATGTCCGACGATAGAATCCTATCTGGTAAGATCTCTGCATGCCTGTAAGGACGCATAGGCCTTCATCGGTGTTCACCCGGGGGCAACAAATGGATAGGTAGACGTGCCGGCATGTAGACGAGCTGATGAACACAATCATGGAGGCGGCTATCTTGGGAGCTTTGGATTAGAGCTTGATAATATTGTCCTGTAGAAGCTGTGTGAGGACGCGCATGATGGTGAGAGGTTTGAGGTTGCTCACCGACATGATCTCCTCGAGATTCATTTGACCGTCGATCAAAGAAAGGACGAATCCGGCTTGATCATCCAGATTGAGCCAGATGATCTCGTCATCCTGCATGCCGATAACCGGTACCCGTTGGAGATCTCCCAGCTTTGACGAAAGTAAAGACATCAAGGAGCTTTCGGCTTCGCTTTTTATGGACAACGCTTCTGCATGGTTTTCATCGCGTGACAATATTTTTTCGGCCAATTCGAGCGAGTTGGTAAAATCGTCCATTTCGAGAAGCTCGTAGGCTCCTTTTACCCAGGTTTGTATTTCGTTTTCGCTTTGCGATGATTCTGTAACTTGGTTTTGTCTGCTGGATTCCACAGGGATTGGTTCGATAGAATCGGCGACCATATCCAAAATGGCTTCCGTGGTCTGTTGATGATCCTCACTGTCGGGATCGAAGGGCGCCTCGGTGGTGACGATATCGTCTTCCATGATCGGTTTTTCAAAAGGCGTGTCGGTGATTCCGAAGATATCTTCTTCTGGATTCTCCAAGTTTTCATGGGGCTCGAAAGGGTTTGCCGTATCTTGTTTTGCGTTACTCGTCTCGAGCGGTACTTCCAAAGGCTCTTCCAAAGGCTCTTCCAAAGAGGGCGGTAGGCTCAGTCCTTGGAAATCCTCCGATTTCAACGGCGCCCAGATGTCTGGTTGGGGCTGACCCGGATTGGTTGGAGGGTGATCAATGGACCAAAAATCTTCCGAGTGTATGGGAGGATGTTCTGATTCAGGGTATGTCGTTGGTCGGTTGCTTGTGGGAGTCGGGATTTCATCGGCGGGCGGACTTTGAACCTCGCTGGTCTCTTCTGGATGGGTAAAGATATCTTCCCGGGCATTTGCACTTTCGTGTCGGGGTTGTTCGTCTGAGGGGTAGGAAGGCAGACTGGAAGAGCCTATTCTGGTTTCACCCGGACGCACCAGACGGTGGTTTTCGATCCCTTGCGGTCTGGATATCTTGTCCGAGCGTATCAATTCTTCTTCGAGGTTGGAAGGCGGTTCCCAGTTGTTGTGAACGAAATCGATGTATTGTTTGGCTTTTTGGTTGTCGGGCTCCATGCTGAGAACTTCATTCCAGGCTTCGAGAGCTTCTTGCACCTGGCCCAGGCCGAAGTGGGTCAATCCCCTGTCCAACAGCCTGCGTATGGTATCCTGCTTGGTCATGGGTATGCAGACACCTCTGGTTAGGTTTTTCGGGCAGCCAGGCTTTGAAACATATTCAAAGTTCTTTTGAGATCATCGAGGACGCTTGCAAGGCTTTCGATGTCTTTTCGATCGATCGCGTTGCGGGCCCGCGAGATGGTCGACTGGGTTCGCTTGAGCGCATCCTCACTGTACTGCGACTCGGCGATGATGGTTTGTACACTGGGATAGAGCTTGTCGATCTCGTGCAGGAGCAAGTCGGCTTGGGACTTTAAAGTTTCATATTGCTCGTACTGAGCTGCTGCCAGCAGGTAGTCCCGATTCTCTTCGACCATGGTTTGAAGCTCGTCTTCGGTCAATCCGCTCGTGGCGGTAACGACGATGGACTGTCTGTGGCCGGTCTCCATATCCTTGGCCGATACGCTGACGATGCCGTCGGCCGAAATATCAAAAGAGACCTCGATTTCCACCTCACCGCGGGGGGCCTCACGAAGTCCGGTCAAGATAAATTCGCCCAGCAGCTCGTTTTCGACCGCGATATTACTTTCACCTTGAAATACCATGATTTTGACGGAAGTTTGACCGTCTTTCACGGTCGTGAATACGTGGCTTGCGCTGGTGGGCACCGTGGTGTTTTTCTCAATTAAAATTTGGAAATAGCCTCCGACGATCATGATTCCGAGAGAATGGGGAGTGACATCCAAAAGCAGGGTTTCCTCGCCCGATTTTTCGGCCGCCAGCGCATACCCCTGAATTGCGGCTCCCAGGGCGACCACCTCGTCGGGATGAACGTTTTTAGACGGATCGCGATCAAAAAACTTGCGGACCATCTCTTGGACTTTGGGCATGCGGGTTTGACCTCCGACCAGAATTACATCCGAGATGTCGGTTTTTTTCACCCCTGCGTCCCGAAGCGTTTTGTCGCATATCCCGATGGTACGCTCGATCAGGTCCACCGTCAACTCTTCGAGTTTTTGACGGGCCAATACTTTTTGCAGGTGCAGGGTTTTGTGGTTTCCGAGCGTGAAAAGGAAGGGTAGATTGATTTCTGCTTCTTGTTTGAAGGTCAGCTCACATTTGGCTTTTTCCGAAGCATCTTTTACCCGCTGTAGCGCCATGGGATTTTCCCGTAAATCAATCCCGTGTTCTTTGGCAAAAGAAAAAACCATCCAATCCGAAATGCGTTGATCAAAGTCCTCGCCGCCCAAAAAAGTATCACCGGCGGTGGCGATGACCTCGTAGACCCCATGTCCGATATCCAACACCGACACATCGAAGGTGCCCCCTCCCAGATCATACACCACCACCCGTTTTTCGATTTTCTTGCCATAACCATATGCCAAAGCCGCCGCGGTGGGTTCGTTGATGATCCGGATGACATCCAGACCGGCGATGCGTCCGGCGTCTTTGGTTGCCTGACGTTGCCCGTCGTTGAAATATGCCGGGACGGTGATGACCGCCCGATCGCAAGGCGCCTGGGTGTAATTTTCCGCAATGTGTTTCATCTCGGTCAACACCATAGCGGAAATTTCCGGTAGGCTCAGGGTCTTTTCGGCCATCAAGACCCGAATATCATTGTGGGGACCCTCCACCAATCGGTAACTGACATGCTCTTTGAGCTTTTGGACGGTGTCATGGTTCCATTTTCTGCCAATGAATCGTTTGATGCCGTACACCGTGTTTTGCGGGTTGGTAACCGATTGTCTTTTTGCCAGTTGTCCTACAAGGCGTTTACCCGACGCACTGACGGCCACCATGGAAGGAGTGGTTCGATACCCGCCTTTGTTGGCGATGACCATGGGGGAGCCGGCATCCACCAGCGCAACACATGAGTAGGTGGTGCCCAGGTCGATTCCCAGTATGTTTTCCATGTTCAACACGCCTTGGTTACACGGTGCCAAGTCATGACCGGCGCCGTTTGGTTGCCGCCCGTAAAACCACTGCCGGCATTTTTCGGGGCGGTGAAAATTGTAGGTTTTTGATTTGTCTAGACATCGCTCACCGATCCCGTCCCGTGGATTTGAGCACAGCAAGTTTCTCGGCAGCCCGCTCGTCCAAGGGATTGTTGCGGACATACTCCGATAGCTCCCGCAGGGCGTTTTTCTGCATGCCCAGGGCCATGTAGATGTCTGAAAGCGTGAGCCTGAGCTTGATGTTGTCCGGCTCCACCATCAAGGCCTTTCGGCAAAAACTTAGGGCTTGTCGAAGATTCCGATCCAACGAGCACATCAGCGAAGCTGCTCTGTGTAAAGCTTCCACTTCCCGGGGATTGTATTCAATCGCCAGCAAATATGCCTGCAAGGCCTCATCATAACGTCCCATGGACTCTTCTACTTTTCCCCGGCGAAGCTCTTTTTCCGATCGGATGACACCCGCCTTGGGAGCCAGCTCCGAAAGCAACTGTCTGTAGGTCTCATTATTGGGATCCAATACCAAAGCCAGTTTGATGCTGTTGGTCGCACTTACTGTGTCATTTTTTCCTTTTTCTTGCAACGCGCTGAGGTAATGCTTTTCCGCTTGGGCTTTTCTGTTGGCGATTGGGCTGCGTCTCAAAATCCTGGCTCTGCGTTCTTGGGCCAGGCGTTGATCTTTCTTTTTTTGTTCTTCATCCGACTCCTGGCGGGCTATTTCCTCCGGATTAGGCTCGAAGGGAAGGTTTTCATCGTACTCCTTGCGCATGTGTGGGTCCGACAAAACATCGTAGGCCGTACCTATGCGTTTGAAGATTGTCTCGATCTTGGATTTGTAGCTGCCCAAGTTTTTTCTAAAGTACGAATCGGGGTGAAACTCGCGGGAAACCCTGAAATAGGCTCTCTTGACATCTTTGGCGTCGGCCCGGCGATCGATACCCAACAAGGTATAATAGCTCAGCTCGTCGAGGTTGTCGTACAAAAATAAAATCTTTTTCTTCGTGTTGAGATCCAAGGCCGTGTCTTCGCTCAGAAAATTTGTATCGAAATGGTAGTCGTCTTCCCAAAGAGTTACGGGGTTGGAGGCAGGAGATTCTTTTCGGGTGTTCTTGGGCCTATTGATAATCTCGTGCATGCCGTCCCAAGAGATGGCTTGTTTCTCGGCCAGCGATACTATGATATTGAGCGCCTGTTCCTGAGTCATTCCGGATGATTTGACCAGGACGTCGATGGTGGTTTGTCCGTCGATCCGTGAAAAGAGAAAACCTTCTTCCGGGCTGAAGATCAGGCTGTTGATGTCCAATCCAGGTATCACCTGAGGAACGGCGTTCTTGTCGATCTCAACGTTTTTCACTGATGATTCCAAGCGTCTATTCCATCATGTTGTTTGGCTGTAGCATGTATGGTCGAGCATATTCCTTTATTATCTCTCGGATTTGTTTGCTGTCAAGGTAACCGCAGGCAGGGGCCTTTTTTTGGCGGGATCCCGCTTGGGAAATAAAACGCCGACTACAGGATGTATCTGCTCAGATCCAAATCCTGGATGATGTTGCCCAATGCTTTTTCGACTTCCTCCGGGCCGAACTTGACATGCTCGCCGTTCATCTCGGGCGCCCGAAACGATATATCCTCGAGCAGTTTCTCCATGACGGTATGCAGCCTGCGGGCGCCGATGTTTTCCATGCGGCTGTTGACCTCTTGGGCGATTTGAGCGATTTTCACCAAGGATTCCGGGTTAAACTCCAAGTGTACGTTCTCGGTAGCCATCAAGGCGACATATTGTTTGACCAACGAGTTTTTCGGCTCGGTCAGGATTCGTATGAATTCCTCTTTACCCAGGTTTTTCAATTCCACCCGGATGGGAAAACGTCCCTGCAGCTCTGGAATGAGGTCCGAGGGTTTGGCTACAGTGAATGCTCCGGCGGCGATAAAAAGGATGTGATGCGTGTTGACGATCCCGTATTTGGTGGCGACCGAACAACCCTCCACGATGGGCAACAAATCCCGCTGCACTCCTTCGCGGGAGACATCCGGTCCTTTTCCGGTTTCACGGCCCGCCACTTTATCGATCTCATCGATGAATACAATTCCACTCTGCTCGGCTCGATGAACGGCTTGATGGGTGACGCGCTCGGTGTCGATCAATTTCTGGGACTCTTCCTGGGTCAACAGGCGCAAGGCTTCGGAAACCGAGACCCTTCGGTTTTTTGTTTTTTTGGGAAAAATATTGCCCATCATATCCTGCAAGTTCATGTTGAGCTCTTCGACCCCGGAAGTCGAAAACACCTGCATCAACGGAAACATCCCGGCTTTGTCCGCCGTATTGAGCTCGATTTCCCGATCATCCAGATCGCCGTTGCGCAACATCTGGCGAAACTTTTCTCTGGTTTTTCCACCCCGATCGGCCGGGATTTCGGATAGGGGCGCAGCCGCCAACGATGTGGAAGTCGTGCTGGATTGGGATGGACGATCTTCAAAACCGGCCGGTCCCGAAGGCGAAGGCACCAGGATATCCAAGAGCCTTTCCTCTGCCAACTCCTGGGCCCGCACCTGTACGCGTTGGCTTTCTTCGTCCCGGACCAATTTATAAGAAATCTCCACCAGATCCCGAATCATGGATTCGACATCCCGGCCGACATATCCGACCTCGGTGTATTTGCTGGCTTCCACCTTGAGGAACGGAGCTTGCGACAGCCGGGCCAGGCGCCTGGCGATTTCCGTTTTGCCGACACCGGTAGGTCCTATCATGATAATGTTTTTCGGTGCAATCTCCTCCCGCAGCTCCTCCGGCACATTTTGGCGCCTCCACCGGTTTCTCAGCGCGATGGCTACGGCGCGTTTGGCGTCTTTTTGGGAGATGATATACCGATCCAGCTCCGATACGATTTCCCGGGGGGTAAAATTGGTTGGTATGGACAGAAGTTCTTTTTGCATGACGGTACGATCCTATCTTTCACGGGTATTAAAGTGATTCCAATACGATGGAATCGTTTGTATACACACAAATTCGCGAAGCAATCCGCATTGCCTCCATGGCGATTTTGTCGGCCGGAAGCTGGGTGTTTTCCAGCAGGGCGCAGGCCGCGGCGTGGGCAAACGGACCTCCGCTTCCAATTGCCATGATGCCGCTTTCAGGTTCTATGACATCCCCGGTTCCGGAGATCAACAAGATTTTTTCAGAATCGGCCACCAACAACAAGGCTTCCAGTCTTCGAAGCAACCGGTCTGTGCGCCAATCCTTGGCGAGCTCTACCGCCGATCGCACCAATGCGCCTTCATAGTCCTTGAGCTTACCTTCGAATTTTTCAAACAAAGTCAGGGCGTCGGCTGTCGATCCGGCGAATCCGGCAAGAACTTTATTGCCTAAAAGCTTTCTGATCTTGCGGGCTTTATGCTTGAGGACGATTTTATCCATCGATACCTGACCGTCACCGGCTATGACGGTCATTCCGTCGCGCCTTACAGCCAGAATGGTGGTTGCGATAATCTGCATGTTCAATCTCCTTGTGGATTTTTCTTGTATGCGGCTTGCGCACGCGGATGGGCTTTGTCGTATACCTCGATCAAATGATCGATGTTCACGTGCGTGTATCCTTGGGTGACCGATAAGCTGGCATGACCCAAAAGCTCCTGAATCGAGCGCAGATCCGCTCCGGCTCGAAGCATGTGGGTTGCAAAGGTATGTCGGATGACGTGTGGACTTACGTTGTACGCAATTTTTGCCCGTAAGACGGCTTGATCGAGCAAGCGTCTGACCGATCTGGTTGTCAGTCGACTTCCCCAACGATTGAGAAAAAGTGCTTTGTGATCAGGCTTTTTTGACTTGTTCAAAAGAAGCTCTCTGGCCGGTAGGTAATCAAAGATCGCTTGGGCCGCCCGGGTGCCGAAGAGCACCAGGCGTTCTTTGCCTCCTTTGCCCATGACCCGAAGGGTCTTGTTTTGGTGGTCTATATCGGAAAGATTGATGCCCACCAGCTCGGATACTCTCAATCCCGAAGCGTACAACAGCTCGAAAAGAGCCCGATTTCTCCTACCCAAGGGATGCTTTTGATCGAGGACCGACAGCAACGAGATCATTTCATCATGATCGAGGAAAGAAGGAAGCTTTCGGGATATTGCCGGAGTGCGAATTCTTTCGGCCGGGTTTTGCTCGATCCAAGATCTCTTTTGGGCAAATCGGAAAAATCCTCTAATGGCGGCAAGCTTTCTGCAAATGCTGCGTGGATTGAGATGTTTGTGGAAAGATGCCAAGAAAGCCCGGATATCATTGTGATCCGCGTTGAGAAGGGTCTTTTTTCTCCCGGATAAGAAGACCGAAAACTGGTCTAGATCCAGGCGGTAGGCTTTCAAGGTATGGTGCGAGAAGCGCTTTTGCACCATAAGTTGTTCGGTGAAGGCTTGAACCGGATTTTGTGGATGTAGGGCTCGTTCTGAAAAAACCATCTTCCCAATTTGGATCTTGTTTTGAGGTTGTCAAGGATTTTGAAGAACTTTTTGGGATCGCTCGGTTGCTATGTAGTTTTAAAGAAAGAGATAAAAGCTCTTCATCTCCGAACGCTGTAGGCAAGGGTCTGGATGGAAGACGATTTCGGCATGTGTTTGAGGTTATTATCTCATATGCTCGTTGAGCTCTTTTTCAAGATCGGTAAGATCATCGGGCAGCGGGGCCTGAAAGAAGACTTTTTTTCCCGTGCCGGGATGTTTGAAGGAGATGCTTTTGGCATGCAAGGCTGTTCTGGGGGGTAGGATGGACTCGGGGAAAAAGCGGGCGCTTCTGCCGCCATACAAGCTGTCTCCCAGGATGGGATAACCCTGGTCGGCCAGATGCACCCGGATTTGGTGGGTGCGGCCGGTGATGGGCCGGGCCTCGATGAGCAACGCGCTCCAATCAGATCCGTGGAAACGCTTTTTTATCTCGTATTCGGTCTTGGCAGGCTTGCCGCGTTCGACCCGTGAAGAAAAGCGTTTTCGATGTACGGGATGGCGGCCGTAGAGCGTATCGATCGTTCCGGTTGCGGCCAAATCTGCTGCATTGGGCCCCCGACCCACAAAAGCCAGGTAGATTTTTTGGGTGGTATGCATGAGAAACTGGTTCGCAAGGTCTTTGTGCGTCCTATCGTTTTTCGTAACCACCATGACTCCGGACGTGCCTCGATCCAAGCGGTGTACGATGCCGGGACGGATAGCGCCGCCGATCCCCGAAAGGTCGGTGCAGTGATGGAGTAGCGCATTGACCAAGGTTCCGTCCGGATTACCCGGCGCCGGATGCACCACCAATCCCGCGGCTGTGTTGAGCACGATGATGTCCTGCTCGTCGTACAATACCGCCAGGGGTATTTCTTGGGCCGAGGGTTGAGCCGGGAGGGGGTCCGGGGGTGAAATGGTGATTCTTTCACCCGCGCGGATTCTGTAGGATGGTTTTTGGCTGTGTCCTTCGACGAGCACGCAATGTTCATCGATCCATTTTTGGGCCGTTGATCTGGAGACATCCGTCAAGTTGGCGCATAAAAACACATCCAGGCGTTGTCCCACGGATTCGAGATCGGCAATAAAAGTAATCGGATTCACGGGATACAATCGATCCTAAGTGAAGGCTACCAAATTTTGGATTTGATATGGGCCTTGGATTTGATGATGATATCAATCAGGGCGCGGTCGTAAAAATTGGTTGCTCCGTAGAGTTCCGGACTGACTCGGCTCTTGTACAGCTCGCGGCCTTCTTCGATCTCATCTCGTAATACGTCGAAAAGGGTATCATTCTCAATTCCGTTGATGATTTTTTCTTCGTTGTAGAGGCTGAGATCGGAGGCGATGGCTCGAGCAAGTCGGATCGCAGCCTCAGGTGTGGTGATCAGTCGAGGCGGCATAAACAGTTCAGACCTCCTTCCAAGTCCATTTGACTGAGCTTCAGGTCTATTTTGCCAAATTTGCATGTTATGTCAAGAAGATCCACCGGATTTATCATGATGGTAGGCGGAGCGTCGGGTTTGGCTCTATCAGTGGACGAGTTGGAAGGTATGTAAACTGCATGTCAATGAAACATATCATGATCGGATTTATCGTTGTCGGACACCATATGAATCCTTTTTTTGAGTTTGCGGTGACGTTGTTTCAATCTCCAAATCTTTACGTTCTTGATGAGCTTTCCAGGTCTCCAGTTGCCGGTAATCAAAAGGTATCCGGTCACCATACCCCCCAGATGGGCGGCCAAAGAAATGTTGCCCGCTCCCAATGTGATGGATTGAAGAATGCCGATGCCGACAAACAGCATGACCAGGTGTTTTCCTTTTATGGGAAACAATCCGAACAGATAGACCAGCGCATTGGGATACAGGAAACCAAAAGCCACCAACATGCCGTACAACGCACCCGAGGCGCCCAAAGTAGG
>JBFFBT010000222.1:0-9917 GCA_041560255.1 Myxococcota bacterium | reverse complement strand
CCGGAGACAATGTGAACATGAAAGTGGAGTTGATTACGCCGATAGCGATGGAGAAAGAGTTGAGGTTCGCCATCCGAGAAGGTGGAAGAACAGTGGGTGCCGGCGTAATTACGGAAATTTACGAGTAAAGGGTGTTTTAAAACGATGAACATCCAAAAAATAAGAATACGACTGAAAGCTTACGATCACAAATTGCTTGATCAATCTGCGGGTGAGATTATCGATACCGCCAGGCAAACCGGTGCCAGAGTATCAGGGCCGATTCCGTTGCCAACCAGGATTAGCCGATATACGGTTTTACGCTCCCCGCATGTCGACAAGAAGTCGCGTGAGCAGTTTGAGATTCGTATTCATAAAAGGCTGTTGGATATATTGGATCCCACGCAGCAGACATTGGATGCATTGATGAAATTGGACTTGTCTGCAGGCGTGGATGTGGAAATCAGGACCTAAACATAATTGGTTGGCGGAGGCCGTGATGGCAACCGTAGAGATATGGAATTTAGAGCACGAAAAAGTTGACACCTTGGAGCTGGATGATGAGGTGTTTGGTCAGCAAAGCCGGGATGAGTTGGTTTGGGAAGTTGTCAAGTGCCAAAAGGCCGGTATGCGTAAAGGTTGTGCCTCCACGAAGACTCGAGGTGAAGTGAGTGGTACCGGCGCCAAACCTTACAAGCAAAAACGTACCGGACGGGCCAGACAAGGAACACTTCGAGGACCGCACCAACGAGGTGGTGGAGTTGCATTTGGTCCGAGACCACGCTCGTACGCTTACAAAATGCCGAAGAAAGTACGAAAAATGGCGATGCGATCGGTGTTGAGCGACCAAGCGCGCAACCAGAGGTTGTGGGTGTTGAAGGACATGGAGCTGCCAGGTATAAAAACAAAGCACTTGCATGAAATCATGAGTAGGTTCGGTTTGCATAAGGCTTTGTTGGTGGATCGCAAGGACAATCAAAACCTCAAGTTGTCTACCCGCAATCTGCCTGGGTTTATGTACAGATCCGTCGAGGGGTTGAATCTGGTTGACTTGGTAGGTCAAGAACACTTGGTGATCAGTGTATCTACCGTCAAACAGTTGGAAGGATTGCTTAAATCATGAAAGCACCTGAATCCATAATATTGAGACCCATCGTTACCGAGAAGAGCAATATGCTACAGGAAAGCACCAATCAGGTGATTTTTCGGGTGGCGAAAGATGCCAACAAGATAGACATCCGTAGAGCAGTTGAGAAGCTATTCGGGGTAAATGTACTTGCGGTGAAGACGATTAGGACTCCAACGAGATGGAAAAGAGTTGGGCGAAATTTGGGTAAAAGGCCGTCTTGGAAAAAAGCGATCGTGAAACTGAAGGAAGGGGATCGCATAGAATTTTTCAGCGGTGTCTAGAGACAAGTTAAGTCGAGGCCATAAGAATGGGTATCAAAAAATACAGACCGAAAACGCCGGGTCATCGAAGTATGACGACCAATGATTTTGCTCCCATATCCAAGCGTAAACCGGAGAAGAAGCTGACTTTCTCCAAAAAGAGAGGCAGCGGTCGAAACAATCTCGGTAGGATTACAGTGCGCCATCGGGGAAGCGGACATAAGAGAAAGCATAGGATTGTAGATTTCAAAAGAAAGAAATTGGATATTGTAGCGAAGGTGAGCGCTATAGAATACGATCCCAACCGATCTGCGCATTTGGCTCTCTTGCATTATATCGACGGAGAGAAGGCGTATATCCTTTGGCCTCTGGGATTGAAAGTCGGCGATCGGGTCGAGGCAAGCTTGCAGGCGGATATCAAGCCGGGAAACCATCTACCGTTGAAAAATATCCCCTTAGGCACCGAAATTCATAATCTCGAGCTACGTTTGGGCAAAGGTGGGCAGTTGATCCGCGCGGGCGGATCCAGCGGTCAGCTGATTGCGAAAGAAGGTACTTATGCGCAAGTCCGGCTGCCTTCTGGTGAAGTACGGAAAGTGCATAGGGATTGCTGGGCAACTATTGGACAGATTGGAAACATCGACCACGAGAATATCACCATAGGAAAAGCAGGCAGAACTCGTTGGATGGGCAGGCGACCTACAGTGCGGGGCGTGGCTATGAACCCGGTCGATCATCCTCATGGAGGTGGAGAAGGAAGAGCCGGACAAGGAAATCCTCATCCGGTATCGCCTTGGGGATGGCAAACCAAGGGTCATAAAACTAGAAAAACCAATCGCACTGGTAAATATATTGTGCGGCGAAGAAAATAGCACTTTAAACAGAGAGGATAGGTCGTGGGAAGATCGGTTAAAAAAGGACCTTTTGTGGATGCTCATCTAGTACGTAAGGTACGGGATGCTGAGAGAACGGGTGACAAGCGGGTCATCAAGACTTGGTCGAGAAGATCCACAATCGTTCCTGAAATGGTCAACATGACTTTTGCTGTACACAATGGCAATAAGTTTATTCCTGTGTTTGTCTCCGAAAATATGGTTGGGCACAAATTGGGAGAGTTTTCTCCAACGCGGACATTTCGGGGACACTCGGGTGATAGAAAATCTAAACCCAAGCCCGGCAAAAAGGGTTAGGGAACGGGCAGCCATATTCCCGAGGCCGTATGAGAGAGGAATTGGGCCATGAGCCAACGTAAAAAAAGAAGAAAAGAGCGTGAAGCGCAGTTGAGCGAAGAACGTAAACACAGATATTCTTCTCTGAAGTATTTGCGGATTTCACCCAGAAAAGTCAGGGCGGTCGTAAATACAATCAGAGGCCGTAAAGTAGAAGATGCATTGGCGATATTGCAGTTTACACAGCGTGGACCTGCGGTAGCGCTCGAAAAGATGTTGAGATCTGCGGTTGCAAATGTGGCGAACTCGGACGCTGCTGATGTGGATGCATTGGTGGTGAAAGAGATTAGGGTGGATCAGGGTCCCATGTTGAAGAGATATTTGCCTAGAGCTATGGGACGGGCAACCATGATTCAAAAGAAGACCAGCCATGTGAGTTGTTGGTTGGAAGAAGAGAAATGATTCGAAGTTGATTTGCAATAGTGATACACCGGAGCATCGGGAATCGCCTGAAGAAGGAGGTCGTCCTTGGGTCAGAAAGTAAATCCCATCGGTTTTAGGTTGGGTGTCATACGTTCTTGGGATTCGAAATGGGTGTCCCGTAAGAGTTATGCAAAGTGGCTTCATGAAGACATTCGACTCAGGCGGTATATAAGGAAATACCTGGAGCGGGCAGGTATATCGCGGGTATTTATCGAAAGAGCCGGTGAAAAGATAAAGGTTAATGTGCACACAGCCAGGCCGGGAATCGTAATTGGAAAGCGCGGGGCAAGTGTGGAGAGTTTGAAAAAAGAACTTCAGAAGTTGGTAGATAGCGAGGTGTTTCTCAATATTCGTGAAGTTCGCAAGGCTGAGGTGGATGCACAGTTGGTGGCAGAAAACGTAGCCAGCCAGTTGGTCAATAGAGTGGCTTTTCGAAGAGCCATGAAAAAGGCTGTGTCCACATCACTGAAGTTTGGTGCAAAAGGAATCAAGATATTTTGCGCCGGTAGATTGGGAGGCGCGGAGATGGCTCGCAGAGAATGGTATCGCGAAGGGCGGGTCCCGTTGCATACCTTGAGGGCCGACATTGATTACGGTTTGGCAGTTGCGAAAACGACTTACGGGACAATTGGCGTAAAAGTTTGGATATATAAAGGCGAGGTTCTAGACCGAAACAGAAGAATCGTCAGGAAAGTGGATTGAAATGACTTTCATTGTTTCGCAGTGTTTTGGGCGTGGGAGATAAAATGCCATGTTGCAGCCTAGTAAAGTGAAATGGAGAAAGATCCAAAAGGGCAAACGAAGAGGCAGAGCCCATCGTGGTTGTAATCTGGCCTTTGGTGAGATTGGAATCATGGCTACCGAGTGCGGGTGGATTACGGCTCGTCAAATCGAAGCAAGCCGTGTGGCCATTAGCAGACACATCAAACGTGGTGGAAAAATGTGGGTGAGAATTTTTCCGGATAAGCCATTGACGAAGAAACCTCTTGAAACCAGGATGGGTAAAGGCAAGGGATCTCCCGAATTTTGGGTGTCTGTAATCAAACCAGGTAGGATTATGTTCGAGTTGGAAGGTGTCGACGAGGAAGTAGCCCGGGAGGCTTTTCGACGAGCGGGACACAAGCTACCCGTAAGCATAAAAGTGATATCCAGAAGGGAGGAAGTATGAAAGCTTCTGAATATCGTGAGCGTACATTGGAAGAGCTGAAAAATATGATGGTCGATGCCAAGCAAGATGTTTTTAATCTTAGGTTTCAACATGCGACCGGTCAGTTGGATGATATATCACGAATCGAAAAAGCAAAGCGTAATTTGGCTCGCATCATGACGGTTATCCGCGAGCATGATTTGGGGATCAAGACATTGCTTGCTGGTAATAAAAGGGAAACCACCTAATGTGTTAAGGAGCCTGAGATGGCAGAAAAACAAAGAGGCATGCCAAAGTTGAGAAGCGGCATTGTCGTTGGTAATAAAATGGATAGGACGGTTGTAGTGGAAGTAAAGAGTAAGGTGAAACATTCGGCCTATAAAAAGTTTATTCAACGCCGCCAACGTTATATGGCCCATGATAGCAGCAACGATTGCCGTTTGGGTGATTTCGTGGAGATCATCAGCTGTAGACCCTTGAGCAAGACCAAACACTGGCGGGTGAGGAAAGTGCTTACTCGTTCAGGGACGGACTAGGGATTGTGGAAGCGAAGCGCATATTGAAGAGGCGAGGTTGAGGTCAAGGAGAAGGTTATGATCCAAATGCAATCGATACTCAGCGTAGCGGATAATTCTGGTGCCAAGCGTGTTCAATGTGTAAAGGTTTTGGGCGGCTCAAAACGCAAGTACGCTGGTTTGGGAGATGTTATTGTTGTTTCTGTCAAAGAGGCTCTTCCGGAATCAAAAGTCAAGAAAGGCGAAGTAAGGCGGGCTGTTATTGTAAGAACCGCGAAAGAAGTCGGCAGACCGGATGGAACCTATATACGCTTTGACGATAATTCGGCCGTGTTGATTAATAACCAAATGGAGCCGATCGGAACTAGAATTTTCGGGCCAGTTGCTAGAGAGCTTCGTGCCAAGAATTTTATGAAGATAGTGTCACTGGCGCCAGAAGTGCTTTAGAGAGCGGTAACAATGGTTTTGCCGGGTTATGGGTGAGTCGGCCATAACCAATAAGGGATAAGATTGTCATGCGAGTCAAAAAAAACGACACAGTTATCGTACTGACAGGTGGTGACAAAGGTCGGCGGGGAAAAGTTTTGGAAGTCACCGATAATGGGCAGCGTTTGGTTGTTGAAGGAATTAAACAAGTCAAGCGACATGTAAAAGCCGGTCGTGACCCAAAAGCGCCACAAGGTGGTATCATCGAAGTGTCATCACCGATTCAAATTTCAAATGTCAGGGTTATTTGCAGCAAGTGTGATAAGCCGACCAGGCTGAGAGTCCGACGACTCGAAAGCGGAAAAAAAGTGAGATTTTGCTCAATATGTAAGGAAAGCGTTGATAAGTCATAACTTGTTTGCAGTCGGTAGTGGAGACAGTACATGGCCAGGTTGAAGGAATATTACGAAAAGAACGTAGTAGATAAGATCGTGAAGCAGTTTGCATACAAAAATAGGATGCAAGCTCCCAGAATTCATAAAATTGTCCTCAATATGGGCTTGGGTGAAGCATTGCAGAACCCAAAGATCATTGATTCATCGGTTAAAGAATTGGCTATGATTGCGGGGCAGAAGCCGGTTGTAACCAAAGCCAGGAAATCCATAGCGAATTTTAAATTGCGTGAAGGAATGCCGATTGGATGCATGGTTACATTGAGAAATGAGAGAATGTATGAGTTTTTCGACCGTCTCGTCAATATAGCCATACCGAGGATAAGAGATTTCAAGGGTATTTCAAAGCGCGCTTTTGATGGCAAAGGAAATTTTGCCATGGGGATTCGAGAGCAAATTATTTTTCCGGAAATCGATTATGACAAGATCGAAAAGATAAAGGGCTTGAACATCTCTATCGTTACTACAGCAAAAACAGACGAAGAGGGACGGGCATTGCTCAAAGAAATGGGAATGCCGTTTAGACAATAGGTTGATAGGGAGTACGGATTCGTGGCAAAAAAGTCAAAAATTGCACAGGCAAAAAGAAGATTGAAGTTTGGGGTGCGACAATACAATCGGTGTCCATTATGTGGGCGCTCCCGCGGGTATTTGCGCAAATTCGATATGTGCAGGATTTGTTTTCGTACCTTGGCTTTGTCGGGTGAGTTGCCCGGCGTAACCAAAGCAAGTTGGTGATAGTGAATTATTTGTTTTTTTGAGGAGTGAATGGCACATGTCCATATCAGACCCTATAGCTGATTTTTTAACCAGGCTTCGAAATGCATATCGGGCTTCACATCAAGAAGTGAGTATTCCCGCTTCAAACATCAAGAAGCGCATTTCGGAAATATTGAAACGAGAAGGGTATATCGAAGATTTCAGCTATGTACCCGACAAAAGGCAAGGCATGCTCGTTATTCGATTGCGTTACGATGAGAACGGCAAGCCGGTTGTAAAAGGTTTGGTTAGAGAAAGCAAACCCAGCCGGCGTACGTATGTTTCGAGTGATGAGCTTCCGAAAGTTCGAGCGGGTTTGGGAACCGCCGTCATAAGCACATCTCGGGGAGTTGTGACGGATCGTCAGGCTAGAAAAGAAAAAATAGGTGGTGAGTATTTGTTTTCGGTTTGGTAGGCGATCGAACGCGTTGTGCTAGAGTGAGGTAAATTGCTGTGTCACGCATAGGAAAAAAACCAATTGTACTTCCGGACGGCGTTAAAGCGAGCCTGGAAGCTGATCGGATCGTGATTGAAGGACCGAAAGGTAAGCTTGAGAGGCGGGTTGTTAACGGAATTTCGGTTGAAATCGAAAGCCATACCATAGCAGTTCGAAGACAGGATGATAGAAGGCAAAGCCGTGCGAATCATGGATTGATGCGGGCTTTGGTCTCGAATATGGTGCATGGTGTACACCAAGGTTATGAAAAAGTTTTGGAAATCAGCGGAGTCGGCTATAGAGCTGAAAAGACGGGAGATAAACTCGTTTTGCATCTGGGTTATTCTCATAAAGTTGAAATAGAAATACCCAAAGTCGTAGAAGTCGTTGTGGAAAAACCGACGAGGATGGTGATCAAAAGCATTGATCGACATCAAGTAGGACAGGTTGCAGCAAATATTCGAGCCACCAAGAAACCCGATCCATATAAGCTCAAGGGTATCACCTATGAAGGTGAGAAGATCTTGCAAAAGGCTGGCAAAAAGGCTGTTTGATTGATCCTTCTTGGGTGTAGGCAGTATTTGTGCCAAAGGGTGGTTCTGGAGAAAAGCAAGATGATAAATAACTTAGTAAGTAAGCAAGGCAAGCTTCTAAAAAGGAAAAGAAGCATACGCAAAAAAGTGATTGGAAACGCGCAATGTCCACGGCTGACAGTGCGAAGAAGCATACGCCACATCTATGCTCAAGTAATTGATGACGGAACCGGAAAAACATTGGTTGAAGCATCGACAATGAGCAAAGAGATCCTTGAGGTTGTCAAAGGATTGAAAAAGCGGGAAGCTGCGGAAAAAGTCGGCGAGCTGCTGGCGGAGAGATGCATCCAGAAAGAAATCACCCGGATCGTATTCGATCGAAATGGTAGAGTCTATACCGGTAGGATTGCAGGGTTGGCGGATGCTGCTAGGAAGAAGGGATTGTCGTTTTAATCGGAGGAAGTCCTCGTGGATCAAGTAATCGACACCGAAGTGGAATTAAATGAGCGGGTAGTAAGTATAAATCGAGTAGCCAAAGTTGTAAAAGGCGGCCGGAGGTTTCGGTTCGGAGCGATAGTGGTTGTCGGCGACGGCAATGGATCGGTCGGGATTGGAAAAGGTAAAGCCAATGAAGTTCCTGAAGCCATAAGGAAAGCATCGGAAGAAGCAAGAAAGAAGATGCGTAAAGTGCCGATTATGGAAGGTACAATTCCACATGGAGTCGAAGGAAGGTACGGCGCTGGACATGTATTGCTCAAACCGGCCAGCCGAGGCACGGGCGTTATTGCGGGTGGACCGGTAAGGGCGATCCTCGAGGTGGCAGGGTTTAAGGACGTGCTGACCAAATGTCTCGGATCGAACAATCCGCACAACGTAGTGAGGGCTACCATGGCGGGTTTGGACGAGCTCGAAGGTATTGAACAAGTTGCACGCAGACGGAAACGAAACGCCGAAGAGTTAATGGCATGAGGAAAATCATGGCCGAGAAGCTTAAAATAAGATTGTCAGGCAGTCGTATTGGTCGAACCAAAGCTCAACGGAAAGTATTGGATGGCCTTGGACTTAAAAAGAGAGGCCACACCGTTGAGCGCGAAGACACGCCGGCCATTCGGGGTATGATTAGTAAAGTATCGTTTTTGTTGAGTGTAGAGGAGCTGTGATGGCACTTCACGATTTGAAGGCTCCCCAAGGGGCGAACAAGAAGAAACGCAAGCGGGTAGGCAGGGGTACCGGTAGCGGTTGGGGCAAAACGGCTGGCAGAGGTAACAAAGGTCAGCTTTCTCGCTCCGGAGCCAAAATAGGAGTAGGCTTCGAGGGTGGTCAGATGCCTTTGCAGCGCAGGTTGCCGAAACGGGGTTTTAAGAATTTTTGTAAGCAGTCTGTTTGTATCATCAATCTAAAAGACCTTGCTCGATTCCAGGAAAATACCGTAGTAGATCCGATTGCTTTGAGCCAAGCGGGTCTTCTTCCGAGAACTCAAGATCTGGTGAAGATATTATCAGTAGGAAATATTGATAAGCCATTGATTGTTCGAGCCCAGAGATTCAGTAAATCGGCCAGGGAGAAGATCGAAGCTGCTGGCGGTAAGGTCGAAATTATAGATCCTGTTCGAAAGCAGACCAGAGCGAACCAGATCGAGGAGAAATGAGTTGGCTTCGGTATTCGGAAATCTATCTAGAATTCCAGAACTGAGAAAAAGGATTCTTTTTACTCTGGCGATGTTGGCTATTTATCGGGTGGGAGTATTTGTAACCATACCCGGAGTAGATAGGGTCATTGTGCAGAAGCTCATAGGAACCGGTGGAGGGTTTCTAGGGCTGTTTAATATGTTTTCAGGTGGAGCTCTGAACCAGATGTCGGTCTTCGCGCTCGGCATTATGCCATACATATCGGCGTCTATTATTTTTCAGTTGCTTGCCGTGGTTGTCCCTGCCATTGAGCGCCTCCAAAAAGAAGGCGAAATGGGTCGAAAGAAGATCACCCAGTACACCCGATACGGAACGGTGCTCATAAGCATTGTGCAAGGTATCGGAATAGCTTTCTATCTGGAGAGTTTGAAATCGAATTTGGGAGAAACCGTCGTCGCGGATCCCGGTTGGGGTTTTCGACTGCTTACCGTAGTGTCACTCACAGCTGGGACGGCATTCATTATGTGGTTGGGTGAGCAGATTACAGAAAGAGGCATCGGCAACGGAATTTCTCTCATTATCGCATCGGGTATCATCGCTGCTTTCCCGGATGCTTTGTTTGGGTTGTATAATTTCGTACAGCAGGGAGTCATGAAACCGTTTACGGTTTTTGTCGTGGGCGTTATCGCGGTAATTGTGGTGGGTGTTATTATCTTTTTCGAAAGAGGACAACGCCGCATACCGGTACAATATGCCCGGCGGGTTGTAGGAAGAAAGATGTATGGGGGGCAGAGTACCCATTTGCCTCTCAAAGTCAATACGTCGGGTGTGATCCCTCCTATATTTGCTTCGTCGATTTTGTTGTTTCCGGCGACATTGGCGAATTTTATCCAAAAACCTTGGATGCAGGATATTCAACAAGCTTTGAATCCAAGTAGTATGGCTTACATGACAATCTATGTGGTTCTTATCGTGTTTTTCTGTTATTTCTATACTGCGGT
>JBFFBT010000221.1:0-10044 GCA_041560255.1 Myxococcota bacterium | reverse complement strand
GGAGCTGATGCTACGCCACGATCCATCGCGCTACTTCAGCGGTTGGCTAAGCTATACTCTCTCACGATCAGAGCGTAAATTTCCCCAAAAAGGTTGGGAACCGTACATGTTCGATCAAACCCATATTTTGTCCGCAGTGGGCATGTTGCGTCTACCCGCCAACTGGAGCATCGGGGTTCGCTTTCGTCTGGTCTCAGGCAACCCCGAAAGTATATATACGCAAGCCGCCGGGTTCGACGCAGATACGGGTGGTTATATCCCGGTTGCATCCCATACAAAAACCATCCGGCAACCATTTGTGCACTCACTGGATGTCCGGATCGATAAGACCTTTGTTTTCGACTGGTTTTTGTTGACCGTGTATCTGGACGTACAAAATGCATACAACCATCGCAACGCGGAATTTGAACAATGGAACTATGATTACTCCCAGTACCGTTGGATCAAAGGGCTTCCCATTCTACCATCGGTCGGCGCCAAACTGGAATTCTAACGCGAGGAAAACCATGATGTTGAAACACTCTATCAAGTCCATATTGTCTATCCAAAACGTATTTGTCTTGCTTCTATTTTGCCAAGCATGTGATGACGGATTCACCTCGTATGCGGTGGTGGATCGATTGAGAATCATCGCAATCCGCGCAGACACCCCGGAGTTTTGTCCCTACCGTCCCGAAGATTGCCCGCCGGATACTTCCAGTGATGCGGTAACCCTTTCCATCTTGGCCATTGATCCACACGGTATCGTGGCCGACGGAATGCACCCGAAAGGGCCCTACCTGCGGGATAACCACGAGCTCACCTGGGCGCTGTGCGGTTTCGGTTTCAATGGCGCATCTACGCTTCACCCGGACTGCACACTGGAGCCGAGCTTACACATGACGAGCAAAACACCCAGGATGACCCTCAACCTACAAGAAGCCAAAGATCTACTCGAAAAGGCATTGGGCCGCCTGCCGGATCATTTGGTCTCGCCTCCCCCTTTGGATCCGCAAAATCAAGATGCTTTTGTTTTCGATCAACCCGTTGCCGTGGCTGTAGAATCCAAACTTCAAAGGGAATGGGGAACCAAATCCTTGACTTTTTCTCTCAGAAACCGAGACAAGTGGAATCTCAATCCGGTCTTACCATATCTTTGTCGAAGATGCCGCCGTGCAACCTGGTGATTCGGCCTTTACGCAGGTCGAATGCGGCAACGCCTACCGCATCAGTTGGGACATCCCCGAAGAAAAATGGCAAAAATATGATGCTCATACCAAAGACGGCATGGTGCAACGCAAAGAGCTTTATACTTTATTTTTCTTCTCAACCCACGGTAGTTTCAGCAAATCATCGGCGGTGTCCTTATGGATGGCGGATGAAGAGGAAAACGAATTATTTTGGCGCCCCCCCTTGGAAGTCCCCGAAGAAGGCCTCGATGTCACTCTGGCGTTTAATCTCATCGACGGGCGAGGAGGCTCGAGCTGGACTTGGGGGAAAGTACATGTTGTGCGCGGCGAGGGTGTATTGCCGCATTGACGATGCGGCCCCCCAAAGCTGGAGTCAATCCGATGTAAAAAACGGCTTCAATCCGGATCCATAACGAACTTGACCAAATGATAAAAAACTTCGCCGGTGTACACTCCTTGCACCAAGCGACAAGCTGGTATATAACATCCTGGCAAACTCGAATCTTTCCAAAAGAGCTCGCTTGGTTTCAACCAAACTCGCGGCGCTCTTTTTGGACCAAAACGGTGAATTGATACCATGGAAGAAAAATTACTCGGAATCGATATTGGATCCACAACCCTGAAACTTTGTCTGCTTGCCGAAAACGGCCGAACCCTCCACACGATGCTTCCACACGAAGGAGACCTGCTGGGGACGCTCGAACGGCTTTTTGAAAAACTAGGACCCGAAGCCCAAGCGCCTCTCCGTGGTCTGGTCACCGGAACCGAAGGACGCCACCGCTTCGAGCTGCCCGAAGTCATTGCGGCCGTAGCGATAGAAGCCGCCTTGAATGCTTTGCATCTCCGGCCCCAAGCGGTAGTGTCCATGGGAGGTGAGGATTTGGTGGTATATGTCCTCAACGATCGGGGCCGCATCGTCAATACCTATGCAGGCAACAAATGCGCTTCGGGAACAGGCGAGTTTCTCCGCCAGCAACTGGGCCGCATGAACCTCAGTCTGGCCGACCTCAATGACGTGTGTGACCAAGCCCGGGTGCTTCGGCTTTCGGCCAGATGCTCGGTGTTTATGAAATCCGATTGTACCCACCGATTGAATAAGGGAGAAGCCACCAAGGGCGACATCGCCGTATCGCTGAGTAAGGTGATGTCGGATAAAGTCACCGAATTTTTAACCAAGGCGAAGCTGGAAACCGGCCGGGTCGCTCTCATCGGAGGAGTAACCCGCAACCGCTCATTAATCGATTTCGTTCGTGAGAGCAATCCAGGGATTGATTTCATCGTCCCGGATGAAGCCCCTACGTTCGAGGCGTTCGGTGCGGCCCACCTGGCGCGAAGCCTCGGAGCCACGGCGCATACACACAACCTGATCGTGTCAGGTACAAGCAAACATTTCAAAAGCTATCCACCTTTATCCGCATCCACACATCTGGTGCACAACGCACCATCCAAGCGCGCCCCGTTTGATCCCGATGGAGAGTACGTCTTGGGCGTGGATGGAGGCTCCACCACCACCAAAGTTGCATTGATCCATACGAGCTCTCTCGAAATTGTCGCAGCGCACTATGGCCGCACCCATGGAGACCCGGTTTCTGCTTTGAAAATCTGCCTCAAAGAGATCAAGAAGCAACTGGGGGATTATCGACCCAAGATCAGCTTGATTGCAACCACCGGATCTTCCAGAGAGCTTTTGGGCGTGTATTTGGAAACGGCGGGGGTGTACAATGAGATCATCGCCCACACGGTCGGCACGACTTATTTCCAAAAAGAAGTCGATACAATCTTCGAGATCGGGGGGCAAGACGCCAAGTACGTGCTCATCAACAACTCCGTACCCATTGATTACGCCATGAACGAGGCCTGCTCCGCTGGAACTGGATCTTTTTTAGAAGAATCCGCCGCAGGAGATCTCAACGTCGAAACCGCCGATCAGATCGGGCCCATCGCACTCAAGGCCGAAGCACCATTGAAGTTTGGCGAGCATTGTTCGGCGTTTATCAACTCCGACATCCGAAAAGCCATACAACAAGGCGCCTCACGCCAGGACATTGTGGCCGGATTGGTGTTTTCCATCGTCGCCAACTACCTCAACCGGGTGGTGGGCAACCGAACGGTCGGCGAACACATCGCGCTGCAAGGCGGAGTAGCCAAAAATCCGGCTGTACCGCTGGCTTTTGCACATATGACCGGCAAGCCCATCACGGTCCCTCCGGATCCCGAGCTTATGGGTTGTTTTGGAGTGGCCCGTCTGGTTATCCAGAAACAACAAGAAGGTTTGATCGAAAAGGGCGATTTCGACCTCGTCGATTTGATCGAAAAAAACATTTCCCATCAAAAACCATTTGTATGTAAGACCTGCGAAAATCATTGCTCGATTCGGCGCCTGGAAGTAGACGGACGGCGCTATCCTTTCGGTGGCCGTTGCTCGTTGTACACCAACAAAAGAAAAAAACGTAAGGTTGGTTCCTCGCGCGTGGTCGACTATACCCGCGAGAGGGCGCGAATGCTGTTTGAGGAGTTTGCGCCCGACCCCGGCACACTGCATATCAAGAGCAACCGGGTTGTCGGTATTCCGCAAGCATTTTCGACCCACTCTTTATGGCCGTTGTACTCCTGGTTCTTTCACACCCTGGGTGTCAAGATACAAGTGTCAACCCGGGTTGCACCCAAGGGAATCGCCAAACAGGAAAGCAACTACTGTTTTCCGGCCGAAATCGCCCACGGAGCGATCCAGGACGTACTGGATAAAAAGGTCGATTATCTTTTTTTACCGCACTTTCGCGACATGCCCAGCATGGAAAACGTGCATGCCTGTGTATGCCCGCTGACCCAAGGTTTGCCATATTACGCCCGGCACGCATTTGATCTGACCGATCAACAAACGCTCAAACCACTTCTATCTTTCGGCGGTGGTTTTGACAAAAGCCGTCAGGCTTTCGAAGACGTGGCCTTGCAGCTAGGGTTTTCCCGAAAAGAAGGCGCATACGCGTACGAAGTCGGAATCGAACACTACCTGCAATTTCTCAAAGCCTATAAGGAGCGCGGCCGTAAACTGCTCGAGGAAATAGAAAAAAATCCGGACCGAATCTATATCACCCTTTTGGGACGTCCTTACAATGCCTTTACGAGTGACGCCAACATGGGTATCCCGCGTAAGTTCATTTCAGCGGGCGTTACAGTCATTCCTTTCGATATGATCTTCGATCCAAACGATGAAATCCCTCCCAACAACTACTGGTACTATGGCCAGCAAAACATGAAGGCGGTCCGACAAGTCAGAAAGATCGACAACCTGTACCTGACCTGGATATCCAATTTTTCCTGCGCCCCCGACTCGTTTTTACTTCACTATGTCCGTTGGCTCATGGAGCAAAAACCATACTTGGTTTTGGAGATCGACTCGCACACCGCCGATGCGGGACTGGATACCCGCATAGAAGCCTTTCTGGACATCGTCGAAAGCTACCGCCGGCATGTCAGCCCGGTCGAAGAAAAGCCGTTTCTCAGGCGCTACCAGGTTGCTCTGAAGCAAGAGTATTGTGATATCGTGGATCTCAAAACCCAAGAGCGGTACGACATACGCGACCCACGCATCCATTTGATCTGGCCCTCCATGGGAGATCTTTCCACTGAGGCGATGTGCATAGCGTCACAACGCCAAGGAATCGACTCGATCTATTTACCACTACCCGACGCTCAAAGCACACAGCTTGCGCGCAACGTGGCTTCCGGCAAGGAGTGCATACCGGCTTTGCTGGTGCTGGGCTCGATCCTGCAGTATTTTCAAAATCACCCCAACAATCAGGACGAGATCTATCTGGTCTTCGTCCCATCTACGCTGGGCCCATGCCGAACCGGCCAGTATCATGTATTTTTCGATCGACTGTTCGACGAGTTGGGTTGGGAAAACATCATACTTTTGGTGGCCAACTCGGAAAACTCCTACCGGGAGTTGGGATCGACATTCAGCCAAGACGTTTGGCGCGGTTTGGTGTTGGGTGACTATTTTGCCGATATCCGCAATTCACTCAAGTTGCTGGCTCTCGATCCGGACGCAGCCATGCAAACATTCGAGCGAGCTTGGCGGGAAATCATGCACGCTTATCGTTCCGGACCCGGTGCGCTCGACAGACAGCTCATACACACGGCCGACAGTCTGTCCAAAATCCCTCGCAAGGGTCGTTTGGAGGATTTAAAAAAAGTTCTCATCGTAGGCGAAATCTATGTCCGCCGGGACAACTTCTCGGTCGACGAGCTTTCGCAGTTGCTTATCTCCAAGGGAATCTATCCCAAAGTGACCGGAATCACCGAGTGGTTCCATTACACGGATTTCGCCCGTAAATTCATCATGGAAGGACGCCGAAAACAGGAAGGTTGGTTGCGTGCGCTTTTGGACGGAGGCATAAAAAACGAAGCCACCTTTTTGATCGAAAAGTTTTGGAAGCGCGCCGTCGAGGAGAAAATCGCCGCTCTGCTCAAACCCACCGGCCTCATACCCCACGTGCCCCACAACATGAGCGAAATCATCGGTGAAGGCCAAAAAAGATTCGTGGATCCAGAGCTCGAAAGCGAAGCTACGGTATCACCCGCGGTGGGCGCCGCCGCCATGCGCGAAGGCTACAGCGGGGTTGCAATCATCGCCCCCTTCGGTTGCCTGCCCGGCCGACTCATAGAAGGTGTCTATGCTCCCTGGGCAAAAGCCCGTGACTATCCCGTGTTGGCGCTCGAAAACGACGGTCAACCCTATCCGCCCAACATCGTATCCAGGATGGAGGTTTTCGCCAACAACGTATTACGCTTCGATCCGATCTTTAGAGCAACCCGCAACTCGGGCCTTCGCGAATGGGCCAAACGTCTCGGCGCCGTCGGATCGACCAAACGACTCTAGAGCCTATCATGAACAAACTCTCTACAACGAAATCCTACACGCCCAAGACCGCCAGGGGCATGCAGATGGACACGCTTCACGCCCAGAAAACCGCCAGGGTGTCAAGACAACTGAAAAACCGTACAAGCCATACTCCGCTTTCTCGAAAGAAAAGAGTCGTATCCCATCAAGTCCCCAAGGTGCATGACAAAAAATACGCCGACGAAAAAATTAATTTACGCGACTTCGACCGGATAATCGAGATTGACCCCCATAGGCGTATCTGCATCGCCGAACCCGGAGTTCCCTTTTGCAGACTGGTGGACGAAACCCTGCCTTACGGGCTCGTGCCGATCATTGTACCCGAGCTCAAAACCATCACCATCGGGGGAGCGGTAGCGGGATGCTCGATCGAGTCCATGTCATTCAAATTCGGCGGATTTCACGACACCTGTCTCGAGTACGAGATCATCACCGCAAAAGGAGAAATTCTATCCTGCAGACCCGACAACCAGCACGCGTTGATCTTTCAGATGATGCACGGCTCGTTCGGTACTGTCGGGATTTTATCCAGGTTGGTTTTCAAGCTGATTCCGGCAAAACCTTTCGTGCATCTTCGGCACGAAACCCATGACTCGATCGACAGCTATCTGCGATCCATTCGCTTGCACTTCGAGCAACAAGACGTCGATTTCATGGACGGGATTATCCATTCGCCCAAGCATTTGGTACTGTGTGTCGGAGATTTCGTCGATGATGCCCCTTATACCAATCGTTATGATTGGCTTAAAGTCTACTACCAAAGCACCGCCGAGCGCACCGAGGACTATCTGAAAACACCCCACTACTTTTTTCGCTATGATCAGGGCGTAACCAACGTACATCCCAAGTCTTTTTTAGGTCGTTTGCTGTTGGGTAAGTTCCTCGGTTCGACCCAAATCTTGAAGATCGCCGAAAAGCTGCGTTGGCTGTTGCTGTCAGACGATCGTCCGGACGTCACCGTAGATACTTTTCTACCCTTTTCCAAGCTGAGAGAATTTCTCGAATGGTACGCCGTCGATTTTGGACACTTTCCCCTATGGTGCGTTCCCTACCGAAGGGTGCATGATTACGAGTGGTTGACAGATGCGTATTGGAAAAATGTAGATGACGATCTCATGGTGGACATCGCCATCTACGGCATGAAACAACGCGGACAAACCAACTACTACCGCTTGATGGAAGAAAAGCTCAAAGAGCTCAACGGAATCAAAACTCTCATCTCCTACAATTACTACCCGGAAGAAGAGTTTTGGGAGATCTTTCACCGCGAAAACTTCCAAAAAGTCAAGGCTATCACCGATCCGAACAACATTTTCCGTAACCTCTACCAAAAAACCTGTCGAGCCGCCATGGGTCAGGAGTGAAGGTGGGCAGGAGTGTTCAACCATATGATACCATAGGTTTTTTTCTAAAAGATTGGGTTCATAAAGTAGCTTGAAAAGGGGCCCTCACATGACCATGAAAAAGACATCTTCCAAATCCCGACCCGTGGAGCCTGCGCGTGTAGAGTATTTGCGTATTCAAAACTACCGTGCGCTGCGTGATGTCGAGCTGAAGGATCTCACACCGCTAACGGTGCTGCTGGGACCGAACGGCAGCGGAAAGTCGACTGTATTCGACGTGTTCAACTTCCTGTCAGAATGTTTTCAGCAGGGCCTGCGCTACGCCTGGGATCGAAGAGGCCGGGCCAAGTAGCTTCGCACGCGGGGCCAGAATGGACCAGTGATCATCGAGATCAAGTACCGAGAGAAACACAAACAGCCGATCATCTCTTACCACCTCGCCATCGATGAGGGTTCGAAGGGACCGTTCGTTGTGGAGGAGTGGCTCCAGTGGCGACGAGGCGCCAAGGGCAGGCCGTTTCGATTCCTCGACTATAAGAACGGTCAAGGGAGCGCCGTCAGTGGTGATATGCCCGATGAGCAGGACACCCGAATCGACAAACCTTTACGGTCTGCGGATCTCATCGCGGTCAACACCCTCGGACAGTTCGCCGAGCATCCGCGTGTAGCAGCGTTGCGTGAATTCATCACCGACTGGTATGTATCCTACCTATCCATCGACGATGCACGAGGACAACCAGAGGCAGGGCCACAAGAGAGATTGACCAAGACCGGTGACAATCTGCCTAACGTCATCCAGCACCTGAAAGAACAACACCCTGACCGACTCGATATTATCTTCAAGATTTTACGTCAGCGGGTACCGCGTCTGGAATCGGTGTCGGCCGATCCCATGCCCGACGGTCGTCTTTTATTACAAATCCAAGACGCGCCGTTCGAACGCCCGGTCATGTCAAGGTTCGCTTCAGATGGGACCCTGAAGCTACTGGCATATTTGACCGTGCTCCACGATCCAGAGCCGCCCCAATTCGTGGGCATTGAGGAACCCGAAAACTTTTTGCATCCTCGGCTGCTTCCCGACTTGGCCGAGGAGTGCCGAAAGGCCACCGAGGGCTCGCAACTGTTTGCAACCACGCACTCGCCATTCTTCATAAATGCGCTCAAGCCCGAAGAGGTGCGCGCCCTCTATCGAGATGTACAAGGCTATACCCAAGCCGTCCGTGTGTCGGATATTCAGGGTGTACCCGAGTTTGTTGAGGCGGGCGCTTCGCTCGGTCACCTCTGGATGGAAGGTCATCTCCACGTGGGAGATCCCCTTGTCAATGCCGGCGCGCCGAAGAGCACGAGGCCACGGAAATGAAGGTTGCGCATTTGGAAGTGCTTGTCGAGGAACCGTCAACCGAAACTGCGTTACGCATCCTGCTACCGAAAATGCTGAATAATACTTCCTTCGAAATCTATCACCACTCCTGCAAGCAGGAGCTTCTCAAACACCTGCCAGTGCGGCTGCGTGGTTACGTCTCCTGGATACCCGATGACTGGCGCATTATCGTATTGGTGGACAGAGATGATGATAACTGCCAGGATCTCAAGAAACGTTTAGAGGCGATGGCTGCAAAGGTTGGTCTCGCCACAAAATCAAACCCAAAGAACCAGCATTTCGCTGTTGCAAATCGCCTGGCCATCAAGGAGCTTGAAGCTTGGTACTTCGGGGACTGGGAAGCAGTTCGACAGGCATACCCAAAGGTCAACGCCAACCTTCCGTCAAATAGCAAGTACCGCTCGCCCGATGCAATCAGAGGCGGAACCTGGGAGGCTTTTGAACGTGTAATGAAGGCAGCCGGCTATTTTAAAACTGGTCTCAGAAAGATTGAGGCGGCCCGCAAGGTTGCCAACCATATGGATCCGAATCGCAACACATCGCCCAGCTTTCAGGTGCTGCGTGAAACGCTTGCGGAGATATCAACAGAAAAAACATCCGCTATATCAATTTTGATTGGAAGCCGAGTCTTTAGATTTAAAGATATGAGAAGACTACTTCATTCGGTCGTTCTTTTTTTCAATCCATTGAGGGTCAAGGTCACAACATCACCGGCAAAACGTTCGAGTGATTTTCTGGATTTGAATCGGTAATACGGAGGAGTCATAAACTCGAACAAATTGGCCAGCAGTTGACCGGTGTTTTCGGGATCTTCTGCCTCCATGGTACCGGCGGCGCAACCCTCGCTCACAATCTGTCCGAGCAACTGCCCATGGCGACGGACGTATCTATCCAACCTCTCTACGATCTCCGGCAGAATGGAAGCGATGACATCCTCACTGTGAGGATAGCGATTGACCAAATCAAAAAGCGTCATGATGCGATACAACACGCATTCCCTCAAGCGTTGCTCGGGCGGTTTTTGTTCGGATGCGATTCGCTCGATCTCTTGGGTAATGCGCTGGTTGGTCAGATCGGTGAGCGTGAGCATGATCTCGGTTTTCGATCTGAAGTAAATATACACCGTACCTTTGCCGACCTTGGCCCGCTTGGCAATGTCGTCGATGGTGGTTTTGCTATACCCATAATGCCGGATAAGTCCCCAGGCCGCTTGCAGTATAGCATCCCGTTTGTCGTTTTTGACCT
>JBFFBT010000220.1:0-10084 GCA_041560255.1 Myxococcota bacterium | reverse complement strand
GATGTATTTCGTGTGGAGGCGGACGAGTCCGAATGTTCGGGTTGGGGACCGAAAAGTGTGAAATGGAGGTGGCCCGTCGTTTCCCGGGTGCGAGAATACTTAGGATGGACTCGGACACCACCGGCAGAAAAGGATCTCTGAGCCGAATCGTTGAGGAGTTTTCGGCCGGAAAAGCGGATGTGTTGATCGGCACCCAGATGGTGACCAAGGGTCATGATATCCCCGGGGTAACCATGGTAGGTGTGTTACTGGCTGATTTGAGCCTGCATATGCCCGATTTTCGATCGGCGGAGCGAACCTTTCAATTGATTGTTCAGGTGGCTGGCCGGGCAGGAAGAGGGATTTTTCCGGGTAGGGTGGTCATTCAGACGTTTCTTCCTGAAAACGAAACCATCGAGCTGGCCTGCGGCCAAAACTATATGGAGTTTTTTGTCCGAGAAATCGAAAGAAGAAGAAAATTGGGGTATCCTCCCTTTCGACGATTGTTACTCATCAGAGTGAGCCACAAAGATGATGCGACCGTCAGGCAGTTGGCTTTCAATGTAGCGGCGCTGGTGCGATCCGTAATACAGTCTGACGGGTTGATACTTGGACCGGTTGTGTCGCCGGTTGCCAGGATTCGTGGAAGATACCGATGGCAAATGATGGTAAAGTCGAGTTCCGTATCCCAAGTACGAGCCATATATCGTTGTGTGCAAATGCAGCTTGTATTGCCCAAAGGAGCCAAGCTACAATTTGATGTAGATCCGTTGGATATGCTATAATGCTGTAATTTAGAGCTTTCGAAAATTCTCGGGATGGGTTGGAATGTCCAAAATCTTGGTGATACAGCCGGAGGGTGAGATCGATGACGGGCTCATTGAGGCCATCCATCGTGCAGGTTTGTCCACGATGGTCATCGATGATTATGACACCGCGATAGCGGCTTTTACAAGCCAACCGTCTTCATTGGTGGTGCTCGATCTCGCATTGGGAGGCAACCGGGGCTTGGATCTGTGTCGAGCCATACGAGAAATACCGTTTGGAAGCCTGGTTCCGGTTTTGATGGTAGGGACCGGAAAAGAAGGCATTGAAAACATCGCAGATGCCTTGGCGGAAGGAGGGGATTACTACTTTCCGAAACCAATCGATCCTCAAAAAGTTGTTTTCAAGATCTTGACCTATGTGGGTACCGGCGCGCAAGGCTCCGTTCAGGCCCGCTCCGATGTTGAGCCGGATGGACCAGAGCCAGAAACCCCGAGCCCGAAGGGGTTGGCGGGAAGGATGGAGCAGCTGTTCGATCTTGGATCTGCATTTCAACAGGGCAGAAAAAATCCGAAAAAAGAGCCTGTGTTGCAAACCTCTACAGCTTCAAAAGTTTCAGCGGAGGTTGGAAAAGAAGAGGAAACCTCCGAAGCAGTATTGGCTCGTATCGCAGGTGAGCTTGCAAGCATGCGCGCCAAAGAGATCGCAGACGAAGAAGATGATTTGGAGAAAGAAACCGCTGCATGGGGAAAGATCGAGCAAGAAGTCGACGATCAAGCAAATGAGCCTCTCAATGGATCGATAGAGGAGCTTGCCCGAAAAGAAGCCGAGGAATCCGCAAAGAAAGCGGCGCAGGAGAAAGCCCGAAAACAGTCCGAAGAGAAAGCCCGGAGAGAGGCCGAGGAGAAGGCCCGGAGAGAGGCCGAGGAGAAAGCCCGGAGAGAGGCCGAGGAGAAAGCCCGGAGAGAGGCCGAGGAGAAGGCTCGAAAACAGGCCGAAGAGAAGGCTCGAAAACAGGCCGAAGAGAAGGCCCGGAAAGAGGCCGAAGAGAGGGCCCGAAAACAGGCCGAAGAGAAGGCCCGGAAAGAGGCCGAAGAGAGGGCCCGAAAACAGGCCGAGGAGAAGGCCCGAAAACAGGCCGAGGAGAAGGCTCGAAAAGAAGCCGAGGAGAAGGCTCGAAAAGAAGCCGAGGAGAAGGCTCGAAAAGAGGCCGAAAAGAGGGCTCAGATCTTGGAAGAAGAGATTGAAGAGCTTGAGCAACTCGAAGATCAGTTTGATGATGAGATGCAATTTGAGGATGCATACACATCACAAATCATCAATGATGGAAAAGCAGCTGATTCCAATAAAAATATAGATACGTCTAAAGACATGGATGATGAGGATGGGACTCAGTTTGAAGACGATTTTTTGGAAATGCAAGAAACCAAAGTCGGCCCGGATAAAATATCTTTACATCAGCAAGTGGAGACAAAATCAGGCAATCCAATGAAGTTGGTGAGATTTGAAAATGGTACCAAGGACTCAACTCGGATTTCAAATACAGCGGTTTTCGAATCTTCGAGCTCCGATGAGCAGTTTGACCATGGGTCTGAACGAAACAAACCTAGGTTGGCCACTGTCGAAGAGGCGGGTCTTGTATTTCGTCCCCCGGAACCTGCTATGAGTAATCTTGGGAATGAATCGGTGCCAAGAATTTTCTGGCGGATGTATGTACAGGAGGTTACGGGACAAATCACGTTTCAATCCAAGGGATTGGTCAAAGAGGTGTTTTTTGAAGCCGGTGTACCGGTCGGGGTGCGATCGAAGCAAACCTCCGATCGGTTGGAAGAGATGCTTTTTCGACAAGGACTCATCGATCGAGCCGCTTATGCCGAAGCAAAAATAAAAAATGTAGTTCAACCTAGGCGGTTGGCCACCCATTTGGTTGAAAGAGGGATTCTGCGTGCGGATGAGTTGTTTCCTTTAGTGCGCCGACATCTCGAGGATTGTATGATTGGGTTGTTTGAGTGGACCGAGGGAACGGTCGGCTACCAACCCAAGCGGGTGCCGGATAGCGAGAAGGTTCGCCTTTCCCGGCCGGTTACATGGCTGGTAATGGAGGGTATCAGACGAAAATTCATCCTCGAACGCTTGATGCGGGATCTAGGCAGTCCGTCGAGCTTGTTGGTCGGCGTGCCTGCACAAGATCGCTCGAACAAAATCCCCGAGCTTTCTGATATAGGTTTTGTTGGAGATGAGTTACAGATAGTTGAGCTCGTCGATGGTCTTCGACCCATCGAGGAGATCGTATTTTTATCCGGTCAAGGTCCCATTGCGGTCTACCAGGCGCTCATGGGTGGCGAGGTCATCGGTTTGTTGGCGGTAGCTGTAAAGGGAGTTCCCTCGGATGCCGAAGAACCGATCCATTCGATGCAGCGGGAGTTGGAGATCAGCCGGCGCAGAATTGAAGCCAAATATGAGCAGGTCAGCAAATCAAGTTATTTCGATATCATGGGCGTATCCAGAGAAGCCACACAATATGAGATTGAAACTGCTTTCAAGCGCTTGTCGAGAGAGTTTCACCCGGTTCGACTGGCTCATCAAGAGCTTTCGGATCTGGATGCTAAGCTCAAAGACATCCGCCAAGCGCTGGAAGAGGCCTATGAAGTGCTTTCGGATGAACATTTGCGGGAGCGTTATCGCCAGTCCTTGTCTTAAATCCTTGTAACCATATTGAATTCTACTTGCGAAGGTTAGGTTTCGTTGTTACATTTGCCTCGAGAGGTCATGTGGCATGAGCGTGCGTAATCTTCGAATTTATCCTGATCCGATATTGCGGAAAAAATGCAAACGGATTGAGCGATTCGATAAAGATCTGGCTCGACTGATGGATGATTTGGCCGAGAGTATGTATGCCCATCAAGGTGTAGGTCTGGCTGC
This sequence comes from Myxococcota bacterium, assembly GCA_041560255.1. GTDB lineage: Bacteria > Myxococcota > B64-G9 > B64-G9 > B64-G9 > JBFFBT01. The sequence goes on along the minus strand of JBFFBT010000220.1, from coordinate 6,418 downwards.
ATCTCAAATCGGTGTGTTGCAACAAGCCTTGGTGGTGGACGTCGAGCAGGGTGAAGAGTCGTCCAATCTCATCGAGATCATCAATCCCGAGATTCTGGAAATCTCTAAAGAATGTAAGGATTTTGAGGAAGGTTGTTTGTCTTTTCCAGGTGAGATCGAGATGCTCAATAGACCGGCATATGTCAAAGTAGCTGCATGTGATCGAGAGGGTCGATGTTTCGAAATTGAAGCCGAGGGATTGTTGGCAATCGCTTTGCAACATGAAATCGATCATCTCAACGGCAATTTGTTTATCGACCACGTATCCAGGCTCAAACGTTCTTTAATCGACCGCAGAATGAAAAAGCGCGCCAAATCGGCCGCATCTTGAAGAGACGCCATGCCGTTGTCTTTTATTTTTTTTGGAACACCTCATTCTTGTTTGCCTGTCTTGGACGGATTGGCTGCGGTCGGTCATATTCCCGCCGCTGTGGTTTGTCAACCCGATAGACCCAAAGGCAGAGGCTGTGTGACTTGCGCGCCGCCGACCAAAAGTTGGGCTGAGAGACAAGGCATACGGATTCTTCAACCCCGAGCATGCAGGGATGAAGGATTTTTGCATCAGATCGAGCTGATTCGGCCCGATTTGGGATTGGTGTTTGCCTTCGGCCAATTGTTGCCCAAACAGCTTTTGGAAATCCCAAGATTGGGCTTTATCAACATCCATCCGTCTCTGTTGCCATTATATCGAGGGGCTGCTCCCGTGCAGCATGCTCTCATACGGGGTGATGCCCTGACCGGTGTGAGCGTTGTGCGGGTAACACCACGCTTGGATGACGGCGATGTGATTTTACAGGAATCGATCCGGATTGATCCGGAAGAAGATGCAGTAGGCTTACAGGGTCGCTTGGTTCGCATGGGGGCCGAGTTGGTAACCAAATGCTTTGGATTGCTGGAGAGTGGTCAGGCTCGTGCGGTACCCCAGGATGAGTCCCGCGTCGTTTGGGCGCCTGCGCTTACGAAGGAAGACGGATGGATTGATTGGCGTATGCCCGCCAAAGAGATTCACAATCGTATTCGGGGTGTCCAACCCTGGCCGGGGGCCGGCACGCGACTCAACAACAAAATCATGAAAATCCATCGAGCCGCAGTCGAACCTTCAGGCTCGACAGATGCTGAACCGGGTTGGGTGATCGAGGCCAAAGGAGACAGGTTGGTTGTGCATACGGCCGAGGGTGCCCTCAGAATCATCGAGCTGCAGATGGAAGGCAAACGCAGGATGGATGCGGGATCATTTTTGGTAGGCAACAAGATCTTGTTTGGGCAGCGATTGGGATAGAGATGATTTTCGACGATCAGTCGATTTCCTTTTTCACAAATCGATCGGCGATGTGATCGGCTACCCTCAATGCGTTGGCAATGATGGTGGGGGTGGCCGGCACACCTCCTGAAGTCGGCATAAAGCTGCCATCAGTGACATATAGGTTTTTAACTTCGTGGGTTTCGCAGAAACGGTTGAGCACCGCATAATCCGGGTGGTCACCGAACCGCATGGTTCCGTGTTGAAGATGATAGGTCGTATTGGCCCAAGTCCAGGGGGTTACTTTTCGGGGCGCCGGTTTCACGGCGCTCAGGATTTCCATACCGCGCCGTACCATATAACGATTTATTTCACCATCCACGGGATGATGCGCAATTGTGATTCTGGCGACGGGTAAACCGAAAGCATCTCGATATTTGGGATCCAAATCCACATAACATCCTTTCCAGGGTAAAAACTCGCCGAACACCTCGAATTCGAGCCAAAGCTCATTGTGAAAATAACTCTGGATTCGATCTTTGAGGGCTTGACCCCAAAGAGACCAGTCAGAATCCATGGCGAGGCGGACAGCGGCGTTGATGGCGTTGGGATGATGAAGGAGAAAGTTGTAGGTACCTCCTTTGGGGCTGAGCAGACCGGATTGAGGTATCCAATAATCATCTTGTACCGAGCGCAACACAAAGGGCAGATCCATGTTGCCCTGACCCAGCTTGGAGATTAGCTCCATGCGGTCGAATATCGCAGTGGCTTTACCAAAAGTCGAAAACGTGAGGTTTTTCCCCACCAACCCGCATCCATTGGCAAGTCCGTGGGGATGGTGATTGTTTTCGGACAACAAAAGTAATCTTGCGCTTTCGATGGCGCTTGCAGCCAGCACCACCACCCGAGCGGATATGGAACGAAGCTTTTGCTGCGGGTCGAGATAAACCACCTTGCGGGCTCGTTGTCGATCGTCGGTTTCAATCCGCACGGCCATACACCTGGGAAGTATGCGGCACCGTCCGGTCTGTTCCGCCATGGGAATGAGGCTGGTGAGCACACTGGATTTTGATGCGTTTTCACAGCCGTATTCACCACAAAAACCACAGTAGTTACAAGGTGGCCTGCCTGCATATGGTTGTGACAAGATCGCCCTGGGGGTGGGGAATGCCTGAAATCCCAAGGAACCGGCGGCTTGGTCTACCAGGGATGCAATGGGATGTGGTTTGAGGGGCGGCAAGGGATACGGTTTACGCCGGGCTTCGTAAGGGTTGGTACCGCTTTGACCCGAGACGCCGATGAGTACCTCGGCCATCTCGTAGTATGGTTGCAATTGTTCGAGGTCGATGGGCCAATCGGCCAAATCTGCGTCTTTGATTCCACCGGTCAAGTCGGCCAAACCAAAATCCTGCTCGTGCAGGCGATAGGTGAATCCACTCATGTGGACGGTACCCCCACCCACACATAGACTGATCCAACCTTCTTGGGTGGGGCGCGCATGGGGTTCGCCGTTTTTTCGGATGGTGTGGGGGTGGTGCCCGCGGTAGGGATAAGGTACAAAAAAGTCTCTTCTGCACATGGCGACTTCATCGTGCGTGAAATCGGTCAGGCCGTACCAAGGTCCCCTTTCGAGGATGGTTACACGGGCTCCGGCCTGCGCCAGGCGGTAGGCGACCGGTGCGCCCCCGGCGCCTGAACCTATGACCACTACATCGGTTTCATCCCGCATCTCGAACCTCTTTGACTCGGTCGATCTACAATCTCTCGCCCGTGGGTGCCCACCAACATGGTTTTTTGCCGATGAAATGCCAACCTATGAGTTTTCGATTGCCTCCGTACTTGGGATCGGAAAAAAATGATTCCAGGGTCAACATGACCAGGCGCTGAAAAAAAAGCTCACTTCGGAAACCCTTGGCCGCAATCCCTCCCTGCTGGAAACGCTTGAGAATGGCGTCCTGTTCATCTGCCCGGCACAGGTGAAAGGGTTTCTTATGATTCCGCTCGGCTACCCGATTTAAATGGATGGCTCCGATGTTGAGAAGGGGCTTCCAGTCCATGGCTTTGGCGAAAGGATCCTGTTTCATCCAGAAGTTGATATAATCGGCTGCTCCCGCATCGGCTGCTCCCGGCAATATGCGATCCGCGGCGGCGGAAAGAGTCATACTGCGGGCCGGATCGAAAGCGCTTGATGGGCCGTAACCGATTTGTTTCATCATTTTACAGCCACTGAAAATCTTCGAAGTTCCGAATCCCAAAAGGCCCAGCATCATCTGTCTTCTTGTAAAGCTCATTTTCTCCCTTAGAATCATCGGCTCTGGTGACACACTTGACAGTTGGGTTTGTGTCGCTCCACCAAGGGACATGAAGATTTTGCCTGGTTGGGTGACGGCATCGAATCTTCATGGCAGCGACTACATTTGAGTTCCAAAGAGCGTTGTATCAGGTATAAGCACCTATGTTGAAATCGACCCGATGCCTTACCACTCGATCCAGCATGACAACTCGTACAGATGGTGTCAACTGCGATGGCGGGATTGTTTTTTTGCGTGCAAGCCGAGGGATAAGGATCGAGCGACAAACTGATGAGAAAAATGATCAGATCCGTGAGGCTTTCCTTTTGATGGCTGAATGTGGCGGCAAACGAGGGCATCGTTGATTTTGAAAAGTTTGCGGTTGGGTCGATGAGACTGTTTTCAAGGTATGCAACACTTTTTCTAGGTGTCTGCCGCAGGTTGGGACCGTAATCGAAACCTCCTAGGCCGTCGTCTTTCAGTGGATGACACATGAGACAACCCAAGCGCAGGAAGATGAGAGCGCCGCGGGCCAGTCGTTGTTGTCCGGGTTGTTGCCCGGGAAGATGACAATGGACACAGCCGGCCTGTGTATATGGAACGTCCATGAGAGGATCACGGCTCGGTTGACCTTCAATCGCATGAGCGTGATGCCTCACCAGAGCTCTTCCCGATCCCCCATGGCAGGCGGTGCAACCTCTTTTTTGATGAGCGCGAGAGCCGGTATATGGGTTGTCGGGGTGGGAGCGAAAAACGCCGGGTGCTTCGATTTGGGAGGTATATCGGCGATGTATACCGAGATGGCAAGTCGTGCAGCGGTCTATTTCACCGCTGCAGAGATTGATTTTTTTAATGCCTGGTATGGGTTGATTGATATCGGCCATAGAAGTTTGGTAGCTTTGCTGCCAGCGAATCCAGCTTGGGTATAGACCTTGGTAGAAAACCAACCCCAGCGTAGCCAGAAAGAAAACGCCCGAGAACAAGAAAGCCAAATAGATTCTTTTCGCATCGGTTTTCAGATCAAGATCCAATCGACCAATCCTCCCAGGGCCAATAGAATATCCAATCGGGTCCCCTGCAAAAACCGATTAAAGTGCATCCAACCAATGTCAACATAAGAATGATTAAGGCGGCCAAAATACCATAACGGGTCGATCCGGCCTTCTTTGCGAAAACAAAATGGGCCAAAACGGCCAATAAAAGCATACCAGCGGCCGGATTCGCAATCGCGTTGAAAAAACCGGTTGAAGGCATGGACTGCTCGATCTGGATCATATACAGACCGGTCAACCCAACCGTTGCGATGCATGCAGCGTACATTATGACTTTACGATTGGTCTTGGGCAGGAGCCATTTTCCTGCCTGAGTCTGCTTGGGATCGGCAAACGGCAAAATGAGACAGGTGAGAAGCAAACCTGCCGGAAAACAGACGCCCCCCACCAACGGCGAATAGCTGACCATTTCTTGAAGCCATAAGAAATACCAGGGCGCTTTTTCGGGGTTGGAGGGGATGTGAGGATCGGCGCGCATGTCCAACGGCGCCTCGACTGTTATCGAGATGATGCACATGACGGCAACCACCACCATTGTAATGGTCAGCTCTCGGATGATGAGGTGGGGATATGAAGGCAGGTTGGGTTTGAAGCCTGTTGAGATGGCCAATCCACCGTCTTTACGAATGCGCCATACATGCCAAATCAACAGGCCGAACATGATACTGGGCAACAAAGCGACATGCAGGACATAAAAGCGTACCAGCGTCGTTTGGTTGACCTCATTTCCACCTAAGGCCAAACTCTTGAATATGGAACCAAAAATTGGAATGTTTTCAAGTAAATTGGCTACAATGTTGGAGGTCCAGTAGGCATTCTGGTCCCAGGGAAGCAAACCTCCGGTATATGCCGAAGACAGGGTGATAAGGCCGAGACACAATCCCACAAACCAATTGAGCAGTCGGTCCTGATAACCCGCACAGAACAAAACCCGCAGGAAATGAAGAGCGGCAATTGCCACCAAGGCATGCGCGCTGCAGCGATGCAATGCCCGAGTGAAGGCTCCGAAACTTACCGTATATTGGATATCCTGGATGCTGGCATAGGCGTCGGAAGGGGTCGGCAGGTAGTAGATCATAAGCAGCAAACCGCTTGAGAACAGTATGAAAAAGAGCACCAAACCTACCAGGCCCAAGCCCAGTGTCGAGGATGGTCGCAGCGCCTCTCGGGAAACCAAAGCAGGGTGCAAGTGGAAGAGAAAGCTTCGCTGGTTGAATGCACCCGGAGTCAATCGTCGTAGTGGTGAGATTGTTTTTCTAAGATGGGTGAACGCGCCTGACATAAAAGTTGGCCTCAAACTACAATCTTGGGAAACGAGGTCCGGTTGATAACCCGGGTCTGCTTGTCGATCCAAAGCACGCCGTCGCTTTCAATCCATATATGATACCAGGGTAAAGGCTTGGTGGTTGGCCCGTGGATAATCCCGCCCCGGTCATCGTATCTGGCTCCATGGCATGGACAGATGAAACCATCGGCGGTCTTTTTGATGGTACAACCTAAGTGTGTGCATTTGGATGAGAAAACACCAAACCCATGAATGTCCCGCCTGACAAAGACGTCGTGGTCGCCAATCCAGGTAGTGGTTCCGACTCGAAATAGGTCGCTTTTCCCGAGCGCAAATCGAAAGGGTTTGCCGTATGGAACATTGGGAACGGCGAACCTCGTCCATGCAATCATGGAACCCACCCCGCCCGCTCCCAAGATTGCATAAGCAGCTTTGGACAGAAAATCTCTTCGGTCGAGTATGGGATGGGAACCTGCCGTTTGAAGATCGGCATGCCGGGATTGAGTCGTTG
>JBFFBT010000219.1:0-10165 GCA_041560255.1 Myxococcota bacterium | reverse complement strand
CCTGTCGATTTCAAAGGTGTGCACCTTGGCCATGGTCTGGACGGACACGGGTGCCGGTTGCTCGTTCCCGCTGCCGCCTCCGACCTCAACCGCGCCGATACGGATCTGTCGGGTCTTCCTGCGCATTAGCAGCATGATACGGTCATGGCGGTTCTACGTCAACCAAGTTGATCTCAGCGTTACAATATGTTTGAATAAGTTGAAAAGGCAAGAATTATGTCATTTGGCATCACCGAAGGGGCCTGCCGGATACGACGAACGAGGTTTGGTGATGATGAAAGCTGATAAAAAAATCTATTTCGTGATGGTTGTTTTGCTGTGGGGCAGCGTGCCGGCATGCAAAAAAGCGGGCAAATACGATGTCGAGTTCGAGGCTCGCTACCCCGAAGCCAAACAGGCGGCTCGGTTGCTCGAAAGTGATCGCAGCAAGATCTCCGGCTACCAGCCTGTCGGTTTGACCGAGAAGTTGAAAAGCTCGTTTTTTCACTTCAACCTTACCACGGTGTTTTCAAAAGACAATCTTGGTGCAATCGAGCAAACCATGCGGCAGTTGGAGTTGTCGTTGACCCGATGCCTCGAGGACGAAGGGGCCGAGAGCTTAAAAAGGCTTAGCTTTTGGTTGGTAGAGCGATTTGAGGAGCGGTTTCGGGCTTTGGCTGATACCGTGGGTGAAAGACAGGATCGCATGGCGATAGCCGAGGGTAAGGCGCCCAAAAGCGAGGCGGCCGCACGAGCCTATCGGCAATTTGTCGAGGTGGCCGGTGACTTTTTATCCCATGCGGCCAAAAGCGGCTTGGTTACCCTTTCGCCCGACAAAGGGATTTTGTACGGCCGGGAAGCCATCTTTTTCATGCGCTTGGCTTTTAAAGTACGCTGGTCGCGGATCATGCCCGAGCAAACCAAGCCGCTGGGATTGTTGCTTACGGATTTCGAACGCAAGTGGTATGAAATCTGGGTGGCCGAAAGATCCAAAAGCGCGAGCCTCAAAAGAAGACTGGGAGCCGTAACCCGCCTGGCCGCTCGTGACAGTGATTATCCCGTCCACCAAAGCAGAGGTATTATTTACTACCAAAACAGAAGCTATCAAAAAGCCCAACAAGAGTTCGAAAAGGCGCTGGAAAAAACTCCCGACGATCCCAAGCTCAAAGCCTACCTTGCCAAAGCCCGGCGCAAGGCCAAGTGAGATTGGGTAAAGAATAGATGCGTTTCAGGCATAAACCTTTGAGTAATTTTGTAACTTAGCCGGAAGAAAAAACTGGTCACTTCCCGGGTAGATGTGGTTAGTATCTGGATCTATGGCCCCACGTGAAATTCGACATAAATTTACTGTACAGCAACTCATGGAGGGAGTTTCTCTTTCTACGGGTAGCAAGCACATCATAGAGGTCATGAATTACAAGCTTCGACTCAGGTTGGAAATAGATCCAAATGAGGTTTCGAGTGTAGATGACAGATTTACTTTGTTTGGTGGAAAAAATGTCGACTCTAGAGATTACCAGCAGGTAAAAACCACCGAGGATGATCTGGTAGAAGGCGATGATTACGTGGATCTGTGTTTTACCGATTTGATACCTGATCTTAACTACTGGTTGGAAATCGATCCCGGCAAAGAGGGCGAAAAGTATTATGCGTTTGAAAACGAACCCTGGAGCCGGATCAAGCGAATGGTGGGCTGAACGTGCACGTGTGGAAACTCATATCCTTTGACGATACAAACAAGGTAGTCCGCATTCGCAAGGAAACCAAAGAACAGGTTGTGATCACCCCGAAAATCGAGACGGAATACAAAGTTGTGCTGTTGGATCGCAACCTGGCACAATATCAGCCGGGTTCTCAAAAACCTCTTGTGTCAGATCCGACCTATATACAACTTTCCATCTCACAAGATCCTGCAAGTCCTGAGTATACAAAAGGCGCGGTGCTCAAGGCAAACCCCGCCAATGTTGAAGTTTTCACCGACGAAGCCTGTCAAGATAAGCTTGACTTGTCAAAACCCATTGAAAACGCGAAACTTACCGGTGCAGAGCCATACAAGATTTATCTGCGTGGTAAGACCAAAGGCAAATTCACACTCGAATTGAAGCTTGAGGATCCGGCCGACAAACAGTTCAAACTGGAAACGGCCGAAATGAAGTTGGGTGTGGTGGAGTTGTTGATGACTCCATACAAAGTTGATGATGCAGCGCTCGACAAGCTCGAAGTCGATCCCAACCAGGATCCGATTGACAAATACTACACAGATTTGAAAAATCTGGCCCTTCCTGATCAAATAGAATCCGGCGACGAGGAGAAAGTAAAAACCGGATGTCTCCTGCACGCCCAGGATGGGGACAACTTCGGCCGTTGCAAACTGATGATAAAAAAGCTGGATTCCGATCAATGGCCGGACGATTGCGATGACTACCAGATCAACCTCGGTTCGGATAATACCAGTGGTGAAGTAGAAATATGGGATTCCGAGTGGAGTGGAAACCGTATCGCCCTACCTTTTAAAATCAAGGTTGGTGACCTAAAAAAAGCGGATCGAGAAATTTGGATTCAGGGTAAAACCGAAACAGATGCATGGCGGGATGGTAGGCTGGATCTGGGATTGGATCGATCAGAGGGTGGTTTACCAAAAAAGTTAAAAACCAAGGCCGATTGGATGCATTTTACCGTGGTAAAAATTCAGGAAGTCAAAGTGGACTACACCACGCCGCCCAATAGACCCACTGCTTTTGACTCGGCTGCAAAAAGATTCTTTATCAATTTCGATCCTGCAAACGGAAGCAATATTGCTGTCGGAGCCAAACTCAGTAAACCGATCAAAGATGTACAAATCCATTTCATGCTCGCACCCCATAAAGACAACCGCAAGGCCGCCAACTGGGGTATCGATATGCCCGGTACCTGGCCTTGGCACCAAATCACCTGGGATCTAAAACGCATCGACAAAACGGATCCAAAAAAATTGATACATCTTTCCGGCAAGACAGATGCGTCCGGCTATGCCAAAAAAGAGCTGAGTCTTTCCCGATTTGGAGGAGACAAATTTCAACCCGGAGCATATCTGACCCAAGATCCTCATTTGGCCAAATACATACACGGCCATCCGGATCTGGAGGCCAAGAAACCCAAACTTGCCACAGATGATACCCAGGTATGGAGGAAATTCTGGTTCCAAATAACCAAAGCACAGGGCTTTGCGGTACCCCTGCCTGCCGCTGCAGTTGCAGCGTATGAAAGGGTAAAGACCATCATGACCCATGATCAGACAGTGGAGTTTGTAAAAGCCACTGCTCCTGCCAGGACTTTTTACTCCAAATATATCGTTGAAGGCGGCAACAGCGGCACCGAGATCGCTGTTGTGGGTTCCCACAACAAAAATGCATTGGCTGCGATGTTTCAAGAGAAACCCGACCAGCCCGTAAAAAACCACCTCATCATGTGTGAAAAGCAGTATGACGAAGGAGGGTTGGCTGGTCCTTTCGATGTAGAGATTACGGGATTGGCGGCGGGTTCATATGTTGAGCTGGATATGAATGAGCCTGTTTTTGATCCACCACTTCAAGGTGGAGATATGATAGACCAATTGTATTGGTATCGAGATTCGGATCCTGCTACCAGACACAATATACCCAAGGCAGATGCAAAAATACCACAACCACGGAACGATTTTTCGGGATCCGCGAGTAACTCGGTTATTTCTATCAAAGTACCAGCAATCGCACCTCCTCCTGCGGCAGGTGAAAAAATATTCATTGTGGCCAAGTGTGAGGCTGCAGATGGACCGTATTTGGGTGAGAGTTTTGGAAAACACTCCTTGATCGTGTACGATCCAACCGATGTACCTGACTACAATGATACAGTAGCTCATGAAATAGGCCATGGATTCAATCAAACACCTCGACCCGGTACTCAACCGGATTCAGCCCATATACCGGATCATCCCAATCAAGCGGATCGAGGGCAAGGCAATCATTGTCAGGAGAACGATGGTGTAGATCCTGCATCGGGTGCTACAAAATACAAATGCCTCATGTATGATAGTGGTCCAATGAAATGGGGACTGCATAGATTTTGTGATACCTGTCATCCCTACTTGTTGGTAGAAGACATGTCGAGTTTTTAGGAAGCATACAGCTTATGGTGGTATTGCGGGTAACTGTATTGAAGGTGGAATATGAAAAGACAAACCATCCGGATTGTAATTTTTTTATGTATGAGCCACTTGATTCAATCTCCTACAAAGGGAGCTGCTATGACACCACCAACAGAAAAAGTCATGAAACTTGTCCAACTCAAGGATCAGGATTTTTTCAATTTAGATAGAGACGCCAACGATGTTGTCTCACATCAGCTTCTCATGATGAAAGATTTTGAGGGCATTGTATTAGGGGCTCCTCGCAAAGTGGACCTCGGCAGGCATGCACAATTGCCGGTTCTTTGGTTGATGCGGGCGACACAATTGAGAAATTGGCAAGTCGTCTTAAAACGAAATGCCACAGTGGTCATAACAGATTTGCTTCATGGTACAACGGCTCTATATTATGCTTTTGGAGGCGGAAAAAGATATGATTTTAGATCGATTCGCGCATCCCAATCCAAAGCTCCACCCACGGGCCGACATGCAGAGTCTGCGGGTGCTACTCCCCATATGCTGGATATAAGAAAGATTACAAATCTACCATGGCAACCCGGAAGATATGCAATCTCCATCATCAGTTATGATTGGCTTACCAATACAGTTGTTGTAGAGCTTGAAGCCGAATCCAAGAAGCCGCAAACACCCTCCAGGATGCCTGCAGATCAAGCCCGGACTTTGGTCGCCAAGCTGCACAAGGCATCATCTGATGGCAAAAAACCACCTCAAAACTTTGAAGCCAACTCCCTGACTCCGACCATCTGTAAACCGGGCATCTCATTATCCGTTCCGGAAAAACCCATCTCATATGGAAAAGGATTTCAGATCCAAGGCGCAGGCAAAGTGGCTCTCTATCCGGGAGCCATTGTGGAAAAAGGCTTATCCACAGGAAAAGAAGCAACCGGTATACAAACACCCGACGCCGTGATCAGATGTCGGATCGTTTTGATAGAGCTCGACCGCACGACAGAACCACGCAATTTCGAAGTCCTCATTCCGATCCATGCAAAAGATTCCCTCACACCTGGCGCACTGACCGCATTTTCGTTTACACTCGATGTAGAAGCGCACCTCAAATACTCTTTACCTGCCGCCGATTACCTTGTGTACGCCGTGGTTGCAGAGCATATCACCGGACCCCGCAAAGTCAGCATCATATCCGAATAACCAACCAATAAAGGTTGTGTATGCAACTTTTCAACGTCAGTTATTTCAAGAATCCATCATGGTCCACTCCTGACGCATCTGGCATAAAGAGGATCGCCCATGGTACCTCTGTTTTAACTACGTCACAATCGAATGCTCAGCGCTACCCCAGGTGAACGGTCACTCTCGCTCATCTGCAGAAAATGCAGGGCTTGCCCCTGTGTATTTTTTGCTTTTGCCCAGGTCGGGTCCGACAACCCGGCTCAATAGATTTCTTCTACTTGCAGGCTGGTGAGGCTTTGCCATCCGGTATAACAGTCGCCGGGCTTGCCACTCGGGCATAGAGCAACCGCGGGTTGTATGGAGAGCGGGCCTGCGGGTATGCCTGCGCATATGCCCGAGATGGTTCGATGTTGGTGGTAGTCTCCTGCCGGGTTGATGTAGACGATTCCGGATACGGCCGGACTGCAGTTGGCTCCGTTGATCCTGATCTCCCAGCGGCAACAAAAACCTGCTGCTGATGCATCATGGGTGCGAAGACATGAGCTGAAGGTAAGCTTCAACAGCGAGTCTGAGTATTTTTTGATGTAGTCGACCTTGATGGGTAAAAGTGTCTCTGCATCTGCTCCGTTGTTCATGTTGTCCACCTGCGCATAAGCAAAGAAATCCCGGTTGCTGGGGGGTTTTACCGGGGCGATGAGGCGGATTTTTACTTCGTCGATGGTTCCGTCGAAGAGATTGCCTCCTTCGGCGGTTTGTTCGTCGGTGCCCAGATAGAGCGAGGCGCCCGCGGAGGCCACGATGGGTCCTTGGCTGCAAGGGGCGGTGATCTGTCTTCCGTTTACGGAGGCTACGATGTCCAGGCCGTTGTACCAGCCGGCGACATGCACCCAACCGCCGCTGTATGGATTGGGCAGCTCGGCGGATGCTTGGCAGGCTTGCTCCGGGTTGCGTTGACCGAATATGGTAAACACGATCCGGTTTTCTTGTTGGGCAATCGAATAGGCTCCCGTTTTGGTCAGGATGGGATGGATGCCTTGGGTGGTATCCGGCCGGATCCAGGCTTCTACCCATACTTGATCACTGTCGGGGATGTTGTTGCCTTCGGGTATTACGATATAACCGCCCGAGAAATCGACGCCTTGGCCGGTGTGGCCGGGTGCGCCGAAGCCCAAGGCCCCCATGGGCTCGCCGTGGTTGTCCCTTCCGGAGCTGTCGGTGACGGATTGCACGCCCTCTTGCTCGTCAAGCTCCAACCTGAGCGCCAAGATGCCCAAGGCGCCTATCGAGCTGCAGCTCCAGCCCTGGTCGGTTTTTTTCGGCACCTGGCCTAGGGTACAGCTGATATTTGCCAGGGTATCGTCGTCACCGTCCGAAAGTCCAGCGGGTATGTTTTTGATGGTATTAAACTCGCCCGATTTGGCGACATCGGCAAGATCTTCTCCTTTCACATAGCCGTTTTTCTCAACCACTTCTTCTACATACGTATCGTCCACGACATTGTCGGGACAGCCGATATGCAGCAGACCCAACAAGAAAAGAACCCAAAAACGTCTGTTTCCCAACTGATACACTTGCATGCTGCAACCTCCTTCGTAAAGAGTAGCCCGATTTCGATACGCCGGTATTTTACTTTTGGTTTGGTTTCGTGCCCTAACTGCTTCTATAGATGCCTTACTCATTTTTGGTTGCTCGTCAACAGAAATAGGCAATTTCTATGACAAAAATGCGATGGTGCTCTTTCGGTCGGCGGTTTTGTGGCTATTATATCTATGGACGATTTGGATATCGAGGAGGCCTGCATGATGAAAACTTCATGTTTTTCCTTTGTATGTGTACTGTTTGTATGGATGGGATTGCCCTTGTCCGGGAACGCCGATCAAAGGATTGCCCTGCTTGGGGCGGCAGACAGCTGGTTCGAGCCCGAGCGGGGATTTCATGCTGCTTTCATGGCTGCCTATGATGTTGACGGGATCGGTGACGGGATGCATTTCGGGGCCCGGTTCAACACCGATACGCTGCGGTTGTCGCTCGAGCGTATTCCGATTTACGGTACCTGGTTGCATACCGGGGTCCGGGCGGCGTACGAGCACCGGTTTGCAGGCCTGCTTACGGATCATTACATCCGTGGAAAAAACGAGCCTTCCCGGGGTTTCGAGGCGAGCTATCTTTTGACGCAGGCCTACCTCAAGGCTGATCTGCCTTCCGATCATTACCTGGAGCTCGACTTTGGGGTACGCAAATGGTTGTTTTCGACGAGCGGCGAAACTGCCTCAGGTTTGGTTTTGCCGCAGGAAGCCTGGGTCTTTGAACCGCAGATTGTGTATACGTACTGGAGGCTCGCGGACGATGCCTCATTGAAAGAACGACACAGGCTGTTTCCGCGGGTACGGGGACTTGCGTTTGGGATTTCTTTCGGTGTGGATGTGCGTAATCACGCTACCCGTTGGGGGTACATCGAGGGGACCATTGAAGATCCCGAGTACGATCGCAACAATCCCGACAGATCGATAGCCAAAATCCGCCAATGGCTGCGGGCAGGCATCCAGTTGCAGGATTGGATGCGCCTGCAGGTCTATCAGACTGCAGCGTTTGGCGAAGGCGAAGATGATCTGACGAGAGTACGATTGGGTGGGCTCAATCCCTATGTGGTCCCGCTGGCGGGTGCGCCTTGGGCGGCTTTTCTTTCTGAAAAGTTTTTGGCTTTCGAGTCGAGTCTACACATTAATGTTGGTGGAGGTGTCGAGGCCGGCATGCTCGCCCATGCAGTCGTACTGGAAGATGCCGGACGAAATGGACGAAAAGATGTGTATGACCTGCAAAACGGTGTCGGTTTGTTCATCGATGCTCGTTTGGGAAATTTGCAGTTGGATATTCGGTCGGGCTGGTCTCCTAGCATTGATTGGAAAAATACCCAAAACCACCTTGGATTGTTCGGATCTCTGGGTTGGCAATGGGATTGATATGTATTTTTATAAGGTATACGATCGAATATCGTAATGACGTAAATAGGTAAAATACGTAACATAATTATGTATTACGGGATATGTGGTTTGTTTATGTCGTTATTCTTCGTTATACAATACAAAATTATAGTTAATAAAATTTAAAAAATATTTTAAGCGAATTTGTCTTTTTTTTTTATATATAAACCTTGTATTTATATTTTTGTTAGCCTGCTGGCTTAATGGTTTTGTAATATAAAGGTTATTGGTATATTACCCGAAAACTTTTTGGCACTTGACATTATTTGCTAATTTTGAGTACCATTGCTCACTACGACTGATAAGTCAAAGGAACCTATTAATTAAATTAGGATTGCTTGCTGACGGAAAGGAGGTAGAAAGGCTCGGTACATTATGGATTATGCTGGTTTATTGTAAGTAGGAAGAGAGAGGTAGTGACAACATTTTAGGAGGGTCTTAGGAATGAGAAATTGTTTAAAGGTATTGGCGTTGGTAGTAGCTATCGCGTTTGTGCAAGGCTGCGGCCCGGTGGACAATTTGGGCAGCCAAGGCGGGGATATCGGCAAAAACATCGTCATCAGCCCCGATTCAACAGTAGATTGTGATCCTGCGTTGGTAAAAAGCCTGATTACATCGGCGATCGATGCCAAAGAATGGTCCAGCTTGGGCGCAAATTGCCAGAGCGACACAGAAATTTTCGTCACAGCCCATCACGTGGACAACTGGGGCGTGACCGGCATGAAACTCGTGCATGACGGCGCGAAGGTCATCAGCGTGGATGCCGACGTGTTTGCCCCGCCCGCGGTTGCCGCAAGCAACTTCTATCCCAGCTGCCCGGACGCCTCGAGAGAGACCTATTGGACGACCGAGTGTACGACCATCAACACCGCGACCGCCGTTATCAACACCAACCATTCGGCTGCTCAGACAAGAGGCTACAACTCGGCCAAGGGGCTTGGCTCGCAAGAGAGCAAAGCCAATGTGTACAACAACCTGTCGTGCGCCAACATGCGGCTCTGGGGCCGTGTGGGTCACGGATATACCGCGGGCCTGCAGCTTGCCAACCACGAGAGCTTGAGCAACTTCTCGGGTGTCAACCTTTCCGGCAAGGGTATTTATGCCAACTCCTGCCAGGCTTTCAACAATCCATTCAAAGGCCAGGTCACCGGCGCGGGCGCCCAGTGGTTTATTTCAGGTATCACCAACCTGTCGATCGGTCCCTCGGAAAAGACCTTTGAGTGCTGGTGGGGCAAAGCCAAAAATCAGGCCGAAATATGCGGCACCCTCAATGGTTGCGTACAAAGCGGCGCCGGCCAACATGGTTGCCATGGTCAGGGTTCCACCGTACCGGCTCCCGGCGGCGGCCCCAACCCGACCCCGACTCCGGGTCCCAACCCGACCCCGACCCCGGGTCCCAACCCGACCCCGACTCCAGGCGATTCGTGCCAGGGTATGTGTGGCAAGAAGTCCGGAAGCTGCTGGTGTGACAACCTGTGCAAACAATACGGTGACTGCTGCGCCGATTACGATCAGTTCTGCGGCCCCAACCCGACCCCGCAGCCGACCCCCAACCCGACCCCGCCGCCGACCCCCCACCCCGGACCCAACACCAGCGTGGGTAAGTGTGGCGGTCAGGCCTCGGGTGGTTGCTGGTGTGACAACTACTGCAAGATGTACGGCGATTGCTGCGCGGATTTCGATCAGGTTTGCTAGTAGTAGCAGCAGGAGCTGATCGATTGCGCTGGCCGACCAAGAAAGGCCGGCTATCGTAAGACAGCCAAGGGACGCTCCAATGGAGCGTCCCTTTTTTTGTCATCTCGAGATCCCTCCTCACGGGAAACCTGAGGAATAAAAAAATAAGAGAAACATATCCGGTAGAGCTGCAGCCTTATGTTATTTGTATTCTCGACGGGTGGATTGATTTTTTCTT
>JBFFBT010000218.1:0-10206 GCA_041560255.1 Myxococcota bacterium | reverse complement strand
CGGATGTAAGACGAACATCTCTTTGGTCTTTCTTGGATCTGTCGTACTCCTGCAGGGATGTGTCCCGGTATACCGAGACTCCATCCGCCAACATACGCAGAGTATCCAAGTAAGCTCCAACCCCGAAGGAGCCTCGATTGTGCTGCAGGATGAAAACGGCTCTCGGATCATCGGAACAACCCCGGTAGCGTTCGAGCAAAGCTATGAAGTGGTCGAACGCACATACAACAAAGCGGCCTGCGCGCTGCATGGAGGCGCGATTGTGTCGGATGCGGTCACCACCGACGACGGGTATACTTCGGACGCCGAGGCGGTAGTCGGATTGATAGGATTGATGGTGGGAGCCGTAGCCGGAGCCGAAAGTTGCCGGGCCGCGGAAGGAATCGTAGCGGTTCATTCAAAAGATGTGACGGTGGGAGCTCACCTGCCCGGATACGTGTCACAAGCCATATCCGTTCAACTTCCCAAACAACATCCGGTCATCCATTTCGATATGCTTCCAGCCAAAGCCGATCGGGTTGCGCAGGCGGACGAGCCGGACCTACAGGCTTCCGATCGGTCCATCGAACAACCCGGGCAGGTGAGCCCGCCGGATCAACCGGTAACAAGCAAGCTTCCGGATCCGGGACGATTTGCAGTTTTCAGAATCGAAGTGACCGGAGCGGGATTGGAACAAGAGATCCTCGAGGAGCTGACCGACTATCTCACCGAGGAGCTTGACTCCCTCGCCGATTATACCGCGGTAAGGACGGATACAAAGAATGCCGCGCAGGGCAATCCGATCGATGCATGGCTTTCTTGCTTGGATCTGGCCTGCCGCTCGAACGCAGCCAAAGAGCACTCTGCGAATTATGTTTTTGATACCCGTATCTTGCATGTCGAAGATCTCTGCATGATGAGCACGACCATCTTCGAAGTGGGTACGATGAAAAGACTTTTGGTTACAGCCTCACAGTCGAGTTGCGAATTGGACGACTTGTACATATCGATCGATAAGATCATCGAAATGTTTCAATATCCTCCCACCAAAGAAAACCCGGGTGACGAGGACCAAACCATGCCGGATCCGCAATAGAGGGATATTTGCGGGTGTTGCCGTTTTCGATCCAAGCTTCGCCGCCGGGTGCTTGTATGGCCCACACGACAAGGCAACCTGATTGAAGAGCAATGTAAGTGCATGCTTTCGTGGAGACATAGTAGATTCTCACCTGAAATTTAAGATGCCAGCACGTACCAAAGCGCAGGGAAGCCGAAGTTGAGCGCGCTTTATTTGGAGAGTATAGGAGTAGACCCACAGATTTGTGAAACTTGGGCTGTATCGTAACCCCAAAGAAGCAAACAGGAATCCGGCGCACATGCCAACAAAAATACATACCCGGTTTATTTCAAAAGATGTTGGTTTCAGGATGGACACTCTTTCTAAGGGCCTTACATTGCATATGGGTTGAAAAATAAAAAAAGGAGGCCCGGCATGAGAGCAATCTGGAACAAAACCGTTCTGGCGGATAGCGAAAATACCATCCTCATCGAAGGCAATCATTACTTCCCTCCAGAATCGGTTAATTTCGAATATCTCGCCCAAACCGACACGCGCTCTACGTGTCCATGGAAAGGCATCGCCAGTTATTTCAGCATTCAGATCAATAGTGAACAAAACCCGGATGCAGCTTGGACATATACGGATCCCAAACCCAAAGCATCAAACATCAAAGATCATATAGCCTTTTGGAAGGGTGTGGTGATTGAGCCGTAGCTCCGAATCCGCCTCGTCCGGATACAAAAGCTTTTCTTTTCGATCCACCAGGAGTTGACATCCACTCCCTCAAGGGCAAAACTCGAGAATTATTTCTAAGAGTTTTGATACGAGAACTAGCTAGTGTCCGTCTCAAAACTATGTTTTTGAGATGTAGAATTGGCTTCGAACAGCGAGGACTGTCTGAGCTAAACTTACAAGTCACTGTTTTTTAGTGACTTGTAAGTAGCGAGTTTCTTGAGCCCGAGAAGCCATTTCAAATCTCGAAAATAATTTCTAAGAGTTTTGAGACGGACACTAGCTACAACAATCACGAAGAGCTCGTCGATCGATTTCATTGTTGAAAGAAGCGATAGATCCAAACGCATCTCGATACGGATTGATTCGTAGTGTTGAAACTCGTACCCATTACTATAATGCTCAAATTCTACACATACCAACGTTAAAATCTATCTTAAGATACATGACATACAAGCTTGCCAGACGATATGTTCGATAACAACGTTTGGACGAAGTCTGAAATTTTTACTCGCACTGATAAAATCGTGCGCCAACTGAAGAAAACCAAAAAGAGAAAGGAAAAATCATGAAAATCACACGTTATATTTTTATTCTGAGCTGTCTTGTAATCCAACTGCTTGCTCAGAGGGCGACTGCAGTGGAAATGTGTCGTTACGAAGTAAAAGATCACAATATTCCACTGGGTATTTCGTTATATATTTTTACTCATTCAGCAATAGAGGAGGGTTCAACCTGGTACTTGAAATTCTATAATCGAAACAATGATATCAAAAGGATCGGATTCACAATTCAGCAAGATCCTGTTTTTCCCTTTTATTATAAAGGACAAATGCTATTTGGCTCTCGCCGTATATTAGAAGAGATGGTGCAACCCAACAACCGATCGTATTGGGATAAAATGCGCCTGTACAACGACACAGGACAATCCGTCAATATTTCAAATATGTCGATCAAAATCAGTTACGAGAAACACGGAGCGTATCAAATCGGCTTAAAAAAGGATTTTACGTTGGCGGCATACAGTCAAGTCAATATACCCGGTAACTATTCACGACGAGAATTTGTCAAAGATTACTTCGATTGGACCAACTCTTATTTTTTATCGCTCCATCCAGCATTGCGATACTATTTCTACGATTTGGGAAAATCCGGCAGCTCCAACGCTTCGGACTCTGCGGATCCGGATAACCCCAAGTATGGCTGTAACAATGGCCCAGAGGAACTCTGTAGTGAGGCGGTCTCTTGGTACTACTACGACCATAAAGTGGTCATCTTCGACTACCAGGATGGAACTGCATATGACTTTAGGGATATTACAAACCACTATCAGATGCGAAGGCAATTTATGTGGTCCGACCGACTCTACTGCTATAAAGACGGGCAATGGATAAGACGCGTACCTTGGGGAGACGATCCAGCGGACAACTGGGATGACTTACCGAACTGGGACCCCAGCACCATCTACGATCCCCAACCCGGTGATTATTTTGTTCGCGTGCCCGACGGCGAGGTTACTGGACACTCCATGATGATGATAAAATGGGATGATGCGAATGCGAAGGCCGACGTTATTAACGGCTTACTGCCTGTCTATCTAAGAAAAGTGACGATAAAACCCGACAGGCGCTACTGCGTCGGAGAGATCCCAGCACTTTAGTGGAGTATATAGATGAAGATCCTTTTTCCGCTCTTTTTCTGATGGTTGCCAGGAATCCATTTCCTAGAGACATTGGCATATTTGTTGACGACTGCTACAACTACGATGGTTTTTTATAGCTGATGGGCCCGTCGAAGTAGCCGACGTAGGACAGCCAACTGCGCGGGTAACCCACCTGGTGCATAATCTCTTTACCTTCGGTGATGCAACCATCGTTGTATTTGACTATCAGGGTGTCGGATAGGGTTTTCCATGCCCGGAGCACCTCTTCCATATTGGTGGCGCAAAAATCCGTCAAAAACTTTTTACATGCTTCCAGGTTGCCTTGGCGGTAGAGGGCCAAGGCCTGCTCATCGATGTTGGACAGGTGTTCTCGGGCTTCTTCTTCTTTTGATTTTTGGGTTTTTTGGATGTCCTTCATCATGTAACTGTATTTGATGGTGGCCCAGTTGGCGACGAAATTGAACGACCACCAGGCGCTTTGGTCTCTGTCAAACTTGGTAAGCAACATGTTTTGCATCTTGGACGGCAAATCCACAATGCCTACGTAAAACGGCATCAAGCAGTTGGCGGCAGGCCTATCCAACCCCACCCAGCTTATTCCCCCGATGGGATCCGGGTATTTTTCGGGATCTCTCGCTTGGTTCACCCACATCATGCCGCAGCGGTAGATCGACAGAGGACGTTCCCAAGCTCCGTCCGGGTGGTATATGTTGAGGTTGAAGGTGTCTGCGTTTTGATCCGGGTTGCGTTCGTAACGGGTGGGATCTGCGAAAGGACCCGCGGCCAAACCCTTGGTGAGGTCGAACTCGGTGCCTTCATAGTGATCGCGATATAGTTCCACCACATCCAACACGGAGAGCTTGCTGTCAGGCGGGGCCGAAAAGGGATATTCGCGGGTATAGCCGTTTTCGACCCAAGCCGGAAGATCCAGTGACGGTGCGGCTTTCATGAATGCCCGCCAAACCCGCCGAAGCGAGTAATAAGGATTTGAATACTCTCCGTAGCTCACCGCCGGCAACCAATCCAGGGAGGTAGAGCCGGGCTTGATCCAGCCCCGTTTTTCGCACACCTCGAAAAGATTGTCGGAAAACATCACAGACTCGGAATCTTGTTGCCCGCGATCCACATCCCGAATGCGAAATTCGTTGGCCGCCACGAAGTAATGATCGTCGGGTACTTTTTGGGCCACCCAAATACCGTCGGATCCATCCAGATCATAACCGCACATCTCCATGACCCAAGCCTCATGGGTATCTCCCACCAGCAGCGTTTCTCCGGTACCGTAGTACCCATATCTTTTGATGAGATAGCCCATGAGCTTGACGGCGTCTCGGGCCTGGGTGCATCGTTCGAGGGCGACTCGGGAGAGCTCGGCGGCATAAAAAATACGCCGATTCGGTTCCGGACCGGGATGCACTTTGGCTCCGCAGGTGCACTCGCCGATCATCAGTTGGTGCTCGTTCATCACACCGTAGTTCGAGTCGAAATAGGCGTAGGTTTTGAGCTCTTTGGGCAAGGGTATGGGATAGTCGGGATCGTTTTCGGGATACTGGGGGATGGCTCCCAAGGGTATGCTGTCGCCGAACTCTTCGCCGGGTATCGGCTCGTATCCCGGGCCTCGATCCTTACCGATATACCGGCGCAACTCCGTGGCGTTGTAATCCGGGTTGTGTCCCAGGCTGGCATCATCATAGTAGACATTGCGCATGGAGCTCTTTTTAAAAGGCCTTTCCGGCACATAGACGAGTCTTTCATCGGATACATCATCATCCGAGTGGGCCACGATGACCGAACCGTCAGCGCTGGCTTTTTTTCCGACAATCATGGTTGTACAAGCAAAACGCGATGGATTGGATTTGGTACGGGTAGTAGAATCTTTACGCATGGTAATGCCCCCTTTTTCTAGTTGGTAGGGTAACTTCCTGCCGCAGAGACGGCGCCGCCGTCCCGCACGCTCAGAGTCCAATCGAAGTCGTCATGATCTGAACCATGCAGTATCGCCTTGATCAGACGGAAGGTCAACCAATAAAATGTCTGCATAGGGACACATCTTGGCATCGAAGGGCCGGAGATGTAAGGAGGTTGTCACAGACATGCGGCTTTGTTTTCGAGGCACTCGGGGCGGCGTCGAAGCCCGCGCACCCATGCATACCATGCATACGGTGTTGGAGGTAACGCACCATACAACGCGGATACGTATCGATTGGGGTGCGGATTGGCAAAAGCAGGCTGATTGCCCGCCGGTCGATGCAATCTTTGTAACCCATACCCATGCGGATCATGTCGATGGGTTGAAAACCGGTGCGGGCTGCCCCGTCTACGCTACGGCAACCTCCTGGGCGGCGATGCGCGGCTTTTCCATTCGTGATCGGATAACCATCGCACCGCGGTCGCCGATTCGATTGGGTGCTGTCACGTTTGAAGCTTTTGAGTTACATCATTCTCACCGAGCGCCTGCTGTAGGATACCGAATCCTTGCAGGCAGGATCAAAATTTTCTACGCTCCGGACGTGGCAGAGATCGTCGACCGGGCCAAAGCCTTGTTCGACGTCGACTTCTACATAGGAGACGGATCCAGCCTATGTCGATCATTGCTGCTCCATACCGACGCCGGCCCGACCGGTCATGCATCCATTGAGGCTCAACTGTCCTGGTGCCGGGAAGAGAAAGTGCCTCGCGCGGTTTTTACCCATTGTGGAACGGAGATCATCACGGGCGATCAGTCCAAAATTTCCGCTCGGATTGCCAATCTGACCCAAAAGCTCGGCGTTGAGGCCCGAATTGCGCATGACGGAATGATCCTGACGGTACCCTAAAGAGGCTTTTTTGGGGGTTTTTCGGTGGGCAGGATTGTTGTAGAATGGGATCCCGTGGCTGTCAAGATCCTCATGGTATGGATTGGATATTCCGGGAAAGGATAAAACCATGAAAGCTTTTTGGTTGTCAGGGTTGGTGGTGGTGGTGTTCGGCTGCAGCCAGTCCGAAAGGGTCGATCCCTGGAGTGAGCTGTATGCTCATTATGATGACGATTTCAAGACCATCCTTGCAAATATCACCCAGAAGACGGGCAAAGAGATTATTACCTATGAAAATCTGCTCCCCGATACTTTGACCAACAAAATCAATGTAAAGGGCAGTCAATATGACCTTGGCTACCAGGTGGGCCTGATTGGTCAGGCTTTGGGGCATGAATTGCCGATAGCGCCGGACAAGGAGAGAAACCAGGCGATCATCGATATGTATTCTGTCATCCATCCTCCATACTTGGAAAAAGTACGCGGCTTGGCGGCATCGTACGGCAGGCAGATCGAGGACACCGATTTGATTGTGCTCGAATATATATATCCCAGGTATTTGTTTTGGGAGCTGTTTCGCTACCGGGAGTTTCCGAGCTTTGAAGAAATATTCAACTCCCGCGAATGCAGCGCCACATCCTTTTACAATGGGGATCTCAACTTCGCCAACAAACAAATGGACGGTGCCTTGGAGTTTCCTCGGTTCGTCGTTCAAGCCGATCTCGAGGGTGTTCATCGGGTCATTACCAACACGGTCTATCCCATCGCCCACGCCATGAACGACGGCATGAACGACAAAGGCCTTTTCATCGGGTTTGCGGCCAACGCCAGTCCGGAAGAGTTTTGGGAGTGGGGTCCCCAGGAATATCCGGATATCCCGGCCATTTCGCATACCCACGCGGCCAGGATAGCTCTCGAAAAGTGCTCCAATGTTGCCGAGGTAGTGGCGTTTTTTCAAAGTATTCGGATATATGTACCGGATCGCCTACGGCATTTTCTCATTGCGGACGCTCAGGGCGCATCGATCATTTTGGAGTGGGATTTGGAGACTTTCGAACCCATTGTTTTCGAGCGGGAGGGACTCTACCAGGTCATGACCAACACCTCCATGCAGATCGGCTTTGATGAAGTCGTGAAAGACTGCTGGCGGTTTTCTAAAGCCAACGAGCTGTTTTCACAGGGAGTTTCAAATTACGAGGAGTACTTCGAGGTGGTCGGTGCAATTCAGATACCTCCAGAGCTCATGGCGGAAACCATCTGGTCGACAGTGGTTGATTTGCACAAGCTCGAGATGCGGGTCTATCCCTGGGAGCTGCAAAACCAGGCGTTCTATACGTTTTCGTTCTAGGTTTTTGATCAAAGACACCAAAATAAATTTTTCGATCGGACCTGGGCTTGTGTTGCGGGTATGAGGCGTGCTAGGATGTCACCAATAGTGACAAAAAGGAGTGCCTTGATGCAGGGTCGTGATAAAGCAGAGAAGAAGAGACGCATGTGCCGGGCGGTGGGCGAGGTGCTTGCGCGTGACGGTTTCGAGGCGTTGGGTATCAACCGGGTGGCGCAGGCAGCCGGAGTGGATAAAGTCCTTGTGTATCGTTACTTTGGAGATTTGCCCAATCTGGTTTTGGCATACAGTCACACGGTTGATTTCTGGCCGGACATTGATGAGTTGTTGGGCCCCGATCCTGAAAAAATCGCAGTCCTCGGGCCCAAGGAACAGCTGGCATATTTTTTCAAAAGCACTCTTCGAGCAATCAGGCGCAGGCCCACTACCATGAAAATTTTGATATGGCGCCAATCCGAAGACAATGTCTTAGCCCGGCAAATTGATGACATACAGATGCTCTCCGCGCTCGCTTTCTTGGAACGTCTTGAAAATATACCGGTGGAACAAGATCTTACAGCTATTGTATTGATTTTGTCCACGGCAATATTCGGGCTTTTATGTCGTTCTCTTACGCGTGGAGCGATTGGTGGTGTCGATCTGACGACCGAATCGGGCTGGATGCGCATCGAAGAAGGGATCGATCTTTTGTTGCAAGGCAGCTGGGCCACAGATCCGAAGTGATTTTTTTTGGTTCAAATGTCACCAGTGGTGACATTTGACCGGAAGAAAGGAATTTACCATGGTATCATTCAGTCATCGAGCGTGGGTTGCGGTGGGAAAAACTATCTCGGGTACTGGGGAGCAAAACGTATATCTTCGCTTTCGTGCAAAAAGCGGGGCAGAAAATGCAGTACGGTATCGGCTCTATCTCGAGCAAATCCGTAAAAACGACTTGCATGAGATGGTCATCAATATGGATGGTTGGATGTTGATCATGGATGACCACACCGCCGATCTCACCCAAGCGGCATCTATCGATTATATCAACTCTCGTCACGGCCGTGGGTATTTGATCAAAAACCCCCTACTGACTGATGGATGGAAAACCTGGTTGGAAAAAAAGATTCAAAAAGCGCTCGATCACCGCATGCCACCCAGCATGCGCCGGCATGGAGGTTGGATGGAGCTTGTTCGGGTAGTGGGTGATACGGCGTATGTGCGGGCCTGCGGCGCCTGCCAGGGATGCATGCATGCAATCGATGGTTTTAATGTCGGTCCTGCAAAAATAATCATCCAGGCAGTTGAGGAGATACAACGGGTTGTAGATCTATCCGAACATGAAGTTGATCCGTTTCATGAAATCGGCTTGGTTGAAGCGGGCGGCGCACTATCAGGTTGACATTAACGCGATACCGAGTATGCTTACCTCTATTCCTTTTCATGTGTGAAAGTCATCTACTCCAGGGGGGCAGTGAATGATTTTCGAAAAACCCAAATAGATACAGATTTGTTCGAAATCCGGGGAAGCAGGGATTGAAACCTGACTTCACCCAAGTACGTACTTGTGCGACTGCCTCACCGCAACCCCAACATTAAGGAGGAATGCGACGTGTCACTTCATATTCGGGATCCTACAGTATGCGACTTCGAAGAGTACCAGGATCAGGAAGAAGCTCTACTCAAAAAAAAAGGAGAAAAAAATGGGTTCTAACAAAATAACCGTCGCCATCGTTCCGGGCTGGGAGGTAGCTCCTCCCAATTGTATTATTTTTTGCAGTGTTACCCAAGCGGGGGTCTATTCTCAAATGGTCAAGATCGTCGGGCCCTATACAGGATCGAAACCGGATAGAAGTACGCCGAATCATACTTTTCAAAATCCGGGACTCGAACCCATCGAGTTTGGCAAGCAAATCGGCTATTTTAAAGAAAGGGTCAGCTACAGCCAGTGGCAGGCGTATAAATTTGATTTAGAATTTACACACAACAATGGGCAACCATCAAATGTGGTTGGAGAGCACTCTCAACCCATAGCCGACAAAGCATATATGGCTACGGTCCTGTCCGACGACGCGGGAGGCGATAAAGATTACAACGACTTGGTTGTCAATCTCACGATGTACAAGCAATCCAGCGACTGATCGACATCATCCTTAGACGCTTGACAACGTTGGTTTGATTGCCAAAGCCTCCTTTTGGTTTGGCCTATCGTCATGTACACCCTACCCCGGCTTGTCAAGACCGGTATATCTTCTTTTCTTTTCTCTCTTCTTCTTACCTCGGAGAGTAATAATTTTCTCTCATAAGATCACTGCATTTGAGGAGGGTTTTGGTTTTCTTTCATTCACTCCTGTTTTGGGATAAAATAGAGCCATTCAACGTACAGAAAAATTTTCGAACAAGCAGCATGTAAACCATCGGGTCATCGGCTGTCACAAGGGTGCATTGGTATTCGAACCTCGGCAATGTCGGGAATGTATCATCATGGAAAAAAAACGTTCCTCTCGCAACATCCAAAATCAAAAGTCCAGGATCATCAATGATCCCACTTTTTTCGAAAACCTTCTCAACGTCGCGCAGGTCATCATCCTGGTTCTGGATCAAGACGGTCGAATCATCAACATCAATCCCTATATGGAAGAAATCACGGGCT
>JBFFBT010000217.1:0-10262 GCA_041560255.1 Myxococcota bacterium | reverse complement strand
CAATGTTGATCTTTTTGTGTCCGATAATTCATTTCTCCTATTTAGCATACTTTCCAAAGCATTGTGCATCTCAAAGCTTCGGATCATGGTTTTTGTTGGTGCTGGTATTTTTTCATTCTATCCAAAATTTCCTTATATCGTGGATCGGATCTGAGGTTTTGTAAATCCGCGTCTTGCTCCATGACCTGATGTTCGACATATCCATTGAGTAAAGCAATGTTGAGATAGCGAATGGCGAGTTGGTTTTTCTTCATCAAGGCATAAATACAAGCCATGTTGTAAAATGCGTCTTGGAAGTCCGGATTGACTTCCAAAGATTTTTTATACCAGAAGAGTGCTTTTTCGTAATCGCTGCGGGCATAATACGTTACTCCCACTCCGTTATATGCTTCGGGTCGGGTAGGGTCGAGATCGATGGCGGATAGAAACGCGCTCCTTCCGCGCTCGAAGAGGCCGCGTTCGAGGTGACTTTTTCCGACCTGCATGTTCTCTCTCCATCCAGCTTGATTGTTGGTGAAGTCGTTTGGATCGGGGGTCTTTATCTCTTCTTCCAGGAGATTGCCTTTTTCGTCCTTGAATGGGGTGGCGGCTTGAGCGATATCGGGCTTGGGATCGGGTTTCGGGGCTTGAGGTTTTTTCCGAAGCTTTCTAATCATGATACCGCTGCCTTTTCTTTTGCCTCCCACTCGGCACACAGACGGTCTGTAATGGGCCGCGCCGGACAAGACCCGGCCTCCGCGGGCCACGAGCATCACCACAGGCGCCCATTGATTTCCTTCGCATTGTTTGCCTTTGAGGCAATAGCGCCATTTTCCACTCAACGAATCCTCCAGTAAGATCCCCTTTAATACCTGATAGCCTTTTTGGAATGGGCAGGTTTCGGCCGCCCAGATGAGCCTGCCGTCAATATGTTTTCCGTGTTGTTGAATTTTGATGACCCCCAAATTGGATGCCCATTTTCCGACGAGTTGCATTTCGCCGGCCTCGGCGTGGAAGCTTTGTGCATAGATCCCGAAAATGATCAACCAGGGCATGCTCATGCCAACGCGTGATACTCTCATGATATTCCTCGCTATACTTGACTGGATGTCAACACTCACCCGATCTGGCGATCTCGATGGCTTTTCGCAATTGAGCTTCAAACAAGGTCCGCAACAATCTTTGGACCTTGGGGTAGTTGCGGATGATCGCATCGAGATTTTTTCGATGAAATGCTATCAGCTCCACTCGGGTCAACGCCTTGACCGAGGTGGTGCGCGGACGTCCGGACAATAAACCGACCACCCCGATGATTGCTCCGCGTGATAGCTGATCCAAACAAATTATCTGTTTTTTGTGGGTGGTCGTGACTTGTACCGTCCCGTTCATGATCAAATAGAGGTTGGAGCTGGGGTGACCCTCTGTGAAAATGAGTTCGTCGGGTTCGAATACGAGCAACCTGCCGGTGAGAAAGAGACGGTTGAGATCTTCTTGCTCCAGGCTTTTGAACAAACAGGATCGCTCGACAAACGCACAGACTGCGAGCTTTCCTGATATGGGTTCACCAGGTGCTATGTTATTTTCTGCATGCACGATGTTATGCCATAATCGGTATCGTCTATCCCACTATACAATCAGCTTCAGAGACCAAAGGCAAGCTTTTTGTGGCAGCGTCCGCCATGGTGGGGGTCATGCCTGTAATCGAAATGTGCTTTTTTCGTGCAGGGTGGTCGGGTCTTCGTTGCTTTGCGGGCTCGGATCAATCCGGCGGTTTTCTTCCGGTGGTGTGGTCGGGCTTTGGTGAGTGGGTGGGAACGGGCGTCGAGTCGATATCCGAATCGGATTTGGGTTCAATCACTGTTTCTGTTCGGGTTGGATCGGTCGGAGCTTGAGTGGACGACTCGGTCTGGGGTTGGGCGGGATCGATCCGTACATCTTGGGTCTCATGAGCCGTTTGGATTTGCGGGATTGGGGGTGATTCCGAGGAAGGCGGGATGAGGTTTTTTTGGTCCTCGCGGTCCGGGTGCGGGTAGGAATTGAAAAATCGTTCGAAAGAATCCATGGTTTTCTGATGGGTGATGAGGTCGATGTATCGATAGTTCAGCAGTCGATCCAGAATCGTCCGGCAGCGTTGGTAAAGCTCCCTGGATGGTTTGGTCGGATCGAGCCCGAGAGGCTTGGGGATGATCGCAACGAGCCGAATCATTTCAGAAAGCTTTAGGTTTTCGGGGGTTTTGTTGAAGTAGCGCCGGCATGCTTTGAGCAACCCGAAAGTTTTCGGGCCGTACTCTATGCAATTGAGATAAAGCTCGAGGATACGGTATTTGCTTAAATGTTTTTCCAACTTGGCGGCCAGCAGCCACTCGCGGATTTTTCTAAAGATGGTACGTTCGTCGGACAAAAAAAGGTTTTTTGCCAATTGTTGGGTTATGGTGCTCGCACCCCGGACGATCCGGCCTTTTTGAATGTTTTTGTGCATGGCTTGTTTGATTTCGTGCCAATCCAATCCATTGTGTTGGTAAAATCCGCCGTCTTCCGCTACGAGCACGGTTTTTTGCAATGTGTCGGGAATCCGGTGTAAAGGAATCCAGGTTTTTTGCAGCGATCCGAATTTTTTAGGAAGCCTGCCTTCGGATTTCCGCTGCTCGATGAATGCTGTGGTATGGGGATTGTGCTTGATCAAGTGTTTCATCGGCGGAATGCCTAGCAGCAGATACATCATGGTCGCGGTCAGAGAGAAAACCACCAAAAATATCGAGATTAGCAACCACCTTCGTTTGAGTGTATCTATGAGTTGTGCAAGCCCTGGCTTGCCGGGGAGGTTTGCACGGCTCCACATTGGTTGTTCACCTCGGGGTGTATGTACCACAATTTGGGTAAAGATCAAAACATCCTATTTTTAGAAAGACTTGATCTTGAGATCGATTGATGCGAAGGTAACTGGGTTTTTATAAACCAACTCATACGGAACCACCATGGAATCTGGAATCGTAAGCGATTGGATCGGTACATTGCTGGATGGTTACAACGAGTATGTGGGCACTTATGCGTTGATGTTTTTGTTGCTTCCGGTGGGTCTGCTGTTCACCGTCTGGCTGAAAGGTATTCAAATCCGTCGTTTGGGTCATGCGGTGGCCATCACCCGGGGTAGGTACGACAACCCGGACGACACTGGAGACGTGAATCATTTTCAAGCGCTCTGCGCGGCGCTATCGGCCACCGTGGGCACCGGCAATATCGCCGGAGTGGCGCTGGCCATCTATTATGGCGGACCGGGAGCCGTGTTCTGGTTGTGGGTAACCGGATTTTTGGGGATGGCCACCAAGTTTGCCGAGTGTACTTTATCGCAGAAATACCGCGAAGTGCAGCCGGACGGCTCGATATCGGGCGGCCCCATGTATTACATCGAGCAGGGATGTAAAAGAGTATTGGGCATTTTCGCCAAACCCATGGCGGTTTTGTTTGCCATTGGGGGCGTGTTGTGCTCATTGGGCACCGGCAACATGGCGCAAAGCAACTCCATGGCGGATGCCGTGCATCAGTTTGTTATCCCGGTTGGCGACGGAATGCAAATCCCGAAATGGGTGATTGGTTTGGTCCTGGCGGGATTGGTTTGGATGGTGGTGGTAGGCGGCATCAAGAGAATCGGCCAGGTGGCCGAAAAACTGGTCCCGCTCATGGCGGGTTTGTACATTTTCTCAGCACTGGTGATCATCGCCATCAATATCGCGGAAGTCCCCCATATGTTTGCGCTCATCATACGAGGAGCCTTTACCCCTATGGGCGCGGCCGGGGGGTTTCTTGGCTCGACGGTGATATTGACCATGCGGTATGGCATTGCCCGGGGATTGTTCAGCAACGAGGCGGGTCAAGGCTCGGCTCCGATCGCTCATGCCGCCGCCAAGACCGAGTATCCGGTCAGGGAGGGCTTGGTGGCTTTGCTGGAGCCCATGGTGGACACCATCATTATCTGTACCATGACGGCTTTGGTCATCCTGACCACCGGGGCTTGGACTTCGGGCAAGCTGGGCGCGGCAATGAGTTACCAGGCATTTGAAACCGGATTGAATTTCACCATAGGCTCGGTGCAAATGGGTGGCGCGGTGGTGTCTTTGGGATTGCTCCTGTTTGCATTTACCACCTCGATTTCATGGTCCTATTATGGTGATCGCTGTGTGGTTTACCTGATCGGGCGTAAGTGGGTGATGCCCTACCGGGTGGTGTATTGCGGTTTTGTTTTCATTGGTGCGGTTTGGGCCAAGGAGCTGGTGTGGAAGTTCGTGGATGCGGTGATCACCGTCATGGCGGTGCCCAATTTAATCGCTTTGATTGTGCTTTCTCCTCTGGTGGTCAAGTTGACCGGTGACTATTTCTCCCAAGATCACATTCCGTATAAAAAATCTCATCACCAGAAGTAATTCCTGCTGTGGAGGATGATAAGATAAGGCCCAGGTATGTAAGGAGATTACCTGGAAAGCCGGTATGGGCTTATGCCTACCGATCGGTTCAGTCTCAAGATGCTCAGATCACGGTTGAGCTCTTCCATGACCAGCGCGAGGCGGGATTGGGACAACGTATTGGTGGCTTCGAGCAAATCCAGTCCGGATGCCACTCCGGCTTGGTATTGCTTGGAGACCAGCCGGTGGCTTTCTTCGGCCAGCGACAGTTGCTGTTTGGCAAACTCCAAGTTGCGATGGGCTTGTTCCATTTCGATGGTGAATTTTTCAATTTCTTCTTTGATGTTGAGTAGGAGCTGGTCATATTGGTAGCGTGCCTGGCGAAGCTGGGAATCGCGTTCGTACAGCTCGACGATTTTCTGCCCGCCGTCTAAAATGTTCCAGGTGGCGCCGAATATCACCCTCCAGGAACCATGCTCGCCGGCAAAACCGGTGGCCGCATCCCAGTTGTAATTGTAAGTCACATCCAGATTGGGGACCCATTTGGTCCAGGTGTGGGTCTTGGCCCGGTCCGCCATGGTTATCTGGGTGCGTACCGCCTGCAAGTCGGCTCGTTCGCCCAGCATGAGCTGGTGAAGTTTCTGGATGTCATCGCCTACCGGGACCGGAGAGGTCGGATCGGTGATCTGGAATCGGCCTTGGATGCCGATCAGGTAAGCCAAGGCGTTTCGGCCCAGGGTGATTGTGTCTTCGGCTTCTTGGAGTTTTTTCTGGGCTTCTTTGACTGCGATTTCAGCTTGCAGGACTTCCACTTTCACGGCGTTGCCGACTTCCATGCGGGCCTGAGCCAACCTTAGAAACTCCTGGGAAGTTTTTAGGTTTTCCGCCGCCATGGATCGGGCTTGTTCGCCGGACCGCAGGCCGTAGTATGTTGCCGTAACCGCGAACAACATCTCCTGTTTTTGATGCAGGCTCTGCAGCTGGGTGGCTTCGATATGATCATAAGCGTTTTGGATGAGCGGGATGGATTGGGCATTGAACAGGGTCATCGAGGCGGTCACGCCGAATCTCTTTCCCCATCGTTCTTGTATGATGATTCTTTGGCCTGGATTGACAGGCGGTACCGGTTGTCCCAGGCGCTCGGCCACGATGGCGTCGATCAAGCTTACCATATCCGGGAATTCGAAAGGGATTTCTTTGTCATTGAGGGTGACCGAGCCGTCGACCACCAGGCTCGGCAGCAGCATGCTCCAAGCCCGCCAGCGGATGATGCGGGCCTGGTATTCGGTTTCGTCGAGGTTTTTCATGCTGGGGTTGTTTTGTACGGCCAGGCGGTGAGCCTCTTCGAGCGTGATACGTGGCAATACGGGGTTGTCTTCGGACGCCCTAGCCGAATCGAACAGCATGTTCAGCATACAAATGGTGAATAAAGATTTGATCAAGAAGCGCATGCTTGTCTCCTTATGAGTGTCATCATGAATGCACACCGGGGGCGGGCGGTGGAGCAGGCTCGGAGCGGATTCTAAAAATCCGCCTGAACCAGCGTAAAGATTTTTCTGTGAAACGAACTTGCAGCAGATACATCACCGGCACCAGGATGAGGGTCATGACGGTTGCGCACAAAAGGCCGAAAATAATGGCTTGCGCCATGGGGCCCCACCACTCCGAGCTTTGAGATCCGATGTCGATGCTTCCGGTCGCAAAATCGATGCTGATGCCCAGGGCCATGGGGAGCATGCCCAAGATGGTGGTGACGGCCGTCATGATGACCGGGCGAAAACGCACCAAACCTGCTTTGATCAAGGCGTCTGTCAGGCTCATTCCCTGTTTTTCGCGCAATTGGTTGATGTAGTCGATCAACACAATTGCGTTGTTGATGACCACTCCGGCGAGCGAGATCACCCCCATTCCGCTCATTAAAATCCCGAACTTGTTGCCGGTGAGCACCAAGCCCAACAGGACTCCAATCAGGGACATGATGATGGATGCCATGATGATGCCGGGCCTAAGCACCGAGTTGAACTGGGTGATGAGAATGATGGCGATGATCAAAAGCCCGATTCCGAACGCCTTGCTCAAAAACGCCGAAGCCTTATCCTGCTCTTCGCTTTCGCCGGCGTAATGCAGGCGGTAGTTGTTGGGCATTTGAAGCTCTTTTTCGGCCCGTTTTTTGACATCTAAAAGCACTTCGGACGAGCTTCGACCGGTCACATCGGCGGTGACGCTGATGGTGCGTTTTCTGTCGATATGGTTGATGCTGCCTAGGCCCGCCGAGGTCTCGATTACCGCAACATCACTCAATGGAATCTGCACGTCTTCCTCGCCGGTGATCCGAATGTCTTTCAAGTCGTTGATCGAAGTGCGGTAAGGTAGATCGTAGCGCACTACGATGTCGTACTCGTCCTCGCCTTCGCGTAGCACCGAGGCTTTCGTACCGTTGATGGCGGTGGCGATTGCCTGTGCGATGGCGATGGTGCTGACCTTGCGGATTTTGGCTTTTTCACGATCCACCGTAACCCGTATCTCGGGGCTGCCGGCATCATAATCGTCTTTGATATCCACTACGCCATCGACGGTGGAAAGCAACTTTTTGACCCGGCGGGCTTGTTCTTGCAGTACTTGATAGTCCGGTCCGGCCACTTCGACCGCCACCGGAGCGCCCGCCGGTGGACCCATCTCCTCGGTCTCGATTTGGTACTCACCGCCGGATAGCGCGGCCAGCTCTTTGCGTATCTTGGCGACACTATCCCATGAGGATCCTTGGCGTTCATCCCGATCTTTAAACTCCAAATCCACCACCGACGAGTGGGAGTTTCCGCCTCCGCCGCCCACGACGATGTTTCCGCCTCCAAACCCGACATTGGTTACCAGATCATCAATGTCTTTTTGTTCGGCGGCG
Source organism: Myxococcota bacterium (assembly GCA_041560255.1). Taxonomy (GTDB): domain Bacteria; phylum Myxococcota; class B64-G9; order B64-G9; family B64-G9; genus JBFFBT01. The sequence goes on along the minus strand of JBFFBT010000217.1, from coordinate 2,987 downwards.
ATGGACTCGACTTTCAAAGCCAGCTGGTTGGTTTTTTCGAGCACCGTACCGCGAGGGGCGTTGATGCGCACCTGGGCGCGATCGGGTGTAATGGTGGGGAAAAATTCGACCCCGGAACCAAGAACGGAAAAAAGAACGATGGATACGATAAATGTAAGAGCGGCAATCAATACATTGATCTTGGGATGTTTCAGGCTCCAGACCAGGGTGGTTTTGTAAAGACGCATCAGGCGGCCGCGTACTTCGCCCGAGTCGTCAAAAAGTTTTTGGCCGCTTCTTAAAAAGCCCGCGGCGATCACCGGATTGATGACCAGCGCGACAAAAAGCGAGGATAAAAGCGCCACAATCACCGTAATCGGCAGATAGACCATAAAATCACCGAAGATCCCCGGCCAGAACATCACGGGAATAAACACCGCCACGGTCGTGGCGGTCGAGGTGATGATCGGCCAAGCCACTTCCTTGGTGCCTTCGTAGGCGGCGATGAAACGATGGGTGCCGTCGGAAGCGTGGCGGAAGATATTTTCGACCACCACGATGGAATTGTCCACGAGCATACCCAACGCAAGAATCAAAGAAAAAAGCACCACCATATTCAGGGTAATTCCCAAGGTGGACAGAATGCTCATGGTAAGCAGCAGCGAAAGCGGTATGGCGATGGCCACGAAGGCGGCGTTACGCAGCCCCATGAAAAACAACAGCACCAACAACACCAACAGTAGGCCGGTGATGACGCTGTTTTCGAGATCACTGACCGTCATGCGGATGTACTCGGACTCGTCCTGGCGTACCAGCGTACCCACACCGGTCGGCAGGTTCGTTTTGACGTCTTCGAGTATCTTGTGGATGTCGTCCGCAATCCTAACCAGGTTTTCTCCGGAACGTTTTTGCACCCGTAGGGTCACACATTCTTGGCCGTTGACTCGGGAGATGCTTTCCCGGTCTTCGAATCCGTCTACCACTCGCCCGATGTCCCGAAGTTTTATGGGGTATCCATCGGGCGCCTTGATGACCAGATCTTCCATTAAAGCGACATTTTTGTATTCGCCGGTCAAACGCACCAGATATTTGGAGTTGTTGAGCTCCAGGTTGCCTCCCGGCATGTTGAGATTTTCCTCCCGGATGCGGAAAATGACGTCGCCCACGCCGATTTTGTGATGTTCCATCTTTTTCGGATCGAGCAGTACTTGGATCTGACGTTCGCGTCCTCCGGTAACATCCACGTTGAGCACCCCGGGCACTTGTTCGATTTGCTCGGAGATATCTTCGGCGATTTGTTTGAGCCGTACCAGATCCTGCTTGCCGTACACGTTGATCAGCATGATGGGAAACTCGGAGATGTTGATCTCGATGAGTTCCGGGTCTTCGGCTTCGGGGGGTAGATCGGGCTTTGCCTTGTCCACCTTGTCGCGCACCTTTTGGTAGGCGTCATCCATGTCCAGTCCCGATTCGAACTCGATGTTGATCACCGATACGGACTCGGCGCTGGTGGAGGTGAGCTTTTTTACATTTTTCAACTGTTTGAGCTCCCGCTCCAAAATGTTGGTCACGAGGGTTTCCATGTCGGAGGGGGCCACTCCGGGGTAGACCGTCGAGACCAAAACAATGGGTATTTCGATGTCGGGGGCTGCCTCCAAAGGCATCGATCGGTATGCGCTGATGCCGGATAAGATGATGAGTAGGATAAAAACATACACCGATGGACGAAATTTGAGTGCTACCTCTGTGATTTTCATACCGGACTCCGGTTATATAGGATTACATGGACGAAGTGTTTGGGCTCGTAGCGTTTGCGTTCGATCCAACCTTGGAAGGAGCGTTGACCACTTCCACGGGTTGTCCGTCGATAAGGTCTCGATGGCCTTCGATCACCAACTTGTCGCCGATGGTAAGGCCCTGGGTGACCAGAATGCGGCTTCCTTCGGTGGGGCCGACCTTGACGGGCAGGCGTTTGGCTTTGCCGTTTTTCTCGACAAAAACGCTTTTTGTTCCTCCAGACTCCAGTACCGTGTCGATGGGAATTACGATGGATTGTTTGTGGGTATCGACCTTGATTTCCAGGTTGGTGGACATGCCTACCAATATGTCATAGTCGGGATTGGGTGTTTTGATCCGCAACTCGAATGTGCGGCTTCCGGGATGCGCGGCGGGCACCACTACATACACTTTCCCTTGGGTTTTGAGACTCAGAGACGGTATGTCTACTTCGACCGACATGCCGCGCTTGATTTTGGACACGATGTTTTCCGGTACCTGGGCCGAAATCACCACAGTGTGAAACTCGACCACCTGGAGCATGGGCTGGCCGGGATTGACGTACTCGCCTTCTTCGACCATTTTCCGAGCCACGATGCCGTTGAGGCTCGATCTGAGCATGCTCTTTTGAAGCTGAGCATGGGCGATGCGCATGCTGGCCGAGGCCGAATGCTCGCGGGTGATGACTTCGTCGAGCTGTTGTTGGCTTGCCAGTTCGTCTTTTCTAAGTTGTTGAATACGAACGAGACTTTTCTTCGCAAGCTCATGGTTCGCCTGGGCTTGCTCGTATTGCGCCTTGAGCATGTCGTAATCGATTCGGGCCAAAACCTGACCTTTTTTCACCCGATCTCCCAAATCTACTTGTAGGCGCTCGACTCTGCCGGCGGTCTCGGCGGACAGGGTCACATCCCGGTTGGGTAAAACCGTGCCCATGACCGATACGATCTCGGACAGACTTTGGGGTTGGATGACCACGGTTTTGATGTTGGTGGAGATTTCTTTCTCCTGTTTGGCTGGTTGGGCCGCTTGACCCTTTTGGCTGCAAGAGGCCGAAAAAGCGCCAGTAGTCAAAAGAATCATTGTGAAAAGAATGGTTTGTGTGGGCTTCATGGTTTTGCTCCGATCATAAAAAATTGCCACGGCATGTAAAAACAATCGATTTACCTCTGTGCACTTCTGTATGTTGTTTATCTTGTTTCTCGGTCATAAGTTTCAATTAAACACCAGAAAAT
>JBFFBT010000216.1:0-10385 GCA_041560255.1 Myxococcota bacterium | reverse complement strand
GCGTTCACCTCGGGGTGAACGCTTACGTCGGCCGGTCCTTTGAGAGCCGATGTTTCGAGGTCTATACGGAGGAACCGAAGGGGGTGGAGAGCAAGGAGAATCGTCGTGTTGAGCTCGGCCGAGACCATGTCAATAGCGTCCCCAATCAACCACGATGTGAGAGAAGCATCCAGAGACTTTGGAAACTTACGAAATAGACTGCTTCAAACCAGCCGGAGGGCCTGCCCTCCCTGGCTTGCCAATCAAGCCGAAGACATCACCCAAGAAGTACTGATCAAGCTCGTCAACCAAAGCAACGGCGACAAAACCTGTCTTTCGGCATTACCCAAGGCCTTCCTCAACCGGGTTACCCACAATACCGCCGTGGATCAGATCAGAAAAAACCACCGCCACTTGGTTGTATATCGGGCGAGCGAAGAAAAAGACCCCCAACAAGAAGAAGACCGAATCGACCTGCTTCCCCGGCCGCCCCGCACTCCGGAAGAGGAGTACCTATCGTCAGAGCTCATCGAGCAAATCAAAACCTGCATCGAAAACCTAAATCAAACCAGCCGAGCAGCCGTCATCCTGTACCTGCAAGGCTACACTCTGCAAGAGATCGGCCTGCAAAAAGGCTGGTCACCCGACCAAACCACCAACTTCGTCTACCGGGGTCTTGCCTGCCTGCGCAAACAGCTCGAGCAAAAGGGTCTCGCGCCGTCCAGGCCGAGATCGGCGGATACCAAACCCGGGCCGGTGGTCTTTGCGACCAACCAAACATGAGCCGCAAAACCGTAGTCAGGCAATCGAGACAAACAACAATATCCACGAAATGCAACGAGTTATATTACACCTAAGGTCTTTTGGTCTCCAGAGGCTTTCGGGTCGTCTTGAGATACCCTTCGAACAGGGGTTTTAGATCATCGACCGGCAAGGCGTCCACCATGTGTTGGTCCCTTCCGATCATGCTCTCGGCCGCGAACATGGCATTGTAGACAGACTCTTCGACCGCCTCGACCGCCGCCAAAAACAAGGGGCTCATATCGTCATTGGACAAAAACGCCGCGGACTGCATACCCGGCTTGGTTTTGTGGGTGGAGAAAGCGATCACGAAGTCCCCGGATCCGTTGCTCATATACGACCCGGTGCGGGCCAGGCCCATGATGGCCCGTTTGGCAAGCCGATACAGGTTTCGAGACGAAAGAGGAGCGTCGGTGGCCAGCACAATCATGCACGACCCGGGTCCGTCCTGAGGCACCGAGATAAATTTTAATGTAGAGGATTCGACCCGTTTTTCGAGAAACTCGCGGTACGGATAGTTTTGAAGCATCCGGCCCACAGGCATGCCCGCGACATTGAGCACGCCCCCGAAGTTGGCCTGGACCAAAGCACCCAACGTATATCCACCGAGTTGAACCGGAAGCACCCGGGAAGACGTGCCGATGCCGCCTTTCCACCCGAAGGCACAGGCTCCGGTGCCCGCCCCGACGTTACCCTCGGCCACCGCGCCGGAAGAAGCCGAGGCGAGGGCCTTGAAAACATCCGCTTCTGTCACATGCATGCCACGAATATCATTAAGAAAAGAGTCGTTTACCTCACCAACCAAGGCATTGACCGAAACCACGTCTTCGAGACCTTTCTGCCGCAACGTCCAGCGCACCAAAGCCGATACGGCCGTGCCCACGCTCAAGGTGTTGGTCAACAAAATGGGAGTCTCGATCACCCCAAGCTCTCGAACCTGCAAGAAACCCGCGGCCTTACCAAAACCGTTGCCGACATACACCGCCCCCGGTACCTTATAGAGAAACACGTTGCCCGGATGAGGCATAACGGCCGTCACCCCGGTGCGCACTTTTTCGCCTTGGACGATGGTGCGATGTCCCACCAAGACCCCGGACACATCCGTAATGGCGTTGAGGACCCCGGGGCGAAAAATCCCCGGATCGATCCCCAGATCCCGAAACCTCATCCGCTGTCCATCCTTGGCAAACCCCCAAGGCAAGCATACAAAAGTCAACACAAATCCGATTATCCATTGATAACCATAAACTTTTCTCATGCACTGCCCTCCAAAGCTATCGCCATCACATCACCAACCAGTCACAACGTATGCACAGATCCTACTAAATTCCAGTTTTTGACCCACCAGTCAAGCAACATTAATTTTTATCAGCATCATGCTTGACACCAACATAAAAACCGTGTAGATGCTCTTGGTTGCGAGCAAGCTCTTTGAGCAAACCATGATCCCCAGTAGCTCAGTCGGTAGAGCGGGTGGCTGTTAACCACCAAGTCGGCAGTTCGAGTCTGTCCTGGGGAGCTCACAGCCCACGTATGTGGGAGAAAAACGCGGCGTTCATAACGTCGCGTTTTCTTTTCGGTTTTCCGGCTCACTTATGAAGACCTCTTTTGGAAATATTGTAATTTGATTCTCGTCTACCTCTATCCGATCAATAAGGTGGTGCAAATAGTTACATCCAACAGTCCCTCCCCTACTGATCAAAGCTGACCAAGCTTCTTGCAGATTTTCAATTTTCATATTTTGTGCACCTGGCAGTTGGTCTCCAGAATTTGTTTTTATAGCTTGGATTTTAGCTTCAATTTCCTTCTGGTGAAGGCTCAGATCTATCATAGTTTGCTGGCCGGTCTTTTTATGCTGGTCGTTTCGAGATAGCACTGAACGCCAAGATGACATTTTATCTTGTATATTCCCAAGATCAGTCTTTAGTTGTTTGAGTTTTCTGTCTTGGCGTTGTTTTTGTCGATTACCAAAGAGTTGACCAAGCAAGGCAACACAGCGTTCTTGGGTACAGACTTTACCAATTATAAAATTCAGTACTGCATCATCCAGCTTTTTGGTTGCAATACGGTTTCCAGAGCAAGCCTCCTTCCCTATCCGGCAACTATTTCGGCAATTATAATAACGATATTTGTAGACTTCGCCGGCTACCCTCTTGCCGGATACTTCAAGAGTATAGCTGCCACCGCATTTACCGCATCGAACAAGGCCTCTTAGAAGTGTTTCTGGTGAGGCTGCTCTGCCTGGATTTCGCGCAGGCTCCCTTTCACTGCGTAGTTGCCGTGCAAGTTCAAATAATTGCGGTTCGACAATTGGTTCTACTTCAAGTGACAGCCGTGCTGTTTACCACAACATTTGGGCTTTTACGGTACGCATATGCGTACTCGAAGCTCAAGAATCTCCCCTCACCTTCTTTTGAACGCAGACTTCTATAGTACAAATTTGATCTCCGGTCCTATTCTATGCCAGACCAATCCAAAACAAGCTTACAAAACCAATTCATTACACACCCAACTAACTGATTTACAAACGTTATACTACTGTTATTCATTTACGGCCATCAATCTTTCAGTCTTGCAAAATTCACAATTCAGATTTCGATTTGCTTCCTTACGTGCTTCTTGGGCTTTTTTCCTTCCAACCGCCAGCTTTTCAGGAATATCAGCTCCTGTATTGAAATACATCTCGTCCGGAGTCTGTCCTCCAAATGCAGAATGCGGCAGAACCCTATTGTGTTGATCTACATAGAACTCAACAAGCTTACGTAACGTCTCGATATTATTGAGTTTATTTATAAATAACCACTGCGATTTTAAAATTCGCCAAAAAGCTTCTATAAGCGAATTCGAATAGGTCAGGTCAGTCTGGGCTAGTATGAGACTCATCAACCCGTCGGTCACCAATTTAGAAACCGCCTCGTTGAAATTCTCTACACCTCCGTCAACCATGACCGATTGCGGCTTCGAGCTGTCACCTGCAGATTCTTTCGATTCATATGCCTTGACTAACAAAGTTGCTGTTGCAACCGGTTCAAGTTTTGGTCCTAAACGCCAAGCCAGAATTCTTCTTGAATAATTATCAATAACTGCCTGCAGATATGCCTTCGTTCCGTCCAATAAACGAAATATCGTGGTATCTATGTGCCAAATCAAATTTGGGGAGTTGGTTCGGATACCCAATTTAGGTTTCGCAGGATGGATACGCTTTCGTTGCCGTAGCCAATTTCTCTCCCGTATATATCGATGCCAAGTCGTAGGTGATGCAAACAGCTTACCCAATCGCTGGGCAAGTATTGCCAATACGCCGGTTGATACATGTCGGTATCCTGGATCTGTTACCATATCTCTCATCGTTAATATTTCATCGTCCGTCAATTGATTTGAATTTGTTTTTGGACATGATGTTTGATCATCCACAGGACAATCAGACACTTTGGACCGAGTCCATGAATGGTAACGGGTAGCGCTCAAACTCAAAATGCATAATACTGCCCGCAATGGAATGACTTTCCGGGCCCGGTCAATAACATCTATCAATCTCTTTTTTCCGTCACCTTCCGGCAACCGCTGATAATCGATCCGAAACCGAAAAGTACGAATCAATACTATCAGCAACAACATGATTGCCGTCACTACCTGCAATCGGCGTTCAAGTTTCAAAATCCTACGCCTGATTTTCAGATCATCAAGATCGAATAGCTCATGGGATATAACTTCTTGTGTTGGCCTTCTCAACCAGCTGGAGATTTTGGTACGCCAAGACTGACCGCAATACTCATATCTTTGGTATTTCGAACATAATCTCGGAGCCGATGATCATATTTCATTTTCTTGCATGCTGAACCATTCATTGGGTCATAATATCCATGGCTGATGGAATTTCAAATAATCATCTGCTTGGTCATCAGTTCAATTATGCGTACCAATAATCCCGAATGTGTTGGTTGACAGCATCGCAAAGTTGATCGTGTGATTGACAAAAAAGTCGCAGGTCCAAATTCCCTTTGCCTGGTTCTTCAAAAAAGTGCGCCAAGTTTGATCGTCTGTATTCCTCGGTCTTGGCTTTCGTTTTGCCATGTACTTACGAACCGTTGTTGGCGAATACTCAATCCCAAACTTTACCTCCAGTTCCAATGCTATCCGATCTTCTCCATACTCTGGATGGTCAGATGATATTCTACGTATGAAGGCCTGATGTTCCTTTGGGATTTTAGGTCTTCCAGGTTTCGACTTCTTTTTCCAATTCTCCAAAAACTTTCTTTTTCTCCAACGGATTATAGTTTCCGGCTTTACAATGACTAGCTCGGATGCCCAGTCTTTCCAGAATCGTGAAATCATCGACCAGAAAAACCTGTCCCAATTCTTCAATTTCGGCTTTCTGACTTTTCTTTTGTAAATATTCAGCTGATGACGAAGAGCGGCAATCCTTAACATTAAAATCCGGTTAAAATAGACCAAAAAGATTCCATTGATTATCTGCAAAATTACAATAGTTATTAAAAATTTCATGCTTCTTATCATCATACGGTGATCAGAAAAAATCCAGTAAAATCAACTGGTACGATATTTCTGCGGACCACGAGGATTACCGCATCAGCCCTCGACCCAACCGAGCAGATCACGTCTCTATCTCCACTGTCGCTGCAATTTGTGCCTCAACTCTCGGCTTAATCGCCGAGTACACACCAGGCCCGCAAACCGAAGCAATCAGAGAGAATCTCATCGCGCTTTCTTTCAAAGTTTTTCGCTGATCCCACCACCCAAGGACGGGAACCACTGCGATCAATTTGTCACCAGCTAGTTCGGACATCTTGCCCGTCCAGCGGTCACTCTGCACGGTACCTCGTCCTCTGAGTTGCGGTCCGATGACCCACGGAAATGTCTTCGTTCTGATTGAGCGTTTTCTCTTGCCGTCCGGCCCCTTGGGTCGTTTCAGTTTGTTGATGCGCTCAAGGAACTGCTGTTCTGTTTCCTGGGGACCCTGCATGTCCCAGTTTAGGTCGAGCCCGTGGGTCATTGTTTGTCTGAATCTATGGGGCTCAGCAAAATATGAAAGTGTTATCCGTAGCTCGACATCCTCGTTTTCATATTCAAGCAACGCCTCTGGTATCGGCAGTCTGTAGATCTTCGCCTTCCGGCGAACCTTTGATTCTGTCTTTTTGGTGTTTGGGTGCTTCGGAGGCTCCTTTTTTAGCACCTCCTCGATGACAGCGTTCGGCATAATATCTTCGACCACGACTGTGGCCCTATCTCGAGCGCAATCACACGCAAAGCGCTCATCCGGCACTCCGTACCCGCACGCCATCAAGAGATCGCTGAGGCCGTTCCCTTGCTCATGAAACTGTTCTAACATTTCCGGCGTCCAGCTAGCGGAGTGTACGATCAAACCACGAACAGTCTCCGGCCAGAGATTGGGATCAACGGCCCATATATTTGCTGCGAGACGAGCTGCCCGAGCAGTCGCTTCGCTTGTCATTGAAATCTGTCCAAGCGGTCGGCCACTAGTGTGTGTGCGACGCGTAGTCAGAGCGCACAGAGTCGGCACGTTACTGTCCGGTAGACTCCCGGACATGGCCAGGTTTCCCCCCTCCATCACAATATCCGGTTTGATTGGCCACCCGTTGCCAGCTTGACCGGTTGATGTATACGGGGAGATACCGCCCGCTTGCTTAGCAACAACTTGGGCATCTCGGTATTCTGGCAAGTCCGGAACTGTGGTTCGTTCCGTATACGCTCCCACCGTCAGAACATTTGACGCTTGAGCCGGCTCGTGTATTTTCTCCGACAATTGAAGTTGTGGATGTTGTTCCGCCAACGCAAGCCATTGTTCGTACCGAGCGTTTCCTGCCGAAACGACCAACAATCTGCTCTCGCCAACACCATAGGCTATTTGATCAACTGCCTGGCTCCACAGCGTCGGAACGATTCTGTCAAACGGCGGACCTTGGTCCTGCATCGACCTAGTAATTGCCAGAGCGAATACCCGATCACGTGGCTTAGGATCAGCTTGCTCAGCAGAAATAACAGCGCCGAGTGTCAGGATTGGCCACAACTCGTAATTGTCGTCGGATGCAGTGCCTAATCCAGGGGTAACGAGGAGTCGACTGCTCTGCAACCAGTGTCTGGCGGCTTCGTTGCCGTTCTCAATACTGGCTCCCAGATCAGCGTAGAGCGCTACCCCAGCCATCTTTGTGCCATGTCCGAACGTATCTTCGGGAGAGGGGATCTCGTTTCCCGCAGTCGTTGCCGACAAAATAGCTGGTTTCAGCAGTGGGTGTTCAGTTGCAATCCCGGTATCGAGTACAACAACCGCTGGGGCTTTCCGGTCAGGAGGCGTCAACTCGAAATCACTCAAATCCATCGTCGTAACATCATCGAGGAGGTGGAGATCTCTTATCGCCGGAGGCGCGAGATCTACTTCGTAGACACAATCCGTTGCAGCGAGGACAGCCTGCAATTGAGAGATTGTTAACCGAGCAAAGAAATAGATGCGCTCCGGACCCAGGAATTCTTCTAGCGATGATTTAAGTCCCAGACGATCGAGCTGTCGAGCGAACTGGGCACGACTCGAAACATTTTCTTCCTCAGTGCAGCGGTATCCTCCTCTACACGCGATTTCGAACCAATAGGACCTATCCTCGACAATCTTCTGAGATCTAAGCCGTGGTCCTCCAACATCATCGAGCATGGCAAGCCTGATAGACTCAATCGGGGCGACTGCCTTTTCGGCTGCTCGGCTGGTGGTAATTGTTCCGTCTTTGCTTTCCTTTGTTTTTACCCTGGAATCGTCGCCAAAGTTTTCGATTTTCTTTCTAAGATACTTCAGTTCAGATGACGCAACATCAAGCAAGACTGTTCCGGTGTCTGGATCAGTTCCGACCAGTCGTGCGTCGCTTCTCGTGTCGTCGAGCTGCTCAGAGGCGAGGCTCGCCTCGATAGCCGGCCTTATGGCCACTATATCGCGCGTAGCATTCTCGTCTCGAAGATCAGCAGGACGCTCTTTGACCTGTGCCTCGATGCTGGCAAGTTGCTTTAGCAAACGAGATCGGTGCCGTACCGGATCGCGCGGAGGCAATGCTACCTTGCCTCCGCCTCCACGCGTGGATTGATATGTGTCTACACCTGTAATTCTCCCTCGAAGCAGAGGGAGTCGCTTATCAGCCATTCTTTAAACCAGAGATGTCAGGTTTCGCTGATCCAGATCTTCAAGAGCTACGATGACGTCATCCTCTGTAACCTTCTCACGAGAATCAAGCGCCATCGTTCTTAGAGCATCGTCGCAAGCCCGTGCAATATCCGCAAAACTCCATCCCTCAGCTCGTGAAACCAAGCTGCGGGCCTGGACATCCGATAGGCCCATAGACTCAAGCCGCAATACGAGAAGCGCTACGATCTGTTCGGTTGTCGGTTTGTCAAACGGAACGATGGCGTCAAAACGGCGATACATAGCGCGGTCTAACAACTCGACATGGTTGGTAGCAGCAACTAGGACACTCCCACTGACGTCTGCATCTACGAGCTGAAGAAATGCGGTAACGACGCGGTTCATCTCTCCGACATCCTGAGCGTCGCCCCTTGCCTTGGCCACCGAGTCGAACTCGTCGAAAAGGTATACCCCTGGGCGTCTAGGCATCTCTGCAAAAATCGCTCGTAGATGCACCGATGTCGCCCCAAGGAATCTCGAAAAAAGAGCGTCAAAACGGACGGTCATCAGGGGTAGGCCCATCTCACCTGCAAGAACGGCAGCTGCGAGTGTCTTACCGCAACCCGGCTCACCATGAAAAAGCAGCCTTCTCCGTGGAGAAACACCGTATTTCTCCAGGCGTGCTCTCGACTTGTTTTCCGCAATGATCCGAAGTAGAAGCTCGCGTTCCTTCTCGCGAAGCACGATGTCGCTCAGGCGTTCGTCCCGGTGGCCGCCCTCGAGAATATCAGCAAGATCTCCGCGAGGTTGCGCGATATCGATAATTGCCTTCGCTTTGGGGGCAGAGGCAGGAGGCATTTTCGCAATAATGGAGCGGATCTCTTCAGCAAACCGTACATGCCCACGAGCACTTTCCTCAGCGGCAAGCTGCAACGCTGCTTTCCGGAATGATACCTCATCGCCATCAGCATGGGTCTGTAACAGATATTTCAGCATCTCCGCTTTCATGACGCCATCCTTGCTTCTGCGAGCATCTGCTTTCTCAGCTTGACCAATTTATCCCGCGAGTACATTCGATATCCGTTCATCGGGTGACGAGTTGCACGCAGCTTGCCCAATTTGTCCCAGCGGCGAAGCGTCTGCTCGCTTACGCCGAGCAACTCTGCCGCTTTCTTTATAGTCAGCAGCTCTTCCTGCGATACAGCCATATCAACTCCTGCTTTATTGAAGCTTATACAACCTTGATCACAAAGACAAGTTATCTGGGAAATATTACGGGATGATGCCTTCGTAACCTGCTCGGATTGTGATGAACGCAGTGATGAAACCATTAAGTTTGTACTACTCGGACCCGCGGTACCCGAAAATCAGGTACTCACTGAAATCGTTTGATTTTCTTCGGTAGCATTGTCAGACTACGAACATGAGAATTTTTATAGAAATATGCATATTGGCTGGCTTGAATTTGCTATTTTCTGTGTGGCTCCAAAAAAAACTGGTCGTGAAATATGCTGCGATGCGACAACAACTGATTGTCTATAAAAGAACGGTCAAGAAACCAAAAATTAAAAACCGAGACAGATTATTTTGGATCCTTCTTTCAAAATTCATCAGGGATTGGAAGTCATTACTGGTCATTGTGAAGCCTGAGACCGTTATCAAATGGAACCAACAACGATTCAAGCGATATTGGCGTAACATTTCAAAACCTAAAGGCAACCCTGGTAGACCCAAGATACCAGAGGAACATATTGACTGGATTCGCAGGATATCTTCAGATCATCCTGAATACAGTGCCGAACGTATCGCAGGTATTCTAAAGGTGAACTTCGGAGTTGTTCATGCAAAAAGCACTGTAGAAAAATATCGTGTAAAAACCAACCGAAGACCGGGGGGTTCACAAAGATGGCAAACATTCATAAAGAACCATGCATCGGCCATTTGGAGTTGTGATTTTCTTGTACAATTCACTTTCTTTTTCACCCCTGTATATGTGTTCGTAATCTTGAAGGTGAAAAACAGAAAGATCATATGGTTCAACGTGACAACACAACCGACCTTGGCTTGGGTAAAGCAGCAAGTTCGCAATGCAACACCCTTTGCCAATACTCCCCGCTTTTTGATCCATGATAACGACGGCATCTTCTGTCAACACAAACGAGCTGTAATAAACCAAAAAACAGGTAGAACCAACACCTATCGAAGCAGCTTTGACTTTTGGTTATCCGAAGTCATGGATATCAAGGGAATCCCGATTCCATACGGAGCACCAAACGCAAATTCTCATTGCGAAAGATTTCTCCAGACCCTACGTCGAGAATGCCTAAATAAGAATCAGTAATTCTCGTACACATTATTTTCATGCAACCTTTTTGATTTGTATGATTTTTTGAAAAGAATCAGATTTTATTCCCAGAGCATTTAGGTAAGTTCTTACCCGTATCATGAGTTTCTCAATGGATTT
>JBFFBT010000215.1:0-10395 GCA_041560255.1 Myxococcota bacterium | reverse complement strand
CCGACTCGAAATATCCGGTGCGATGGAACAACACCGGCATGTATTGGCGGTAGTATGTCACGGTTCCTACCGCGGGATGCACAGTGTAATTGTTCGTCACAATGCTGTAGTGATCGGCCGGAGACCTTCGAAGCGGCAGATAGTTGTATTCGTCAGCCAGCTTGGTCCTGCGGAAATAGAGGCCCAAATACTCTATAAAATCGTTCAAGCTACTCGTATCGCTGTCAGGATCCAACATAATGAGCATCCGGCCGCCGCCGATGAGATATTTTTTGATGCTGTCGAGCTCGCCCGGAAGGGGAGTGCCGGCGGGATCGATCCATACCAACAACGCAGCATCCTGCGGGACCTCTTTACCCAAGCCGGCCGCCGCGTTCAGGGTCATGAACCGTAAGTTTCGGCTGGTCAGAAATTTTGTAAACTCGATATATAGAGGTCTATTGTCCCACTCAACCTTGACTTGACTGCGCTCTCCGTGGCCGGCGATGAGGTATACCGTCTTCTCTTCCCGGGTCAACTTGAGCAAGGCTTTCTGAAACTCGAGATCAAGTTTGCCAAGCTTGTATTTGGCTCGATCCAGCTTCTCGTCCAAATCCACGACCTGCGTCTCGGCGCCCCGGGCGAGCACAATCTTGCCCTGACTGTTGATCCGATATTCCTTTGCCTTGTTGGGGTCGATGGCCAAATCGATCAATTCGATCTTAAGACGGGCCGACAATCCTTCCAACTCTTTGAAATATGGTAATATCTCATTGAGAACATCATTGTCGCGCGGGTAAAACAGCATTACTTTGGTGTCATCGCTCAATCCGGATACCAACTCGCGAGTCGAATCCGAGGGTTTGGTGGTTTTGAAATAACTCAGATCGACATGGACGTCTTTTTGGTTCACAACCGCATTGAGGAGGAACAAGCTGCAAAGCAACATGGCGATGCTGGCCCCTGCCCGCGCCGAGCCCATGACCCTGAGTTTTTCGATCACCTGGCCTTTGGCCATCGATCCGAGGCTCCACTGAACAAACACCAGGGGTACGAGACAACATACCATCATGATGGGCCACAGTGCCGACAATACCTGCCGGTATCCAATCCCTTCTTTGCTCAACGCCACCACCGGCATAGGCCCCAACACGAGATCGGAGTTGATGAAATAGATTGCCAGAGACATCAACCCGCCCACCGACAACCACGCCATGAGCTTGGCGACACTGCGGTACCCGCCTCCGGTCCGAGGGCAGCCTGCAGACCACTTGAAGACTGCATACAAGGCCAAAAGCACGCCCGCACCGCTAAAGATCCAGCGATAATTCGAAAACCCACCTATTAGGCGCTCACTAATATAAATGAGAACAAACCCAGTTAAATATGCGATTAAATAATATGTTTTTCTAATTTCCAACACTAAAATTTCGCTAGATTTTTCTACCGCCATCTTCTGGACTCCAAGATCCGAGTTGCCAAGAACAAGAAAAACGTTGTCAAAGATAAAAAGTACACTACATCACGCAAATGAATTTTGCCAGCACGGAAGGTAAGAAACCTAACTTGCAAACCTAAATGATAGAAAATTTCATTGAGCGGGCTTTCAGAAATTTTCCCAACAAGCCATAATAGTATCATTACTAATAAAAAAAAGGCTGTAATAAAAATCGCTATAATTTGACTTTTCGCCAGCGAAGATCCGAAAGCACCTATTGACAAACATGAGGCACCCACTAATGCCACACCCAAGTATCCCGCCACCAAATGTCCCCAGGAAATCTTACCGTGTACCATTACCATCAACGGCATATATATCGAACTCATTATCAACAAAAATAGAAATATAAATGCACCAAGGAATTTTCCAAGGATTATCTGGCTATCGGAAATAGGTGAGGTAAGCAATAATGGTATTGTCCCTTTTTGTCGTTCTTCTGCAATCATCCTCATAGAAATTGGAGCGCTTGCAATAATTGTCACACCTGACAACAAGTAAAAAAACTCGTTGATGACAACTGAAGATAGTTTTTCACTTTCTCCTAAAGCAAGCACATTAAACAACAAGCCAATCGCGGCAAGCGTAAGAGCCGCGACAATAAAGCCCATCGGTGATTTTACTATGGCTCCAAACTCTCGTTTGGCAACCAACAAAATGCTTCTCACGGCTGCTCCTCCTTCTGTCCGGTGACTTCCAGGAAGATGGACTCGAGCATATCCTTCTTCTGCGTCATTTCCAACAGATCCAAATCCGCCCGCACCAACGCTCGGGCGACTTCGGCCCGGATGTCTTCCTGGGCCGTGATCTGCAAATTCTCCGTCCCATCGATGGGTTTACCGAACCAATTGGTATCGACTATGCCTCGTATTGCGCTCAAAACGTTTTGGATTTTATCTCGCTCGGCCCGCACCTGGAGTGAAAACGACCAGTTGCGCTTCAACTGCGACATCAACTCCTGCTCCGAACCGGATACTTGTATCCTACCCTTATGTATCACAAAGATACGATCACAGGTCTGAGAGATTTCCCCCAAAATATGACTCGATACCACAATGGTGTGCTCGCCCCGCAAGCTTCGCACCAAATCCCGCATCTCGACAATCTGCGCAGGATCCAGTCCGGCAATGGGCTCATCGAGGATGACCAGCGGAGGTTTGTGGACGATGGCTTGCGCAATCCCTACTCTCTTACGATAGCCATACGAGAGGGTTTCGATGATTTGTTCAGAGACCTGGTCGAGCTGGCATTTACCGATAGCTTCGCTCACCCGATCCATCACGTTTTCGTCCGGCACCTTACGCAACCGGGCCACAAACTCGAGAAAGCTTCGAACCGACATTTCGCCGTACAAAGGCGGATCCTCGGGAAGATATCCTATTCGCGGACGGACTTTTTCCGAATCCTCCACCACATCCGCTCCGTCGACGCTCATTCCACCCGCAGATGGTGTCAGCAGACAGCTCATGATACGCAGCAACGTGGTTTTACCGGCACCATTGAGACCGAGCAAGCCGATGCTCTCGCCGCTGGCAATCTCGAATGAAACCTCGTCAACCGCCCGAATGTCGCCAAAGATTTTCGATAAATTTTTTGCAGTTATCATTTCAAAGCCCACTTTTCAACCACAGGTTACCCCGATCTGTCAAGATCAAAGTCGATCCAAGCATGCGGGCACCGACCTCGACATTAACCAATCGGATGTGAAAAAAATTTCGACCCTTTTCTTGATTTCTCCAAATTCGTATCTCGCTCTCCTTTTTTCACCAAAAAGCCTTATCTAATTAATCCAATTCACGCTCAGTTTCAAACAAAATCCGACCGTATCGCAAAATGGTTTTCATTTTGGATGAAAATTTTTTGGTTTGTTTGGAGATTTCGACAAAAAACACAGGATAGGGATGAGGATATCAGTCTATCACTATAATTCGTTCTCGTCTCAAAACTTGATTTTTAAGATTTGAAATTGGCTTCGACAGGCAAGAACCGTGTGAACGGAAACTATTTATGATCTTCGACAGGGAGCTTGTTGGGAATTTCGTCCGAGCGGGATCAGGTCAGTTGCCCGGAACCACTTCGATATCCCCGCTGAAGCTTACCAACTCGAGTCCGGCCCCACCATTGCCGGCGCGTCCTTTCACCGATCCGCCCTCCCGACTTTCCTGCTCCAGGGCAAACCCAATTTTTACATCCCCGCTTTTGGTTGAAGAATCGAGCTGAAAACCACTTCCGGCAGGCAATCCTACCCGCACATCTCCACTGAAGCTTTTTGCCTCCAAGGTCCCTTGAGATGAAATCGTACCCGAAAAAATGATATCACCACTGTGGCTTTTGAAGCGTACCTCTTTGGCGTCGGCCTTTTGGAATCTCAGCGTTCCGCTTATCGATTTGGCTTCCAAGAGGCTGGTTTTCAACCCGTCTCCTCTCACATCCCCACTGACGGTCTTTACCGATAAAGTAGCGCCTATGTCCTTGGCCGTCACGTCCCCGCTAACCGTCTTGATATCCACAGGTCCCTGACATCCGGTGATCCGGACATCACCACTGATACACTTGATCTTACAACGGCCTACCATTCCATCGACTCTCACGTTCCCGCTGATGGTGGCCAGCACGAGGCTCACACCTTGAGGAACCTGCAGCTTCAAGTCTCCTTCCCCGGCGCCTTTCTTGTTTTCAGGTTCTTTTGTGTCCTTCTCCACCGAAATCTTGACGGCATCTTCCAGAACCCGCACATCAAATCCACGTTCGTTGCTCGACTCCAGTTTGACTTCATTGCGCCCCCAAACCTCTACATCGATATTCGCGGTTCGCAAGGATGCCTCAATACTCGTCTTCTGCGTTGCAGGCACGGTCTTGGTCCATACCGCCGCCTGCAGATTTTGCCCCAAGGCGAGCCAAACAACACCAATGGTAAGCACATATCGAATAGCCTTTCCAAACATCATGATATACCTCCTTAGAGTGAAAACCAGCCGGCCTCATTCGGCCAGGATGTCAGTCACCAACTCAGACATAAAGTCAACTTTCTGCTGATATACCGCCAACATGGACTCCCGGGTCTCCATGTCGGCAGGATTACGCCCCAATTCCGCGCGATATTTTTCGATGGTTTGGTTGATTTCGGCCAGACCCTGGGTCGCAACGTTTCTTACACCAGGGCTCATTCTTCCCTTTTCTGCATGCAAGGTTTTTTCCAATGCATCAATGGCCTTGAGATATTCCTTTTCGGCGCTGGTCACTGCGGTCAAAGCATCGACCGGGCCGGCCGGGGTCGTATTTTTGTCTGTTCCGATCCCACCCAACAAAAATATCACGGCGATCACCGCACCGGCACCCGCGGCAGCCGCAGCGGGCAACATCCATATCCTTTGCCACCAAGAAATTTGGTTGCCCTGCGGTTTGTCGTCCAACCTTGCGGCCACGTCTGTCCATAGATTATGCCGTGGTTCAATCTGCGAAAGCTTGGCAAGCCCGCTGCACAATGCACCCAGCTCGTTCGCAACTTGGCTGCAGGTTTCGCATTCCTTCAAATGAGCACCTATATGCTGCATGCGCCGGGGGTCCAAATCTTGATCCAGATAGGCACTCAAATCTTCCGGTCGAATATGGTCGCATCGATTGCTCATGACATTCTCCTAAAGTTCTTTGAGCAACTCTCTCATTTTGGCCCGCGCTTTATGAAGTTGGCTCTTGGAGGTACCGGGGCTCGAACCCGCAGCTTTTGCAATCTCACTGTGATCCATTCCCAGCACATCGTGCATGATGAGAGCCTCTCGATATCCGTGAGGCAGCATAGACAACGCCGCCTCCAAGCGCTTACGCTCGATCGTATCGGCCGCCTGTACGTTGGTTTGCAGTGAGTCCAACTGCACACTTCCACCTTCTCGATCGTCTTTGACCGGCATCTTCTGCCGGGTTTTGTACATGTCACGACAAAGATTGATGGCGATGCGAACCAACCAGGTGCCTACCGCGGAGTCTCCTCGAAAAGATTTGAATTTTCTAAAAGCCCGCAGAAAAGTCTCTTGCACGACATCTTCCGCATCGGCCACCGATCCTGTCAGTCTGAGAGCCATCATGTATATCCTTTTATGATGCCAATCAAAAAGCACCTTCAAAGCTCCCTCGTCTCCAGACCGGCATCGTTCGACCAGCACTGCCTCTTCAGTGTCTCGTCCAGGCATCTTCAGCACCTCTCCGGCCTGATTCTAAACCTTTGACTGTGAACTTTGCAAAAAGGTTGCCTGGAAATCACAGACATTCTTCTTTTTCTACTCTGGCTCATCAATTGATGATTTTTTATGATGACGATTATTATTGATAAATAAAATATGATAGCTGTATCTTATCCTACCAAACCCGGAAACCCTTGGGTTTCCCGAAGGAAACAGCTTGATTTCTTTTGATTTTACATCGCTATCCCTCAACCCGGCTGACAGCCTCATCCAGCCGTCATACCCACGCCGCCCGCGTGTCGGGTCTCCATCCCTGCGCAAATAGATCCTGGATGGAGACCTAACCTCAGGATCAAACCAAAGCCATCCGCAGATATCGGATACTCCGGATGCAACATAACGGTTGTTTCGTCAGTCAAACCAATATTTCTCGGGAGAAATTCATGCTGAGCACAGAAGAAAAGGCCAAATCGGCCAAACAAGCCTCCTACCGGTTGGCATCTATGCAAGCGCATACAAAGAACGAGGCTTTGTATCGCATCGCTCGTCGAATCGAAAAATACCAAGCCAAAATTTTCGAGGCCAATCAGATCGATTTGAGACAAGCCGAATCAATCGGCCTACCCAAAGCAAGTTACAATCGCCTTGCCATAACTACTTCGAAATTGAAGGCCATGATAAAAAACATCCGACAAGTGTCTTTACTCGAGGATCCCATCGGTCGGCTGTGGTTTGAAAAAGAATTGGATCATGGTTTGGTGCTTCAGAAAATTTCTGTACCCATAGGAGTCGTCGGAGTCATCTTCGAATCCAGACCCGATGTGCTGGTGCAAACAGCCAGCCTTTGTGTCAAATCCTCAAACGCCTCCCTGCTCAAAGGAGGCAAAGAAGCCCATCAGACAAATCGGGTGCTTTTCGAAATCATCACCAAAGCTTTATGCGATACAGATCAAGCATTTATACATGCGCTCCAGTGGATCGAAAACCGACCGGAGGTACACCAACTGCTTTCGCTCAATCAATACATCGATTTGATTATCCCTCGAGGATCACGTGAGTTGGTCTCAGAAATCATGAACAACACCAAAATTCCCGTCCTGGGACATGCCGAAGGCATTTGCCACCTCTACATCGACAAGCATGCAGACCTTCAAATGGCGATCGAGATTTTCATCGATTCCAAATGCCAATATCCCGCCGCCTGCAATGCCATCGAAACCTTGCTTGTGCATCGGGATGTGGCGGATCGATTTTTACCACTTTTGCAAAATAAAACAAACAACATACATTGGATCGGTGATGAAAAAACCGCCCTCATCGTCCCCGTCACCCCGGCCACCCAACAGGATTGGAGCTGTGAGTATTCGGATTTGACCATATCGATCAAGCTGGTGGATTCGCTGCATGAAGCCATTGACCACATCAATCGTTACAGCAGCCATCATACTGATGCAATCGTAACAAACCATGCAAAACGTGCAGAGTCGTTCTTGCGAAGGGTTGATTCGAGCTCAACCATGTGGAATTGTTCTACCCGCTTTGCCGATGGATTCAGATACGGATTCGGCGCCGAAATGGGCATATCCACAAACAAAATCCATGCGCGTGGTCCGGTAGGGCTCGAAGGTCTCATCAGTTACCAGTATCTGCTTTCGGGTCAAGGCCACATCGTTGCCGATTACATCAATGGAAGAAAAAACTTTCTCCACGAAACCCAACATGGATAACGTGATCTGGATAGGCCAATGAAAAGAGATCTCTCTAAAATTAGACGGGTGGTCATAAAAGTCGGTACAAATACCCTGACCAAAGGACACAAGCTGGACTATGACTATATCGAGAACTTGGCTGGTCAAATATCTTTCGTGAAAAAAAAAGGCGCAAGGCCCATCTTGGTCTCCTCGGGTGCCATCGGGTCCGGAGCCTTGGAGCTCGGAATCGAAAGATCCATCAGCAAGATCAAGCTTCGCCAGGCCTGCGCGGCGGTGGGTCAACCCAAACTGCTACACGCCTACCGTCTGGCCTTTCAGCAATACGGCATTTCGATTGCACAGGTGTTGGTGACCAAAGAAACTATGGATCACCGAGAGACATATATCAATTTGCGCAATGCGGTCGAAACCTTACTGGATTTGAACGTGCTGCCAATATTTAACGAAAACGATTGTATCTCCACTGCGGAAATCGGCAGCCTCTTCGGTGACAATGATCAGCTCAGCGCACACATCGCCGCCGGCTTGGATGCAGAATTGTTGATCATACTGTCGGATATCGATGCCTTATACGACCAGGATCCTCGCTATTGCAAGTCTGCCAAACCAATCCATGTGGTTGCCGACCTCACATCTGACATCCTGGCAGCAGCCGGAGGTGCCGGCAGCACATTTTCCTCAGGAGGTATGCAGACTAAAATCAAGGCAGTTGCAATAGCCCGTAAAGCCGGTTGCCAAACCATCCTGGCCCACGGGCGCACCCAGCGTGTGCTTACCCGTATCTTGGATGGAGAGGACATCGGCACCCTGTTTTTGGCGGATAAAAAACTTCGCAACAAATTGCGCTGGATACTTTTTTCAACCCCCAGAGGCATAATCCATGCCGATGCCGGCGCAACGCAGGCCCTGTACGAAAGAAAAAACCTCCTGCCGACCGGAGTCATCTCTATCGAGGGGGAGTTTTCGGCCGGTGACGTCATTATGATAAATGATAAATTCAAGGCCATGGCAGGTTCAAACAGCAGTGAAATGAGAAAACTCATCGCAGGCTGTCCACGTGAGATCAAAAACAGCATAGACACATCCTGCCGGCGCAACGTGATTGCACGATCGGCCAACATCGTGCGTATCGACACATGAGAAGCCTTTTTGATGCTGTTAAAAAGTTTTCATATGACTCATGTTCTTCGTAATCGATGCTTGCCAAGACCTGTTGCGGTGATTATGCTGTCAACATCATGGCGTGGACCGTAATCAAGCTCTACAAAGACGTTCTTCCGAAAACCAATTGCGGCGATTGCGCGCAACCCACCTGTTTGGCTTTTGCAAGCCGGGTTGTATTGGATCAATACCCGCTTTCGGACTGCCCGCATATCGATGCGTCCAAGCTAGAAAGCTTACAAGCTCAGCTCGATACACAGCATAAAAGCGGCCGGCACACCCGCAGAGACATCCAATCCGACGCATTGGCATGGGCCAAAAACCAAGCCGCCTCCATGGAAATCGAAGATCTGCCCCAGCGAATCGGCGGCATACTGACGGACCAGGGTGGACGCCTAACCCTCGAGCTGCCCTACTTCAACCAAACCATTCATATCACCCAAGACGGTTTGTCGTATCCAAACGGCAATCCACTTGCTCAATGGGAGCAGGTTTTTGTCTACAACCACATGGCACAAGGAGGTCGTTCCAACCCGACCGGCATTTGGAAGGGGCTGGAGCTGATACCCAATACCACTCCAAAGCTTATGTCCATGCGGGAGCATGTGGAAAAACCTTTGATAAAGCGGTTCTCGACACGATCGGACGAGCTCGTTATGGCGGCTCGTGTTTTGGGCGGCAGAGTCATCAAAGATCAAGAACAATCCGCGGATCTTGCCATTTTGTTTAGGCCGTTGCCCAAGGTACCCATTATGCTGTTGTTTTGGGATGCGGATATCGCGGAAGGATTCGAGGCCCGCACCAAGTTGCTGTTTGATCAAAACATCACCGAGCATCTGGACATCGAATCAATCATGTTCCTCAGCGAAAGACTCAGACAGCTACTGTGCAATGACCCGGACCGTCATTAAACACATACGCTGCTTTTTCGAGATATGAATATCAGCAAAGATACTAGGGTTTTCCAACCGGATGGGTGGTAGGAAGCTTTTCTGCAATTTCCTTAGCCTTCGGCGCACAAACCGGATGCCCCCAACCTCCCTGACTCTTGCCGGCCTGGATGTCATACACGATGTTGTCATCCCCGGTCGGACTTATACCTTTGGGCACGTAGTCGTAATCGAGTGCGTCTCGAAGCTTCCAGGCGATATTGTGGTCTGCGCACGAGCTGTCGCCGCTTACCCCCAAGGCGCCGACCAATTTACCGTTTTTATCGTACAAGGGCAAACCGCCTCCGAACACATTTACCCCTCCGATTTTCTTGCCTGTCATGGGATCTTTTGGATAGCCGATGCGGGCAGAGTTTCCTCCATAAGCAACCTGGGTGTCAACCGGATTGCTGTGCTGTAATCCATACAGGCTCCCACCGGGTTGTACGGCGTAATATAGATTGGCGGTCGAAAGAGCCAATCCAGGCAGACTGAACGCATTGGCAGTATTGGCCTTTTGGGCTGATATCACCCGGCTGCCAGGCCATTGGTCGCCTCGATTTTTTCCAGAAAACGCAACGATCTTCACAACCCCATCCCGATCGACCACCGTCACCCACATGTTGAGACCAAAACCGCCGTTTTCCTCTTTCACGATGGATTCGAGCGCCGTTTTTACTCCGGCATAGGTCAAGCCGACTTTTTTGACCGGCTTCTTTTCCGGCTCCTGGGCACTTGCCACCGCCGTCAGCATCATCGCTCGGACCGGTTGAGCTGGTCGCAGTAGAACCGGACCATGCCATCCAGGGCAGCTTGCCGTCGGAACCGGCAGTTTCCTGCCAGTTACCGAAAGTAGATCCTGCTGCCTGACCGTTGGTCAGGCCGTCAAAGTTGTCAACCTGGTTCAGGGTCGGACCGGCACCGCCGCCGTCATTATG
>JBFFBT010000214.1:0-10438 GCA_041560255.1 Myxococcota bacterium | reverse complement strand
ATACATAAACGATTACCGAAAGCACGATTGATAGAAGCGATGGGTGGGTATTCAACATCCAGTCTTCAGGTACAACTGTATTCGTAATTGCATAAATCAACATTCCAAATACTATAGAAGCAACTGCTCCTTTTTCATTTCCTCTTTTCCAAAATATACCTATTAATATCGGTCCGAACGTAGCTGCCTCCAACCCACCGATCGAAAAGAATATAATCCACTGAATCAATGGAGGCTGGAACAGCGCCAATAATACTGCTATCGAAAGGCATCCCGCCATTGTCCATCGTGATGCTGTTTTTATTTTTTCTGCGGATATGTTTGGTCTAATCTCCCTAAGTAAATTTTTTGCTATGCTCGAAGTTATTATTATGGCCATTGCTGCAACAGTAGTTTGAATACCCGCAACAATTCCTGCCAAAACAATACCGCCGAGTGATTGCGGTAATACGTTCATTGCCAACCAGGGACTGATCTCATCCGATACCGCAAGATCAGGAATAATAGATCTGCCTATAACTCCCGACATGCACAATAATACCGTCCATAGAAAAACGATTATCCCTCCCATCCATATTCCGCGTTTAAGAGCCTTTGTATTTTTGTAGGTGAGCGCACCCAACATTGCATGAGGCATTCCTACGACAAATATACCGGTAATGCAGGCAATAGAAAGAGCAAACTGGGCAGGAAATTTACCGCCCATAGTGGGCGACAAAAACTCAGGATTAAATGCTCGCAGAATTTCGGTGGATTTTTCAAATCCTCCGGCATGTTTTACGGTTCCGACAAATAATAAAATACATCCTACAGTGATAACAACCCCTTGAAGAATCGTTGCAATAGATGTTCCGCGCATTCCACCAAGTACGCTATATATCAATACAACCACAGATCCGACCCCAAGAGAAGCAACATAGTTCATTCCCGTCATTTGGGAGATCACCCTGCTGGCTCCAACAAATTGTGTAGCCATATAAGGTAGTAGAAATATCGTCACTAGTATTGATAAAATAATTACAATTGCTTTACTTTGATACCTTGCCCTGAAAATATCTAAATAAGTAACTGCGTTAACTCTACGGGCAACAATACCAACTGCAATTCCAATAGGTGCAAGTAACAGCAAGCTCATAAATATCTGAAAATTATTCATCATTACCCAGGAATATCCATATTCGTATGTCATTCCGGGACCGGCAATAAAAGTACCTGCGCTTGCCAATCCGCCCGCAATAACTAAAGCAATTACAACTCCTCCCAACCCCCTGCCGGCAACATAAAATTCTTCTTCATATTTTTTGATAGGCACTTTTTCAACTATACGATAAGACCATATTCCAATTGCGGCCAGAATTACAGTATATATCAAAAATGAAATCGTAGCAGTATTCATTCTTCCCCCTTTTCATCTTCATCAATAAGAGGAATATCTTTCATGAATTTTTCAGTAACATAAATTAGTAGAACTACAAACACGAGGGGGACAATAATATTTCCTATGGCGACCCATCTAGGCAAACCCCATACCAACGGTTCTATACTAAACGAATAAGATACATACATAATCACCACGATGTATGCAAAGAAAAAGGTATATGAAATAACAAGGTTCCTTCTTCCTTCTCTCATTCTGGGATCTTCTATGAGTTTCATGTATCACCTCCTTGTTTTTTTTATCATATTTATAATGTAGCCTTAACTTTACCTTCCGGTTTGAAGAGTAAATCTTCAAAATCAAAACTTGTATCCGTAAGCGGAGAAACCGGCCGCATTTTTAAATATTCAATTGAGCCATCATAGCTCAAATAAAAATTTACAAAAGCATCAGCCTTCATACTTCTATCGTACCAGCGCACTACAAATGTATTGTAATGCCAGTGTTCCAGCTCACCAATAAGATCTGGAGAATGTTCAAACTTCATGATAAGCTTATCCTTAATCATATTTATAAACATTTCTCCGTACCAAATATCTTTGTATTTGCCTGTGTATTTTTCTAATCGAAGAGATGGGGATGTGTGTGCAATTTTTTCGGAGTTTTGTTCATTATTATTTTTATCCACCTCTTCCTGTAACTCCTTTTCATATAATTTATATGCTTCTATCCAATTCGTTTTTTTTAGTTTTAGATAGCGATCCAATATATAGTAAGTGATGGAGTTGTAAGCGCTGTGAGATTCTTGATTTGTAAGCACAACGATTCCCAGATTCAATTCGGGAATTAATGTCGTACGTGATACAAGTCCCAGTAAAACCCCCGTATGCCATACCATTTTGTAACCCTGATAATCAGACAAGATCCAACCAAGACCATAAGCGGCAAACAACGGCTGAATTTTTTTTAGTTCATCGTTATATGATCTTATAGGCAATATCGTTTGCGGAAACCACATTTCCTTTGTTCTATCGGAATGAAACAGTTTTTGTATACCGCTGTTGTTATAAACAACGCCCGAATTAAGTTGAGTTATGAGCCATTTCGCAAGATCAGACACGCACGAATTAATTGCGCCTGCCGCTGCCACGTTATCTATATTCTGATATTTGATGGCTTTTACACTTCCGTCTGCAATTATATGTGGAGCCGCGATGTTTTTATTATTTCCATACTTAGTTACGCTAGTATTAGAATATATCATTCCCAGTGTTTTAAATATTTTCTCTTCAACATATTTCGCCCAACTATTACCTGTGACTGCAGTAATAATTTCTCCAGCAACAACATAAAATAAATTATTATAGGAAAATTTGGTTCTGAAGCTCGACACCGGCTTTATATATCTTAGCTGATGTATGATATGTTTTGTCGAAAAACAGGTCCTTGGCCAGAACAACAAATCGCCTGCTCCAAGTCCCAATCCGCTGCGATGGGTTAATAAATCAGCAATAGTCATCTCACGCGTTACATACGGATCGTACATTTCAAAATCAGGAACATGATTTTTTACAGGATCTTCCCAATTAATTTTATCTTCATCAACAAGGATGGCTAATGCAGCACTTGTAAAAGCCTTTGTATTTGATGCAATTCCGAACAAAGTGTTTTCATCCACTGGCTCCGGACGATTTACATTTCTAATTCCGTAACCCGAGGTCAGGACGATTTTTCCGTCTTTAACAACTGCAACCGCGATCCCCGGAACCTTAAATTCTTTTAGAATATTATTCACATATATTTTGAATTCACCAGGGGAAAAGTCTTGAGAGAGTACGGGTGAAGCAATAAAAGAAATAAATAGCCCTGATGTTATGAGATGGATAAATTTATTTCTATTCATATTAGCTATTCCTTTCCTGTAAAAATTATTCCGTGCTTCACTTTTATTCGTCACGAAGGTGCTGCTCGATCGGTTCTTTTTGATTTGCATGCCAGGCCGCCATCTTATTGTTTCTCCATATATTATTGACCATGGTCATTAATATAACTAATACTATATATGACCATGGTCATTTTTTTCAACCATTTTAACTACGTATTGCTCAAAATTTCGATAAATCGTATCAATACAAAACATATGGAATAAAATATATAGTAATTATATACACTTACGAGAAGAAGACCTGACTATTGGCTCGATTTCTTCCACTGCCAAACGAAAGGATAAAGGATAGGAACTGCCCGTTTTCTTACGATGTTTATTTTACTGACAGCATAAGAATTGCTTTCTCCATGGCACGGTTGAAATCCTATGGCCGATTCATCATTAAAAAATGATCAGCTTTCTTCAAAACAATGGCATCATAAGAAAGCACATGCCGAACGAATTTCACATGCCTGCAGTAGTCTTACATATACTGCTCGAACTGTGGACGGAAGCCGATCTTTAATTTTGTAGAGTCATTTTCATTTGCCGACTTCCATTTTTTCCACCAAGTGAGCTCGATTGGCATGGGCTTTATATGACTCAGGCCAAAACTCGACCATCTTGCTGATCTTATCATTCATCACCGTAAAAAATGTAATCGCCCTGGCTATTACAATTCCATCTGTAACCGACACGTCACTCACAACCTGAGTATCTTTGCCGACCAGAGAGTTGATGTGAAACCTCCAATCTCCATTGGCGGGATACTCCGTGTTTACTCTTGCGAAATTGAGCCGGCCACGAATTCTCTCATTGGACTGAGGCCACTCAAGTATAAAATCATCCGATAAAACCTCTCCGACCGAATAGAAGTCGTTTGTTGCCATCAGCGACCAAAACCTTTTTACGACTTCACTTGCGTTCATACGTTTCTTTTTCATAATAACTATTTCTTTTCATCAGCCTCGATTTTTGCCAAGCCATTGGTGGTCAGAAAGACTCCGTTTTTATCTAGCAAGCCTTTGCATTGGGATTTATCGGGTGAATGTTTATGACTTCAGTTTTGTATTCATAATTCATGTACGTAAATATTTTTCATAATAGATCGTATTTGGGCCATCATCCCGGTATGCAGACCTTACTTTAAAGCCACACGAAGCGTACATTTTTCTTGCAGGAAGAAAAAACGGAGTTATTTCGGTGCTTACTCTTGCTTTCTTGAATCCTATGTCCATTAGATACTCAAGTGCGTACTTCAGTTGTGTTTTCCCAATACCCTTTTTTCTAAATTGGGGCAATACACAATTATGTCCTATTATCACAAACTCTGGATAGTTGCGAGGATCCCAAGAGACAAATCCAACAGGAATTTCATCAAGAAGTGTAGCTCTACCGCTTTTACCGACCGTATCCGGCATCGTGAAGACTTGTCTGTCGTATTCTTTCCACGCTGCTTCCCATTTCGAAAATTGGTTCCATCCAATATACGATTGTCGAAGCATTTGTTCAATACTTCCCGGAGTAAGCTCGGTGAGAGGAATATAATCTTTTTTCATGACGAGTGATATTTCAGCCCTCTCCTTTTACTCATCTTGAATCCTTATCTTTTGGTATGCTGTCCAACGTTAAGCTCGTAGGCTCGTCCCATGCAAACTATTTGTTCGACTTTGCCCCGTTGTCCAACAGTTTTTTTGTATGCATAATCAATTCAATCCCACCTGGATCACCATGTCCTGGAACCACATGGGTTGCATTTCCAAATTGCATCTCAATTTCATGTAGTGTTTTTGGATAGCTATTGAGATCAGATTCACTGATATTACCTAGACCATGCGCGTCCAAAGATTTAACGATACAACCTGTGAACAATGTTTTCGTCGAAGGGATCCATACGACAATATTGTCTACGGTGTGTGCACTACCCAAATAATGCAACTCAACTTGCATTCCTCCACAATCGATTATTTTTTTATCTTCAAAAGTATATTGAGGAAGCTCTCCTCCGCGCCCTGCTATGATTTCTCGGGTCTTTTTGTGCGACCAGGAATCTGCACCTCTTTTATGAGCTTCCTCTAGTCCTCCTGCACAATCGATATGAGAGTGTGTCGGCACCACAATACCAATCTCTGCCGAAAGACGTGTCTTTACCCAGTCAAAAATGAAACCTGCCTGATCATTCGTCCAAGGCAAGTCAATCATGCATATGCCATTCTGGTCGCCAACCAACATACCGTTCGCAGGAACACGGCCATATCTCGGTATTTCCATATAGGATGTATGAATCCATACCCTGTCAGCTAATTTTGACACCGTGACCTCATCGAGTTGTCTCTCCAATCCGGGAGAATTGGGATGAACCTTCGCATGACAGGCAACCACCGTCATCAAACAAAAAATCATAATCACTTTTTTCATGGTCATTCCTATATTTCGAACTACTGGATCAGCCTGAATCGAAGCGCACCGCACGTAAAGTATTCTCTCATACGGTTCTTAAGCACCTTGCCCAATAGTCCGGTATCCAATATCTCGTATTGCAAAGTTTTTGAAATATGACATGTTGCTGCCCCATCAAAGCGAATGTAATATCCTCGTTTTGGGTAATGAGTGATGTCTATTAATATACCCATTTCTTGTCCTGCGACCAAGCCATCTCTTCCAGTCTTTTCGTAGATACTCGTGCATCACTTCCAGCGTATTGTAATCCCTTTTTATTCCGTAGTACCAGTAGTGCTCGGCAACATCAACGTATCCGGCATGGTTTTGAGAACCCGGTCGATTTTTTTAGAATTCTTAACTACTCGGCAAATGTGCTTGACAATCAAACAAACGTTTGATAGATATTTTAATATCGGCTTGATGCTCTTTTTATTTAATCTATTTATTGCAAGGGTTTATACCAATGCTCAAACAAACGTTCGATTGGTTTTTTGGCTTTTTGCTTTGCTTGGGTTTGTCATGGGGTTTATGCCCAAAAGCCTTTGCGCAGGGGCTTTTTGAAAGCGCCACCAGTCCCGGCGATCAGGAAGAGCCTGAGGGGTCATCGGGGGTGTTTTCGGCAGGATCTTCCGGCTCCAGTTTTACTGATTTTACCGGATTCGTCCGCTCGGATCTCTTTATGGGTAAAGTGCCCGGAAAAAATCGTACCGAAATCAAAAGCGGATACGCCGAGGCCGCTTTGAAGCTCCAATCAAAATTTCATACCAAGGCAAAAGGCGTTATCGAAACTCGGCTTCAAACCGGCCTGGTCGACAAGCAGGATGATACCCGGCTGAGCTTGCGGGAGGCCTATGTAGATGTTTTCTTGGATTCGTTGGATTTGCGTCTTGGACATCAGATCATTGTTTGGGGGCGCGCAGACGGCATCAACCCTACCGACAATCTCACCCCCAAAGATCTACGCACCCGCTCGCCCGATGAAGACGATCGGCGCGCAGCCAACTTGGCACTTCGCTTGACCCATCATCTCACACCGTTTAGGACCGAGCTCGTATATGTGCCTTTTTACAAGCCTTCAAGATTTCCCAACTTTGATTTACCCGAAAATATTTTTTTTGAAGCCCCGGATTATCCCGATACCCGGCTCGAGCACGGAAATGTGGCCGCACGCGTACATGTCATGCTTACGGATATCGAGCTTTCTTTGTCCTATCTTTTCGGCTACGCTGCTTTTCCGGGACTCAGCTTGGTGGGTTACAACCTGGATCCCAACCAGTTTTCACTCACAGTCGGTTTCAAGGCATACCAACATCATGTAATCGGATTGGATTTTTCAACCGCGGTCGGGGATATTTTTGGATTACGCGGTGAGGCCGCCGTGCGCATACCCAAAAAGCCGGAGCGGTTTGAGCATGTGCCCCTGCCCGAGCTGCAGGTCGTGTTGGGCGTGGATCGCGAATTTGGCGATCTTTCCGTCTTGGTTCAGTACGTCGGCAAGCTGGTATTTGATTGGGACTCGCGCTATGATTTCCAGTCCGATCCGGACGCTTTGATGTTGGCCCAGGTACGCAGCAAAACCCAAATGATATCCGATCAAACCGAGCGGCTTACTCATGCGGTGTTTTCACGCCTGGGTAATAGTCTGCTGCACGAAACCCTCGAACTGGAGCTTGTGGCGGTATACAAACCCTCGACCCAAGAATGGATGCTCAGACCCCAGGCAACCTACAGCATCACAGACGGCTTGTTTTTCTCCATGGGCGCCGAGCTGTTCGGCGGGCCGGTAGACACCCTTTGGGGGACCATCGATGAGACCATGAGCGCCGGATTTTTTGAGATCCAGGCATTTTTCTAAGGAGTCCCAACCATGCCGAATTCACCTGAAAAGAGCACCAAGGAGCGTATCCTGGATTCTGCCGTACGATTGTTTTCTCAAAAAGGTTATGCGGCCTGCGGTATGCGAGACATCGTCCGGGACGCAGGCGTAAGCATCGCCATGGTCAACTACCATTTCGGCAGCAAAAAAGCTTTGTTGCAAGAAATCATCCGCCGTTTCTCCGCCGATACTTTTCAGTTGGCCGATCACCACTTCGAGGGCGCCGAAGCTCTCGAGATCAAATTGCGCCGCTTTATACGGGATATGATCAAGCTGTTTCGCAAAAATCCCGATTCGCTGAGGATCATGGTCACCGAGTTGCCGATGGACGTGCCCGAAGTGATAGACTTCAAAGCCGATCGAGTCGGAAAGCTCGTACAATTGGCCAGGGATAAACTTTTTTCGAGCTTTCCGGACGAAGTCCGCGAGCGGATCCACCTCGAGATCTTGGGACCGGCCCTTATCGGAATGTTGACTTTTCATTTCATCGTGCATCCGGTCTTTGAACGAGCTTTCGGCATCCGTTGCGACGACGATTTTTATGATGGATACGCAGACGAGCTTGCAGATTTGTTTCTATACGGCATTTTGTCAAAAACCAATTCTCATCATGCAACCCAAGAAAATCCAAAGGATGACTGATCATGATAGACAGGATTGCGGATAGCATCATCAAGTTGCGCTGGGTGATGGTGGCTGTATTCGTCGGCGCTACGCTATATTTCGGGCTGCAAATACCCAAAGCCCAAATCGATTCCGAAACCAAGAGCATGCTGCCTTCCGATATGGCCGCCAGGCTCAACCTGGAGAAGATCGAAGCCGTCTTCGGAGGCACCGACATGATCATGCTGGTTATGGTCACTGAGGATGTGCTTCAACCCGAGGCGTTGACCCGCCTGAAAGCTCTGTCTAAAAAAATGGAACGCACGCGTGAGATCGATCGGGTATTGAGTCTATTCACCCTCAAGGACATCCGCTCGGACAAAGTTCAACTGTTTGTGGATCCGGCGGTGAAACGTATTTACCACAAGGCCGAATCCATTGAAAAACTACGCACAATCCTTAAAAACAACGAGCTGGTTTACGGCAACGTCGTATCCAAAGACTTCAAAGCCGCGGCCACAATCGGCCTCTTGAAAGCGGGCATCTCGGATGACGCCCTGATCGCAGCAATGGAGCGCATCATCAAAGAAACCCCCGGGGAGCAAGAGGTGTTCTTGGCGGGCATGCCCTATATCCGCTACAACATCGCCAAAGACATCCGTACCGACATGAGTCGGTTTCTTCCTATCGGCTTGCTCATCATGCTGGCATTTTTGTTTGTATGTTTCAAACAACTGAGGGGTGTTTTGCTGCCGTTTTTGGTGGTGATCATGTCCATTCTTTTCGGATTTGGTCTGGTGGTTGTATTGGGATGGAAAATCCAGATCATCACCATACTCTTACCGGTCATTCTGATCGCCGTGGCCAACGACTATGGCATCCATATCCTGGCTCGCTATCAAGAGGACAATCAACCCGGCACGCAATTGAGCTCTAAACAACTAGCCAAGGAGACCATTTCAGGCCTCATGCATCCGGTTTTGATCACCGGGATTACCACCATCGCAGGCCTGTTATGCCTGCTGTCGCATGTGATTGTTCCGGCCAAACAGCTCGGGGTTTTAGCCTCTTTAGGGGTGGCATTTGCCTTGCTCGCCAGCCTGACTTTCATCCCCTCCCTGTTGTCCTTGCTGCCCAAGGCCAAACCTCTCACCAGTCTCCATCAAACCTCGCGCTTGGGTATTTTCGAAAAAGGCCTGCATGGATTGGCCCGGTTGGTCACGACCCGCAGCCGCGCCATCATCTTGGTATCCTGTATGGGTGCCATGCTTGCCGCCGGCGGTATTTTCCGTTTGGTGGTAGACACCAACCCTTCAAACTACTACCCGGACGACTCTCCGGTCGCCAGAAGCACCGATTTGGTGGATAAGCACTTCGGCGGCGTGGGCGCGGTTTCCATCCTGGCCCGGGGAGATGCCAAGGATCCCAATCTACTCAGTCAGATTGACGATCTGGAGCACAACCTGGCGTCCATGCCCGAAGTGGGTCAAACCACTTCCATCGCCAAGGTTATGCGGCGCATCAATCGGGTCTGGAACGACAACCAACCTTCTGCGGACCAAATACCCCAATCCCGCGAGGCGGTTGCTCAGTTTTACGAGCTGTATATGATGAGTGGAGATCCCGAGGATTTCGAACGCCTGGTGGATTTCGGGTTTTCCCATGCGCTTCTGACCGCCAGAATCAATGAGTTGAGCACCGATACCATCTCCCGCGTCATGCACTCCATCCACAAAGATCTCAAGCAGAGACCAGCCGGTATGTTTCCGGTGGTGGGCGGTTTTGTTGATATCCTATCCAACTTGGTCGACGCCGTGGTCGAAGGTCAGATCATGAGCTTGGTGCTTTCTCTCGTGTTGGTAAGCGGGCTGGTCATGCTTCTGTTTCGATCGCTGGTGGCGGGTCTCTTGGCGGCGGTTCCACTGTTGTTGTCCATCATCGTGTTGTTTGGATTGATGGGATATTTCAACATCGAGCTCAACATCGCCACCGCCCTGCTCTCATCCATCATGATAGGCGTGGGAGTCGATTATACTATCCATTTTTTATGGAGATACCGGGTCGAAAGGCGCCTGGGGTCCGATGCCAAAGACGCCGTTATTGCTACGTTGACCACCACCGGACGAGGCATTACATTTAATGCCATATCAGTAATAATAGGATTTTTGGTGGTTTTGATATCCAATTTTCAACCGGTACAGTTTTTTGGTTT
>JBFFBT010000213.1:0-10449 GCA_041560255.1 Myxococcota bacterium | reverse complement strand
TGGATAGATTCTATCCAGGATCCATTGTTAAAATTATAGATTCCGGCTTAAAGCATGCCAGAATGACATTGTTTCCAAAAGCCACAAAAAGTTAAATCCCGGCTCAATCATATATATGCACACATTTTGTTGTAGTCAGCTGATTTCGTGCGCTCTCAATACATCGTTATATGCAACGTTGGGGTGAAATGATACGGATTACTTTTTTATCTCGAAGATGCCCACCAATCCGTGACCGTTGCCTGCACCTTGCTGCATGGTAAGCTCCAAGCCCCTTAGCGCATAACCCAATTGTGGCTCGATGACATTGGCTCTCGGATCACCCATTCTGAACCAACCCGCGCCTTCCACCACCCTCAGCATGTCGTGCATGGCCTGTTTCAGGGGTTGCGGGTAAAATGGCCTTATTTCGGGCGGATCGATAACGGTACCTGTGTGATGATCATAACGATTGCACAATTCGATGGTATAACGCACCAACGTATTCCAACCCGCAAAAAGCTGTTCGAAAAACTGATTGATAAAGTCGAAACCTCTGGAAGGCTCATAGTCCACCAATAGATTTTCCAATCGAGTACGCTGGTTGTCTTCGTGCAAGCTGTTGATGGCTCTGCGTATGGGTTTGGTGTGCTTGTTGTAATCCCCGGTGTCGATATGTCTGCCGACCAAAAGAGATCGGTCGAAGATATCTCTTACTTCCAGTTTGATTCCGGTTTGATCTTCGGTTCTCCTTACGATGTTCATGATTTCATCACGGCAAAGCAATCTCAAATTCAAGTTGGAAAGTTTGCGTTTCGAACGCCGTCTTTGACTGGGGGGATAAATATAGGAAATGACGTAATCCATCCATTGTTCACGGCTGGTGTCCGCATCCCACAATTCCTGCCATTCGTAGGAGTAACGACCCAACCAATCCCCCACTAAAAGAGCACCGTCATTCGCATGCCGGGCAATGTCTGTAAATAATTTGACGGTCTGATCCTCCGTCAAGTGAGAAAAAGTACCGAACGAGCTGAAATAAATATCGTACGCCGGATCCTGTTGGTCGACCGGCAAGCCTTTCGAAAAATCACTCTGCTCAAACGACATCTTGGGGTTATCCCGCCACCTTTGCTTGGTTTGCTCCAGAAGGGCCTCATTGAGATCCACGCCCGTGTATAAACCCAAATACTCCGGCAAAATGATGCGCACTTCATTCTCATAAATACCCGGATTTTTTTGCACCATGCGCATGAGCATTTCGTATCCATCTCCGCTTCCACATCCCAAATCGATAATCCTAATCCGCTCGAGCGCTTCGATCCGGCGTTGTACCAATCTATCGACATGCGAGCTTAGAAACAACCGAGTCGTCTCGTCTTCCCAATAAATCCGTACATTGTCATATTTTCCATGAATGCCGGTCTGACGCACATACCTACCGCTTTCCACAGCTTGTGAATATGCGTCCTTACGTTTGTCGTCCACCGGAGTGGATCGAACAGCTTTACGGGTTTCTTTCGTGCTCAATTGTAAATCTTGCATGCATGCCACCACGATTTTCGTTACCAGGATTTCAATTTTTCTATTGCCTCGAAAGCATCCCGACAATAGGCGTCCGCTCCTATTTTACGGGCAAATTCTTCCGAAGTCGGCGCGCCCCCTACCAATATCTTTACACCATTGCGAACACCGGCTTGTTCGAGCATTTCGATGGTTTCTTTCATGTACGGCATGGTGGTCGTCAGCAAAGCCGAAAGTCCCACATATTGGGCGCCCTTGGCTCGGACGGTTTCGACGATTTCAACGGCCGACACCCCGGTTCCCAAATCATCCACCGTATAACCGGCGCCTTTCAACATGGTGGCGACGATGTTTTTACCGATGTCATGCAGATCGCCTTCCACCGTGGCGATCACAAAACGCCCCTTGGATACCACGCCTGAATCGAGCAAATGCGGCTCCAGAATATCCATGGCTGTTCCCACACATTCGGCGGCAGCCAGCATATCAGGTATGAGATACTCACCGGATTCATAGAGTCTTCCCACTTCCTGCATTCCCTCGGTCAAACCGCTGAGCAGAACCTCTTTGGGATTCATTTTTTTCTCGATGGCCTTCTCGACCAGTTCGGTGACACCCGGTTGGCCCAGCATGTCCCCATCCAATCCTTCATCTTCTTGATCCAAACGACCTTGAATCACATTGAACCTGATTCGATTGATTAAGTCTTCCATTTTTTAACGCCTCCACACGTTGATTTCTTCGGCGCAGGACCATCCATCCCGTGCACGTACAACCGAGAGTCAGATGTCCCAAGCTTTTATAGTTCGTCTATACCCAGAAACGCTCTATCGGAACCAATCCTGCTACGCTTGTATAAATTTTCGAGATCAACTCCGTATCCAATTTTTCGCACGGCTCCTTTTCAAGCGTCTCGAGCCTTTCCTGCGCCCTGCAAAGAACTTCGTCCGAGCCATCCCGCGACTCGAATGGATAGGGCGAAGACACCACTCCTTCCCGCATGGCCTTGCGGATGTAACGGGAAAAAAGCCGAGTCGACGATCCCATCACTTTTTCAATTTCCACCACGCTCGATCCGGCCCTTTCTTGATCGAAGCTCGGTTTTCTCAATATTTGTCTTACGACTCCAATATGGGCATCATCCAAAACCGCCTGCAGTGGGCAAAACACATTGGTTTTATCCAAAAGGCCCAATGCATAGTGGATGTATTGCGCGCCTGCCGCGGCCACTGCAAAATGAGGGTACATTTTCTCCACAGTGGCCTGCATTCCTGGAGTTTTTGCATCACCGACGCCCGCGGTGGAGTAACAAGGCACCCCGTAGTGTCGGGCCAATTGAATACAATCTATGTTGTAATGAATAAATTCGGCCGCGCTGTATAGATCGTGCAGGTTATCCAATCTGGCCCGTACCGGCACGGCGCCGTAGAGCACCGGTGTCCCCGGATGGACCAACTGGGTAAGGGTGATTCCGGCCAGAATCTCGGCATTGATCAACGCAACCATACCTTCTTCTCGAATAGGAGCCGTAGAGCCGCCTTGCGGCGAGCTCGAGACCACCAGCGGAATTCCTTTTCGGGCGATCGCGATGAGCTTTTCGGTGGTATCATCCACCATTTGCAGCGGGCTTTTGACCAAACACGTGATGAAAGATAATATTGGATTGTCCTTCAGCTCCGATTCGCCTCCCGCTACCAGGGCGGCCAGTTTCAGTATGTCATCCAACCGATCGATGTTGGTCAATCCGGCCTGCACATGCTTGGTCATGTACATCAAAGACGCCATGAACACATTGACATCCTTGTTCTGGAGGTTGATGTCTTGATCCTGTAGATTAACATTGCGTATGAAGAAATCCACATTGTCGAGTTGGTTACACAACTTGGCAGACCGGCAAAGATTGGCGATGCTTCCGCGTTCTTGGGTAAAGATCGGTAGAGTCCTTAAAACGGATGGGTCGTCCTTTTGGACGAATTCGGCCAATCGACTCTTCAGCGTGATATTGGTCTCCGAGCCGGTTCCAAAGTAAACCATGGGGCGATCATTGTCCAAAAGCAGACGGTTACGCCGGTCTCGGGCGCCCAGTACCACCCTTCTGGGAACACTTTCCAAAGCATTCATGATCACTTTTTCGGGGAACTTTACCGTCCAGGCTTTCTTTTCTTTGGCGTTTTTGTTGATTCGGCAGCCCGCGCCATCAAATAGGTGTACGGCCTGCTCGTTGAAACATATGATCCCGATACCATCCAACACCGAGCAAGATGCCGCATGCAGCCAATCTATTTGATCCCTACTTATCCGGGGTTGCGGGTCGACGAGGGTACCGATGCGAAACTCTGAGTTCATCACAACCGCCTTTCTTTCATCCCAGCCATTCTTCGACTTGCGCGTGCATACCTCAAACAATGCCGATCGTGACCCGCCAAAGCGTTTCCGAGCAGGACGGCATTTTTCATTTCTGCCAAAGTTGGGTCAATGATGGCCGCGTCCAAACCACTCATCATCGCTGCGATCAGAAAAGCCTGGTTGATGGCCGCCCGACCGGGTAATCCATGGGATATATTTGTGAGACCAACGATGGTTTTGGTTTCTCGAAATCGGTTTTTTATCTCACGTATGCAAGCACATGCCACCTTCCCCTGGGATCCATCGGTAGAAAGCGGCATGACCAGAGGGTCAAAGAAGACCAAGCTTGGCTCGATAGCACGCTGCGTCACTTCGTGAAATATCTTTTCGCAAGCCTCGATCCGTCCCCGGACATCCCGGGCAATGCCTTGCTCCCCCATGGCGAGCGCTATAAATGGGGCGCCGTGCTCCGCAATCAGAGGCAAGAGGATCTGCATGGATTGCATATCGGCTTTGACGGAGTTGAGCATCCACGACCGGCGGCCGTTGATATGATATGCCGCCGAGACCAATACCTGCGAATCAGCGCTATCGATACATATTTTTTTTTCGGTTGTCTCGAGCGTCAAATCAATCAACCATTTCATATCGGATATCTCTTGCGATGCTGATCCGGAACCTATACCGGCGTTGAGATCGATGTAATCCGCTCCGGCTTCAGCCTGTTTTTTGATGACATCCGCAAGATATACAGCATCATGATTTTCGATCGCCTGCTTGATTTTCTTCCTGGTAGCGTTGATTTTTTCACCAATGACTATCACCCAACGACCTCCTCTCGTTCGTAATGGATCCGATCGATTTCTGTAAACTCATCGAGCATTGTTCGGCAAAGTCGCTCATCCAATACAGAGAGCGCCGGTCGTCCCAAAATCTTTTCTACCGTGGCCGTCGCGCGCGCGAGCGTATCGGATGATCCTTGCTTTTCCCAATCCTTGCGTTGATTTCGATCGCTGAGCGCAGGTAAATAATGTTCCTTCTTCATGAATTTCCTGGTGTGTCTGGCAGCCACAAAATGGCCGCCCGGACCAACTTCCCGAATTGTATCGAGAGCCAGGGTGGCATCACTCACTTCAATCCCGGAAACCGCCCGCATAACCATGCCGATGATTTCGTTATCGATGACATACTTTTCCTTGCACACCGTCATGGCAAACTCCATCAATCCAGCCGCATCATGAATAAAATTGGCTCCGGACAACGCCACCATCAAATTGTTGACCGCTGCCTCGTACCCGCACTGGGCATCGATGCATTTCGAATCCGAGATTCCCGCGGTGGCATAATATGGAATCTCATAATGTTGAGCCAACTGCGCCGCCGCCGCGTTGATCAGGCCCGATTCCACCGATCCACCCAGGTACTTCAAGTCCCTAAGATCCGTAGAGGTAGCCACGCACCCATAGATCACCGCAGCGCCGGGATTGGCCAACTGGGTGGCCATCACGTTGATGAGCGCATCACAGTTTTGCACCACCAGGTTGCCTGCCAAGGTAATCGGTGATGTGGCCCCACACAAAGGCTCGGCAGGAACAGCCACCGGAATGCCCTCACGCGCCACCTTGATCATGAAGCTTCCGTACTTCTCATCCAAAATCAATGGACTGATTCCACAGGTTATCATCGAAATAAAAGGACGTTCTTGAAGCGCCTGTTTCGATCCGGCCACCAAAGAAGCCATTTTTATTACCCGATCAATCCCCTCGGCGGTATATACGCCTCCCATGACATGTTTGGTCGTATGGTTCAGTCCGGCGAAAAACCGATTGACGTCCACTTTATCGAGCGGCAATTCGTCCGGATAGGTCGGGAGCAACATGAAATGAATATTGTCCAACTCATCCACCAGTTTTATGATGGCAATGAGATCCGCCAACGTAGCTCGTCGGCAGGTGCCGCCGGCCGGATCGAAAATATCGAGCGCCGTACCGCCCGTGCCCATGTAGACTGTATTGCCACCCAAGTGCAAATCATGACGCTCACGCCGGCCGTACAGAACGATGTTTTT
Organism: Myxococcota bacterium; assembly: GCA_041560255.1. Lineage (GTDB taxonomy): Bacteria > Myxococcota > B64-G9 > B64-G9 > B64-G9 > JBFFBT01. The sequence goes on along the minus strand of JBFFBT010000213.1, from coordinate 4,532 downwards.
GGGTGCTGAAGCAATGAGCTCCATCACGCCTTTCTCTGCAACCCTTACACGTCGTTTCTCTTTGTCTACCCGCGCACCAAAATTTTCAAACAACTGCAAGGCCTCGGCGCAGTGGACCTCAAAACCCACCTCCGACAACACTTCCATCGTGGCTGCGTGTATTTTCCGAATATCATTATTTTCGAGGGGTTTGAAGCTTCCGCCTTTTTGACCGCCAGGAAATCCCGGTCTTTTGGTATCAGTTTTGGTATGCGACATCCACTCACTCATATGTTTCTCCTATGATTGCAATCATTTCGGCGACAAGCCCGGCAGGCGTTTTTCGTATTTTCAATCAAATCTTTTGGTCCGACGCCGATGATGCCCGAGATGCTTTTCTCAGGTTGCATGAGACAATGTTGGTTGAGGCGGACTCCGATGTGGTTGTCTTTGAGGATGTGAAATAGGTCTTCCTGTTGATCGAGCGGCCAATCGCAGTATCCCGGGCTATAGCGCAAGGTCATGCTCCGATGGGATGGCAACGTTTTTTCAAAGCCTCGTTGAAACGACTCGGCCGACTGTTCCGCCAATCGGGAAGCCACAAAATCCATCACAAACCCATAATAGATACCGATGGAGGCCGCTTTGCAAATCAAGCGATCCATGTCCAACCCCAAGGTCGTGACAAACACCACGGCTTGATCGCAGTACCTCAACACTCTTTGCAAAACATGACTTCGTATACGGGTGGCACCTGAGATGCCTGAAATGAAGCTTGCTCCATCCACCTTCACGAGATCCACCCACTGGTAGGCAGCCGTTGGCCGAGCCTCTTTTTTCGCCATCGCAAGACTCTCATGAATCAACGCTTTCAGCCGGTTGGACGCAGTCGCCGGACCCCGCCCCTCACGGCGCAGGTTTTCTACAATTTCGGTTTCTTGAAGCCTAACCTCAAAGTTACTGACGATGTTCATGGATTTACCTTGACTTCGATGGGGATCAGCTTGGGCTCTGTAATGACACCGTATTGTGTCGAAACATATTCGTATTGGTCACATCCAGCGTCATGGGAATAAAAGTTTTTTATACCGCCGGCCTTTCCCGATTGTCGATGCAGGTTTTCTTCCAGCCAGCGGCGCGCGGCGCGATCTACCGCGAATGGATTCCTGCCGATGATAAAACCCAGGTTTTCGCAAATCGGCTCCATGGGTTCGTCGACACAATCGCAACGGCTGGTGATATTGTACACGTGGGCAATATTGATGAGATCCTCCCAGCGGCCATCCATCAAACCCATCAAGTAGTCAGCCATTCTTCTAGGCAGGCTTTCTGATCCCTTGGTCCAATCGATACGCTCTGCGGCTTGCATGACGATGGCGTTTTCTGGACAAACAGCCACACACTCCCCACAACCGATACATTTCTTCGTATCCGCCGCAGGTATGTTGTCGGTGTTTTCCAACAGGGCCTTTTCCGGACAGCCTTCGATACATCCACCGCATTGGATACACAGTTCTTTCTCAAAGTACGGATGATAACTTTGGTGCATGGCCAGCTTGCCGTTTCTGGTCGCAAGTCCCATGGTCAACCCCTTGACGCTCAAAGCCAAGTGCGCGAGACCATGTAGGGTAAGATGAACATGATTGATCACACTTCCAGAAGCCGCGAAACCTCCGGATAGAAAAAAACGCTTGAAGCGACCCTTGGGCTGCGACTCTTTGATGATCTCGTCTCGAGAAAATTCTATTTTTCCAGCTACACAAGTCTGAGGGCGATCCAAAACCACAAAGGGTGCGATGTCCGTCCAGCCGCGTTGTCGAGCCAAATCGAGATAAGGTTTCGCCAAAGGTCCGTTTTGTCGATATCCACGGGGCCCCGTGTACAGCACGGTGGTATCACCGTAAAAAAAATCATGACAGCCCTGCCTTATCAGAAAATCATTTACCCCGGCAGTCATCTCTGGACGCATGGCGGTCTGGTTGCGGGGCTCTCCGATATGTACCTTGAGCAATACAGGAGGGTTTGGGCGAAAGTCCTCGAGCTGATCCAAAGCATGTGAAATGGCTTGATTGAAACGTTCAACCACGAGCTGATCGGCCGGATCGAAACCACCATCGGAAGATCTCAGCAACAACACATGAGAACTCTCCCGTACTCCTTTTTCATATCGCATAAAATCCGGAATATCGATGGGTTGCCTGTGCATGGTTTGGATCAAATCCTCCTCTTTTCACACAATGCAGAAACTCCGCCTCGAGCAAAAAGCCGTTCCGCCTCATCCGCCGGGCAACACATGTCTTTCAGACGCGTTTTCAGCGGCGACAAATAGATTTCTTCGCCCAATCCTCTCCCGGCAAGCCCTATTTCGGCCAAATCCACCATGCGTTTTGCCAGTAGGGCCATTTCGAGCCGACCCACCTGGGCCTGCATTCCCTTTTTACACGCCGCCTCGCGACTCTTTCTCAAGTCGCTCCAACCATGGGATCGAATCTCTTCCCAGGATTGATTCAGATTTGACACCAACCCCAAGGTCAATGCAGCGATGCTCAACATCTCATCCGGGGGCTGCTGATCGCACACGCGGTTTTCCAACGTGTAATATCTGGATATTCTTGCATTGTACCAATAGAAAGTGCTGTGTTGATCGATATCCGAAGGCTCCGGCTCCAAACAGATCTGCTGACCATCCGGCTTGACGCCGAGAGCTTCCCGGCCACAGGTATAATAATCGTAAAACGATTCATAATTCATAAGACCAATGGGCACTCCGTCTCGTCTTACATATACGGGAGGCAGCGCAACAATGGTTCGGACATAATCTTCCAGGTCGCCGAAGGGGCGCAGCGGAACCCCATATCGGTTTGAGTCAGGTATCCACCAGTCCCAAAACTTCTCGCCGACACATTTATGTTCCGGATCGATTTGTCCTTTCCAAATGTTGGAGTTTGCCGTCAACGCAATCTGAGCCCCTGAAAAACCGTTGAATACATTGACGGCCTTGACGGCCTGCGCCGATGCAACGTCGATGTGTACTTGGGATGAAGCCGAGATTGTAAACAAGTGCACGTCATCGCCATCACATGGATCAATGACGCGATTGGATCCAAATATTTCATTCCAGAAACTATTGCGGCTTTTTTTCATCTCCAAGCGTCGGCTGGGAGGGGTGATTGGTTGGATTCCACAGCCCAAGAACAAAAAACCGTTTCTCTCTGAAAATTCGGCCAAAACCACCCGCAACGCACGCACCATTTCATCCAACTCATGCAGATCACCCACATGCGCCAATGAAAATTCGGTTTTGCAAAATCCGGTCTCACAAGAAGCCAGCGTATCGTTCATGGGGCCGGGCATCCTGACACCTACCACCCGGCCATCGGCCGGATCGGCGATCGGACGCCAACCCTTCGACCCGAGAAATCTCCATAAAGCCTCGATACCCTGCTCACTTCCAGCCTGCCCTTGTGCGTCGACAAACGGAAATTTCAGCTCGGCACCGATCCTCCTTGTATAGGTGCGCCTTTGGGTTGCCTGCTCGAAACCATTTTTGAAATGCTCGACAATACTTTCCACAAATCACACTCCAGCACCCATGATATGGCCGTCACCGCGCACGACGAATTTGTACGTGGTCAGCTCCTTGAGTCCCATTGGACCGCGGGCATGCAGTTTGTCGGTCGAAATTCCCACCTCGGCGCCCATCCCAAGGCTCTCTCCGTCACAAAACATGGTCGAGGCGTTCACCAAAACCATGGACGAATCGACGCATTTCTCAAACCGTGCGGCGTTGTAATGGCTATCTGTAACGATGCAATCCGTATGACCCGAGCCATACCGATTGATGTGCAGAATTGCCTGTTCCAGCGAATCCACAATGCGTAGTGAAACCACTTTATCCAAATATTCGTCGAAGTAATCCTGCTCAAGCGCAGGTTGTAGCTCTTCGAGCAATCTGCATGCTTCGGGGCAACCTCGAATTTCCACTCCGGCTTGCAACAAAGGGCCCAACAGCTCTGAAAGCCGTGGGCTCCAAGTCCTATGAACCAACAATGACTCGGCCGCGTTGCACACCCCTGGCATGAGCAGCTTGGAATCCACTATGATGCGCTTGGCCTTCTCAAGCTCGGCCGAGGCGTCGACATACACATGACAGTTTCCCTCAAAATGCTTGATGACCGGGATTTTGGAACGCTCACAAACCGCCTGGATCAGCTCTTTCCCTCCCCGGGGTATCACCAGATCGATCAGATCGTCGCGTTGCAACAAACCATCTATTTCTTCGTGATCCAAAGCCACCACTTGCAGCGCGCACAACGGCAACCCGGATGCCTCCAATGCCCTTTGCCATAATGAGGCAATCACGCCCAGGCAACTGCGGGCTTCGGATCCCCCCTTCAATACAATGGCGTTACCGGATTTGATGGCAAACGCCCCTGCGTTGACAGCCACATGGGGTCTGGATTCGAACACCATGAGGATGACCCCCAAAGGCACCCGCATCTTGGCGAAATTGATACCGTTATCCATCTTACCAGCTCCAAAGAGCTCTCCGA
>JBFFBT010000212.1:0-10456 GCA_041560255.1 Myxococcota bacterium | reverse complement strand
GGCCGGTGGTCGGCTCGTCATAAAGAATAATTCTCGGATCCAACACAGCGGCTCTGGCCAAACCCACCCTTTTTCGCATGCCTCCGGAAAGCTCGGCCGGGTACAGTTGTTCGACCCGATGCAATCCGACCAGCTCGAGCTTTTCGGTAACCATATGATTAATTTCCTGCTCGGACATCTTCTTGCGGTGCTCCCGCAACGGAAAGGCCACATTCTCCGCCACGGTCATCGAATCAAACAGGGCGGCATTCTGAAAAACCATTCCGAACTTTCCCCGCACGCGTGAGAACTCCCGCTCAGGCAACACGGAGGTATCTTCGCCATCTACGAAAACCTTACCGCGATCCGGTCTGAGCAACCCGATCATGTGTTTCATCAAGACACTCTTACCCGATCCACTCGCGCCGATGATGACGGTGGTGGCTCCCTCCGTAACCTCCAGGTTGATGCCTCTAAGCACCGGATTGGAGCCGAAAGACTTGTACACGTCACGTATGTCTATCATTGCACCCATGGCGCTCCATCATGACAGAAAAAGTTTCCGATTTCACGCGAAAATTTGCGCCCGCCTTGCACCTGGGTGTATCCGGGTAAACTTTGACCCACAAGGGTCATCAAAATACCATTATTTTTACCCCAGAATGGATTCAACGCGAGCCGCCCCTTGCGGCCCACCGACAAGAATCAATACTTTTCAAACCGTTAACCAGCATTGCACCAAGAACCACCCTTGGCATGCATGCTGCATCAATAACCTAGGTGCAACTACAGATAACCCAGGGGGTGTATCGACCATGAAAGAAAAACAACCGATCCAAACCAATCAAGATACGCTTGCACAAGTGCTCATCATCGACGATGAGGAATCCTTACGAAAAGCCATGGCGTACGAGATCAAGAAAGTCAATTACGGTGTCACTATGGCAGACAATGGCGAGACGGGCTGTGAGCTCGCCAAGAGCTTTCCATTCGACATCGCCATCACCGATCTGAGAATGCCGCGTATGGATGGTATTCAGACTTTAATCGAACTTAAAAAAATAGATCCGCATATCGAAGTCATCGTCTTGACAGGTTATGCAACCCTCGATACCGCCATCAGTTGCTTGAAACAAGGAGCATATGACTACCTGCAAAAACCCATCAACACCACCGAGCTATGCTTGATGATCGAAAAAGCACTTGAGAAACGAAGGCTTCAAAACATCGTATCCCTTTACGAGGCGGCACAAGCCCTGCAATCCACTCTGAACACAAGTCAAATCATCAACTATGGGCTGAGCTTGGCAAAAAACGTCGCCGACTCTGAGACGGTATGCCTGGTACTTCAATCCGGCAAACGCATCGAAATCCATCGCGGAGCATCATCCATCCAACCCTCACGCACCATGCTTGGTAAACTGGCCGAACAAGTCATCAACCACAATCGCCCAATCCAGCTTACCCGAAAGGATACCAACAATCCAAACCTCGAATGGCTGGATCGCAATATCGACTCCATCATCGCATTTCCACTTGCCGGACGCGATATACCGTTGGGTGCATTGATTCTCGGCCGCCGGGAGGACTCTCCCGCCTTTTCGGTTGCAGAAATGCAAAGAGGAACCATCTTCAGCGTACAGCTTGCCTTGACCCTGCACAATGCCAAACTGTACCAGCAGCTCGAACAAAAACTCATCGAGCTCGACAAAACCCGCACCAAGTTGAAAAGCACCGAGAATGAGTTCGAGGCAGTCAGATCCGAACCACTCAAATCAGGCAATCCAACCAATCCCTATCGTTTTGTGATCAACCGGATCTGAGCGCTACCACCATCGACCACGCGATTGATATGTCTCGATAAACTTCTCGATGGAGCGATCATAGCTGCGCTCGATATCAGCAGGAAACAAGCAGGCTGGAAATTGACCACTTTGAAAATGATACCTGAGACACTCGCAACAGATCCCTTTACGGTTGCAAGGATCATACGAGCAATTGCAGAAGCGGGTATTTTTTTCTTGCATGCATTCTTTGGGTTTCGCCATAATCAAGGCTCCTTGGGAGCAGCGGTCCAGTTGATTTCCGCAATGGCATAACCATCTGCACATCTGGTGAGGCGCACCTCACCGGAGCGCATTGCGGCCTTCCAAGGCATCTGCAGCGTGTAGCGATCCGAGTTTTTATCGGGCTCGAGCTTGAAACCCGTCTTGCCAATTACTCCTGTTTGCAACCAAGTAGGCAGAGTATCGGTATAGGCCGCTATCCTAAAAGAAAACGCCTTGGAAAGTTGCTCAAAAGCCTGCATGGCCTCATGGGGTTTTTTTTCGGCCAAGGCTTTCCTAAACGCCTGGGCCTGCTCCTCCAAATGGGCCGGCAGCATATCTTTTTCCACCCCACACGCTCGCACCACTCTTTGCTTGTCCGCCCCTTCCAAAAGCTCCACCAACCGCTCGGGTCCCGATGTCAAATCCACCTTCGTCGCGATTGGTATCCATTTTCCCTCGCCACGTTGCTCGAAGACATACCCAACCGGCTGGGATTCGATCAATCGATCGTTTTGGACTCCAGGCCATATGATGGCGGCCCTGCGGTTTTCCCGCACGACTTCCGCCACCAATCCGAATGCTATTTCTTCTTTTTCGAGCTCTGCAGCCACAACTTCCCGTAGTATATAGCTTTCCGGCTGAGTCGCACGTGCATCTTCGAGATCAGACTCAGGTTTCTTTGGAGGGTTTTGCGCATCGAGGCCGGCCTGGGCGGCTTGCCGAACCCGGGGATCTTCATCGCGCAACCTTTTGGTAAACTCCTCGGCGACCCCCTCGGCCTTGGGATCGATATTCGCCAATGCCTTGAGGATTTCCGCTCGAATCACGGCCACCTCCTCCCTAGCCAATCTTTGGAGCAAACCCTTTATTGCGGCGCCCGCCCCGGGACCGATCATTCCCAAAGTCGTCACTACGCTTTTTCGCATGGTAGGATCCGCGGACGAAAGGAAACGCCTCAGATGTGGGACCGAATCCGCGGCGTGCCGGGCCAGTACATCGCACGCCCTTTCTCTGACCGTTATCTCTCGATTGCGCAATAAAGACAACCAATCGTTCATGCTCTTGCCTTCGATTTGCGGCTCTTTCTTGCACCCGGGCAGCATCAAACCCAAAAGCACCAGCCAAACCATCAACCACCCAACCATCCTGATTTGCATACTCGCCTCCGTATCTGCCGACCAATTTGCCCGAATTGTCGTTTCAGGGTATTTTTTGTGCAAGCTTTTTCGGATCAGCTTCCAAAATCCCGCGCATTCTCCAACGATCCACTTTCACTACAAAGGGTCGGCCTTCAACAATCACGATGATTTCTTGATCATCATCAGGACCCGCGGCTATGGTTATGGTTTTTTTCTCCGTTGGAGCTTTTTGCTCTTCGGATGAGCCTGCTTTGACGTTCTGCTCGTTTGGCCCGCCCGCATCGTCGTCAGAAAGTGCATTTTTTTCAGAATCCGCGGATTTGATCGGTTGGGCTTCGATTCGAAGCGTCACTTTGAGCCGATGCTTTTTCTTTTTCATTTTTTCAAGAATAACATCCGACCCTTCGGCTCGACCCAGTATGTCGGTCAAATGTATTTTTGCCACCTCGCCGATCCAGCTATCGACCTTGCCGCCATCCACCGGCTTGCCGTCATGCATCCATGTATCCAGTTGCTGTCTGACGAACACCTGGTTTCCTGCGCCCCTATCAAGCTCAAAACCGGATACTCGATTGGTCTCGACATCGAAGTAGGGATTTTCGGCCCAATCCGACATCTGGGTACCCAAGTCCCACTCTTTGATGCCGTCGACCGCGAGTACTTTGGGATCATCCAAAACCCGCATCGATGCGAAGTTATCCGTGTTGGTGCCTCCCAAAAACAGCACGCGTTTGTCTCCTTTGGACTCGACCGTGACTTTACGACGATAGTTGTTTTCGTCCACCTCCAGCTTACGATGATGATCCGCTCCTGTCGATACGATATAGCTCGACTCCAAACCGAAGAGTTTCGACAACAACCGGTTGACCTTCTGGGTATCCGCCGGATAATCGTGCTTGGACGGCAACAACCATTTTTCTTCCTTACGATTGAGCTCCAAGGATTGGCCTTCGGTGTTTTCCAGGGTAATTTTAAATATTTCATCCCGAGTGAGATTTTGAAGCAGTAAAACCCTTTCGGTCTTTTCACTGCTGGTGCTTCCACAAAAAGCAAAAAACGTTCCAAACACGACAACCTGAACACCCAACATCCCCGCCAACCACATATTGGTACGGTTCATGAAAGGTTTCCTCCTTCCTGCCCTTCGTCGTCAAAGCGATCAAACATGGGAACGGCCCGGTTTCTGCGGCCCATTTTCACGAGACCAATTACCACAATCGACAGCAGCGCGAAGCCGAAGTTGAGGATTTCCCAAATGGCTTTCCCGCTTTCCTGGATGGGGGCAAGCGCGCGTGCATATCTTTCTTTGGCTCGAATTTTCAAAAGATCCACATCTTCGACCGACCAATCTATCAAGTTGTTGGCAAATTGCAGATTGGCCATATCGGCTTGCGACACTTGTCCGGATATCGATAAAACCAAATCCTGTAAAAAACTGGCCGAACCCACCACGATCAACCGGGCCTGCGCCTCGGAGCGTTCCACCAAACCAGCGCGATGTCCCTTGGATTCTCCCTTTTTGTCTTTGTCCGCCGAAGTACCCTGGGTGGAGTCATCCTCCCCCAAGACGGGCGGTTTTCGATCTTTGAAATAGCTCTCAAATACACCGGTCAGACTAACGGCCAACGAATGCTTTTCGGTCTGTTCGGGTTGAGCAAACCCCATTTCGGGATAGGACTGAAAATCCGGCTGCGCCGAAAATTCGGTCACTGCCCATGAGTCCTCCGAGCTCGACAAAAGCGGACTGCATGTCGCCTTTGGATCGGATTCGCCGTCCTGGGCATCCTTGCACTTGACACTGGAGGGCCAATGCATCACCACCATCGGAAGCGCGCTGGTAGCCGGATTTTCTCTCGACAAGCCTTCTCCGGCCACTTTGACAAACGGCGGGTAATTGACCAACCGGATTTCCTGAAAGCGGTGCCCCGCGATCATCCGCGTGACCGGCACGGGAAATGCTGCGTTGTTGCGATCCAAAACCACTCCTTCACCCACCTCGACGCCATGATGCAAAAGAAACTCGTCCAGGCCGGTGCTCTTGCGTTTGACGTTGAGCTCCTGCCGGCTGGCGGCATCAAACTCCCATTTACCGGCGCCCACGACCACCGATCCGCCCCGCATGAGAAATTGGTCCAGGGCATACAACTCCCGCTCGGATAAGTCGGCCGGATCCGGAACCACCAAAACATCTATCTCGCCGCCGACCCGACCGGACTGCAAATCCACTTGGGTCACCTCATACGTCTGGGCCAATTGGCGCTCCAGCATCTGAAAGCTTACTTGTGCGTTCGGCATGCCGGGATATGTCGGGGCCTGCGGTTTGGTTTTCATGATTGCAATGGTTTTGAGAAAACCCGGCGCTTGTCGCTGAAGGGCCGCGGTGAGCTCTTTGCGGATATCGGATTCGTTGAGGCTGCGGGAAGCATCCAATATTTGGCGTTCGGTGCCGCTTTCCAATATCAGGTGCAGATAAAAGGTGCGATCATCAAACATGGAAAGCGCCATGGGTTTGATACCGTATTGCTGATAAAGAACGTTTGGATTGATTTGGCTGTCCGACCCATCAGGATCGATGATCTGATAATCAAATCTATGGTTGCAACGTTCCTTGAACTCTGCGGCCACCTTTTCAACTTTCGGTCTTACTCCGGCAAGCTCCTCGGGCATGTTTTTCGAGGATGCAAAGACCTTGAGCACCGCCGGGTCTTTCATTTGTGCGCAGATGGCCTCCGTGCTCTTGAATCCGAACACCACTTTCTTCACCGCGCGGGCGATGTCGTACTCCAAATTACGCAGGCGTACCTGAACGCCGGTGCCTTTGAGCTCGACATCGATCAAGTCATTGAAATCGATCACCTCATATTGATCACCGTAACGCACCAAGAGATGAAAATAGGCGTTCACCACCGAGTCTTCGTGCCGATCCGAAAAGCGGAAAGCCACACTACGAATCCCGTATTTGCTTTGCGCTTCGCCCTCGGACTCTTCGTCCCGAGTGGGATCGACGAACTCGGTCGTGAGGTTGGCTCCGCCCACGGCTTCGAGCTCCCACAGGTAATCCCGTATACGCGGCACCAAAGGGTCCAGCAATGGATGAGTCTGATCGGAAAAGTAACCACGAATCAACAAGGGTTCCGAAAGGCTCGCGAGCATTTTCTCGGTTACTTCGGATACGCTGTACTCGCCCCACTCAGTCAGATCCGCCCTGAGATGAACGATCGGAAACAAACCGATATTCAACACCAAGAGATTACACGCCAACAAACCGACTCCCGCAACCGTCTCGTTGCGGCGTTTGGCGCCATCGGGACTTTGTCCCCAACGTCGCCGTTCCAGCAAAAAACCATTCAACACCAAAAACAGGGCCGCCAAACTGAGATAAAAAGCCAGATCACGTAGATCCAAAACTCCGCGCAGCATGCTTTCAAAACGACTTCCAGTACCCACCGCCCGGAGTATTTCATCCACCTCGAGCGCCATGGGCAACAGATCGGGCAGATAGCCGACCAACACAAACAAGCCGCATACCACCATGCTCATCAACAAAGCCACCAGTTGATCGCTGGTAAGCGAAGAGATAAACATCCCCAATGCGAGATAGGCCGCGGACAACAACAACAAGCCCAAATAGCCCCCTATTACCGGACCCCAATCCAGATCGCCCAGACTCGCGATCGTCAAAGGCACCGGGAGGGTCAAGGCCAAAGCCACTACGACCAGGCCCATGCCGGCGATGAACTTACCCAACACGATCTCCCGGATGCGAAGCGGCAGGGTCATGAGCACTTCCATCGTACCGGTTCTGGCTTCCTCGCTCCACAAACGCATGCTGAAGGCCGAGGTCAGAAGCACCAACAAAACCGGCATCCATCGAAAAAACGGTTTCGCGTCCGCTACGTTGCGAGCGAAAAATCCTTCCATAAAAAAGAACACAAACAAGGACGCAAGCAGAAAAACACCCAAAAAAACCAAACCAACCGGTGATAAAAACGCCGATCTCCACTCCTTTTTTGCAATGGTCATCAATGGATTCATAGCGAAATCTCCTTGCCGGAAGTAATGGCGCGGTAAACCGACTCGAGCGTGGGTTGATCGGGTTGCAGTTGTCGAAGCGGCCAATTGTGATTCTTGGCAAGCTCGAACACCTTGGCCCCTAGATCGACTCCCGGTTCTCCTTCCACCGAAAATACGACGCGACCATTTGGTTTCGACTCGACCTCGACCGCGCGCACTCCTCCGGACCCAAGTAAAGCCTCCCGGGTCGGGCCGGCGAGCGCCTCGGCTTCCTTTCCGGGCTCGACGGCCAGACCTACTCGATACCGATTCGAGGCCGTCAACTCGGATAGACGCGCATCCGCCCGCAGCCGACCCTTGAGCAACACTAAAACCCTCTCACAGGTCTGCTCCACCTCGGACAAAATATGGGTTGAGAGCAGCACCGTGCACTGCCTGGCCAGCTTATGAATCAAATCGCGCACATCCGCAATTTGCTCCGGATCCAATCCGCTGGTAGGCTCATCCAAAATGAGAATCGAAGGTTTGTGCAAGATCGCCTGAGCCAAACCGACCCGCTGCCGAAATCCCTTCGAAAGCTTCCCGATCGGTTTGTTGAGCACGGATTGCAGACCCGTCGATTGGATGGCCCGTCTCAACATCCCCGTTCGAATGTCATAGGGGATCTGGCGTAGATCGGCGGTCATCACCAGGCTTTCCTGGACGAGCATTTCATGGTAAAGCGGAGCGTTTTCGGGTAGATACCCAATCGAGCGGCGGGCCTTGACCGGGTTTCGGATCACGTCCTGTTCACCGATCTGCACCTTTCCCAAGCTGGGTTCGAAATAACCCGTAAGTATCTTGATTAACGTGGTTTTACCGGCACCGTTGGGTCCTAAAAGGCCGACGATCTCACCACGCTCCACCCTGAAGCTCACATCCTCCAAAGCGGCAATTCCATTGTAGTTTTTACATACATTTTCGACCTTTATCATGCTCTTCTCCCGTATTGATTCAAACAACCTCCGACAAATTGTAGAGTGGATATGTATACCTTATGCGTATCGAGCTGCATAACACTTTTATAATGTTGATTCATTCCCTCATTCAACCCCTTTGCTAGGCCTTAACAGCCTCCGGCCAGGATCACAAGAAAAAAAATCATGCCCGGCCCTTGACAAAGCCCGATCCGGTGATTATTAGCTACTAGCTTTTTTGAATGATCAATTTTGGGAGGAAACCTCATGAAAGTCAGACCACTACAAGACAGAGTCCTGGTGAAAAGGAGAGAAGAGGAAGAAAAGACAAAAGGAGGCATCATCATCCCTGATACGGCCAAAGAAAAACCCGTTGAAGCCGAAGTGATGGCGGTAGGTCCTGGAAAGTTGACCGACGACGGCCGCCGGATCGAGCCGATGGTCAAGCAGGGCGATCGGGTGTTGTTTGCCAAATGGTCCGGAAGTGAAATCAAAATCGACGGTGAAGATCACCTCATTCTGCGCGAGGATGAAATCCTCGGCATCATCGAATAAGGAGGCAGAACAATGGCACCTAAGGTGATGAAGTACCACGAGAATGCAAGAAGCGCGCTGCTGGCAGGCGTCAACAAACTGGCCGATGCGGTCAAGGCCACCCTGGGTCCAAAGGGTAGAAATGCTCTCTTGGATAAATCCTGGGGTTCCCCTACGATCACCAAAGACGGCGTGACGGTAGCCAAAGAGATCGAGCTCGAGGACAAGTTCGAAAACATGGGCGCCCAAATGGTCAAAGAAGTAGCGTCCAAAACATCGGATGTGGCCGGCGACGGAACCACCACCGCCACCGTCATCGCGCAAGCTCTTTTCCGCGAAGGCTGCAGGCTGATCGCGGCGGGTCACGACCCCATGGAACTCAAACGAGGCATCGACAAGGCAGTCGAGACCATCGTGGAGTCCTTGAAGAAAACCTCCAAGAAAATCCAAGACAAAAAAGAAATCGCCCAAGTAGGCACCATTTCGGCCAACGGCGACGAGTCCATCGGCACCATTATTGCCGAAGCCATGGACAAAGTAGGCAAAGAAGGCGTCATCACCGTTGAAGAAGCCAAAGGGCTCGACACGACTCTGGATCTCGTGGAAGGTATGCAGTTCGATCGCGGCTATCTGTCTCCGTACTTTGTCACCAACGCCGAGAAGATGATCGTCGAGTTGCAGGAACCATACATTTTCATTCATGAGAAAAAACTCTCCAACATGAAAGAGATGCTGCCGTTGCTCGAGCAGGTGGCACGCACCGGCAAACCGCTGTTGATCATCGCCGAGGACGTCGAAGGCGAAGCTTTGGCGACTTTGGTCGTCAACAAGATCCGCGGCACCTTCACTTGTTGCGCTGTCAAGGCCCCCGGCTTCGGCGATCGGCGCAAAGCCATGTTGGAAGATATCGCTATTTTGACCGGCGGCAGGATGATTTCGGAAGATTTGGGCATCAAGCTCGAAAGCATCACCCTCAACGACCTGGGCCGATGCAAGAGCATTTCGGTCGACAAAGACAACACAACCATCGTGGGTGGCTCGGGTAAACAATCCGATCTTTCCATGCGGATCAAACAAATCCGCAACCAGATCGAAGAAACCACCAGCGATTACGATCGCGAGAAGCTGCAGGAGCGGCTGGCCAAATTGGCCGGTGGTGTTGCGGTCATCCGCGTGGGCGCAGCCTCCGAGGCCGAGATGAAAGAGAAGAAAGCCCGAGTGGAAGACGCCCTCAACGCCACCCGCGCCGCCGTGGAAGAAGGCGTGGTGGTCGGCGGCGGAGTAGCTTTACTAAGAGCCCAGGCCAAGCTCAAGAAGCTCGAAATCGGCGGCAGCCAGCAGGTCGGTGTCGACATTCTCTCCCGGGCGATCGAAGAGCCGCTTCGTCAAATCGCTGCCAACACCGGCTTGGACGGTTCGGTGGTATTGGAAAAAGTTCGTGAAAAGAACGGCGATTTCGGATTTAATGCATCTTCCGAAAAATACGAGGATCTTTTCAAGGCCGGTGTGGTGGATCCCACCAAAGTAGTGCGCTCCGCACTCCAAAACGCCAGCTCGGTAGCCGGGCTCCTGATCACCACCGAGGTGATGGTGGCCGAAAAACCCGAGAAGAAAGACGCTCCCGGAATGCCCCCGGGTGGTATGGGCGGTATGGGCGGCATGGGCGGCATGGGCATGGGCGGCATGGGCCTTTAAGCGCACTCAGATCGAAGACCCTACAGGTTTGAATTTTCAGATAGCGGAGACAACGAACAATGTCCGTAAGACCTCTTGAGGATCGCGTCCT
>JBFFBT010000211.1:0-10538 GCA_041560255.1 Myxococcota bacterium | reverse complement strand
TACAATCCTCCTGGAGTACACGTAACCCCGGTAACAAAACTCCATGTTATCAAATTTCGAAGACTCTCACCAAATGGATTTCATCACTGCCGCCCAAAATAAGAAAATCAAAAGAACCTCCTGTCGGTCTTGGTGAGCCCAATCAAGTCATGATTTGAATGTTTTATGATGAGGAATGCGCAAGATCAACTTAGGCCGGTCAAGGGTCGAATCAACTCTCAATCATCGTGGTCATCGATATCATCATCGGTATGCTTATTTTTGTTGATATAGATGATACCGGTGCGGTATTTGCCGGAGAAACCCAAAGACCAAATATTCAGACCATATGGTTTGATTTTTATGCCTGCCGAAGGCGACTCGGGATACCAATAGGTATAGCGGTCGGAAAATCTTCTGGCCGGAGCCTGCCGACATTGCTTATATGGCTCCTCCATAACATAGAAGGTTTTCGGCGGCACGGGCGAAGTTTTGAACGAGGCATCATGCAATTGATTCGCCGTTCGAAAGGGCTTGTCTTCTCCTGACTCTTGATCCACATAGAAAATCGGCTTGGGGTGCGAATCCACCACACCCAAAAAAACCTCCCCGGGATGAACTCCGACCCAGTTGTTGATTTGCGCGGTATCACGATACCAAACCACAACTCCAGGTTCGCTTCTATAATACTCGGCCGTTCTGGTTTCGATGTCCTTCCAAGAGTAACCGTACAACAACGCTCTATCCATGTTGCGGTAATTGCGCAACTCCACCAAATAATAGTGGTCTTTCCACTCAAACCCTTCAAACCTCGTCCAACCCAAAAGCTCCCAAGGGGGGCCTTCGACTTCGGCGTTGTCCTCCAACACAACCACGTCATCCACAATCAACCGGATCTCATCAATAAATAATCCCTCCATCGTGGTGTTCCAGTCGGTCATGTAGCGAAATTGAAGCATGATTTCACTTCCCGCATAGGCCGAAAGATCGATCTCCTCCAAGACCCATCCATCGCTCGAGCCCGTATATCCAGGCAGGTTGGCCTTGATTACAGGCATGGCGTCGGGATCGATGATATCCGTGGTTCTGGGGGTCTCCAGTGACCGCCAGGTTTCTCCTTGATCGGTGGAAATCTGTACAAATCCATAATCCCATGCTTTTTCAATCTTGTAATTCAACCAATACTGGAGTGTTATGACTTGGGCCTGCGGCAATACTACCGCGGTTCTCATGGTGTGATCGATCTCGTCGTCTTTACCACCCCACCATTCAAGCTCACCTTCATGGGGTAGCGTGAGGATTTTTTTATGCTGCGGCAGGTTGATTTTGACGACCTGCAGCTTGTCCTGCGTGGTGCTCGCCTCTCTCAGACGATACAGTCTGCCCCAATGAGGTATGTCATCAAAATCGATCTCGGTGACATTGATCCAGTCACCTCCCACCAGATCCTCCAACCTCATTCTGGCCCAGGGACTGAGCGGTGACGGCATGGTGCCCGTCGGTTTGCCGGTCCAACTCCCAGAGGACATGAGCGAATAGTATCCCACCGGTTCACCGGTTCCGGAGTAAATCGTATCGTACTCATCCGGCAACCCCAAATCATGACCAAACTCATGACAAAACACACCCGTAGATCCGTTTTCGCCTTGCATGAAATAGTTGTAGGCCAACATCGGAGGATCGGTAGGTATGTTGACCAACACGGCCGAGCTATGCGCCCACAAAGCATCGTCTCCCTGCAATCCTCCCCCGCCGCTTTGATCTACGCCCGCATGCACGATAACCAAGTGATCGATGACTCCATCGGGTTCCTCGGTGTCGCCATCACCGTCGAGATCCCAGGGATCTTCATGATCGTATTCGTGAAAAGGAACCCCGGCCTTGGCGGCTTCGGTAAGCAGATCCGATACCATATCGGAAGGCGTTCCGGGTTTGAGGTTATCGATTCCACCCGCGGGATCGTCGTCTCCATAATAGGCTTCCGAGTGTGCCAAGTTGAACCAGCCATACACTTGCCCGGTGACTTCCATGTAACCTTTGGAGGCTTCAAGAAAGTAATCCACCATACTGTCCAGCTGGATGGTTTTTCCGGTATGATCGACAATTTGATAACCACCGTGCGAAAAAAGAAGTTGGTTGTAGTGTTCGATGCCGAAGTCGGTTACCCAAAATGTGCTGTTGTCATTCGGATGAGGTTTGGCAATCTCGTTATGAAGCGGACCTTCTCCAAACTCGTCTTTTGAAAAATCCGCCAACAATACCAAAAATTTCACTTGTTTGACCGGTGTCATGGTCTTTTCTCGATCATCGTTCCACATCGAGCTCCAGCGCGCATGATCGGCCGGCTTTTCCGATGTATCAAACTTGAGCATTTGTGACCGAAGCATGCGATGAAAGTTGGTTATTGGTCGTTTTCCATAGGATTTATCAGCAGATAGGCTTCTGAGCTCTCTTACCAAACGAGCTTTTTCCTGCCGGGGATCCATGCGGCCCTGACTCATTTTTTTTTGCAGATACTCAACCACAGCCTCTTGTGCGACCCTCTCGGTACAATCCGCCCGAATTACGCCTTTCTCCAACAACATTCTCATCACGGCCTGCTCATCGGCAGGCGCCGAGAGTCTGGCAATCCCATCTTGCTCTAACTCAGCCGAGAAGGCCTGCCGTCCGCTCAACCCCCCAAGCGTCACAACCAATACACAACCCATAAGAAATGAGCTTAGAAACGACTTCATTACACCTCTCCTTTTTTGGTTGGATTACGCAAACTCTAAAAAATCCGGATAGTAAGGGCCTAGCACGATAGCTATCCCTTGTCCAGCAACTTTTTTCATTAGGCCGGATACCAGGAAAGCCGTTATCCACTACCTCAGACCCTGCCGCTGAGATCGAACGACCTGAATTGCCTCAAATCTCCATCCAACCCGGATGGATCTATGACTGTCAGGTCTGTTTGCCACATGCTTCCGGGTGACAAATCAAGCAATTTTCATCTTGATGATGGGCTTCGAGATGACAACTCATACAAGCCAACAACTCGGCGGACTCAAACTCAGCCGGCTCAAACTGCACCTGCAACGCATCTTTGTAGACCTGAAGCAACCCCAAACCTACCCCATCAACCTCGATATAAGGATACATAAAATAGTTCAATGGCTTGCCTTGCTGAGAAGGATTCAGCACAATGTCTCTCCCCGTGCCGAAATCTACATAGGTCTCGGTTTGCGACCCAAAATAGTATTCTCTGGCTGCTTGTACCTTGGGATCATCCAGGGCAAGATCCTCATTGAGCATAAGTTTTCGTACATCCGACGGATCGACCGGCACCCAACCATAGCCGGGAAGATAAAATTCCGCCCGACAATGATAGTGGGATGTGATATCTCCCGGTTTTGATATCCGGGTTCCAAACACTTCTCTTGCGGGCACACCAATACTGCGGGCCAAGGCGACATAGACAGAAGAAAGATCCACACATTTTCCAGAAAGATTTTTGAGCAAAGAAAGAACATCCCCTTCTCCACAGCCCTCTACATCCGGATTACGTATACTGTTTTCTACAATATAATCATAAATCGCCCTGGATTTTTCCCGGATCGAGGACCTTCCAGCAACGATTTGTCCCGCCAACTCGGCCACTTCTCCATCGATCGGACCCAAAGAAGTGGCCCCCAGGAATTTTGTAACAAACGGAGGCATCGCATCCTCCTCGGCCGGAAATTGGGTTCGGCGTATTTCTTGTCTTTGGATGGATACCGAATATGACAGGGTGGCAACATTCTCTTGAGGTTGATCCCACTCGGCATACAACATGACATTTCCGTTCGCCGGCTCATAAGTCGTTTGGTTTTCGGTGAAATTCCCGGTCACTTTCGTAATCCCGATGGTTTGGTAATCGTTGGATACCAAATACGGAAGCCAAAGCCGGATGGATTTGGCTCCTTCGGGAACCTCGAAGTTGACCTCGAAACTCAATCGCCCGCTGGTCATTTTTGGATCCGGGACCTCAGGAGCGTCGGAAAGCTCCCCACAACCCACTACGACACTCGTGGCGAGAAAAATCATCCAGGCGATCACCCTATCATACGAATACCAGGTTTTCATGACAACTCTCCTTTTCCTAGATAGTTACTGGACAACACGGGTTAACCATAGGTAGGATATACCTATTAGTCAATTCATATTTACCTATTCTATAGACTTTATGGTATATTTGGCCAGCGTTCACCCGGGCTTACAGAAAATGCATTTATCGAACAAACTTCGATTCCGAGGTCATCGCCCAGCTTGGATGTAGGTTGGTTTTATGATTATATTCATAGGATATCATTTGTTTGGCGCTACTTCCCTGATCCAACCGATATAATGTAAGAAAATAGCTCTCGAACGCAGGCAGGACGTCATGGTTCGGCAAGCGGGGCAATGACAAGACGAAAACACCGTTATCGATCTCGACATAGCTCCAAGAAAAAACGATCCTCCACAATAAACTTCCCCCCGCTGACATGAGCAACTCTCCATAACCGATCTCGTCCGTACCGGGCAGCCCGGACTTCGCTGCGAGTTGAAACCGAAAGGTATTGGTCTGGGTATCGAGCACCATGCTTTCTTCGACGATATATCGATCCAAGGGATCCAACTCGACCGGCTGGTTGGTTTTCGGATCAAATCGCGCAATGACCGTCGGCATCAAACCATCCACATAGGTTGTAAGATACCAAGCATCGGCCGGAAATTGTTCGGGCAGCCCAAAACCGCCGGCCTTACCCGTACCATCATGGATCCCTTCTGCAACTTCCATGTGCATCACACCCAGGCGGTATGCATACACTTGAGGCAGATCTTCGGACAAGTCAACCGTCGAGATCCACTCCCGCCGTATACAGGTCGGCAGGTTGCCGGCATCCAGACTCAGATTCGATATGGCATCCGGCTTGAAATCCAACATATAGCCGTATCGGCCCAAAGGTTCCTCGTCTGGAGAGGCTCGATATCGCACAAAAAGACTCAACAGATCGTTCGAACCGCGGATATCGTTGGTGGGAAAAGGAGTAAATGAGATGGAAAACGGATCTTGCGCTACGGTGTGCCAATCATCAAAAATATGAGCGATTTTAACCTCTTGCCCGACCGCCGCATCATGCAGGGTCAATTTCAAGGTATCGGAGCCGGCGGTGTTACCGGTATACACATCGATTCCGCCTACCGGCGTACCCATATATGTGTAATAAAAAGAGGGAAGTATATGTTTGGAGACGATCGCTTCCGAGCGCGGGTCCTCACCCAAATCCACAATACCCGAGTGATGGCTGTCAAAGGGACCCCTGAGACTGTCGTCTTCGTTCTGGACGTACCACTTCATCATGGCATCCAGGGCCTCGATTTCCTTCAGGTGCGAGTATTTCACATAGAAATTCGAGTTGTTCGGATTCGGACCGGGAGACACCCCCGCCCCATCACATCCGACGGTGAAGCCCAACCATAAGAATCCAATCATACTTCCAACCATACCTAATGACATTCTCTGCAAATACACAACCAATCCATGCATCGCTTCCTCCCGGGCCTATCCTCCCCCGATCTCACTACTATACTACACTAAACTCCCATTTTGAAGGCATTGAACAATATGCCGCTTGCCACCATCATGGTGCCGTGGCTGACCGCATCGTAGATATCGGTATCCAACCAACCCAACCTGCGCAGCTCATCCACGTCATTTTGTTGCACTTCCTCGGGCGTACGAATGGATTTTATGACAAAGTCGAGCATAGCTTTGTCTTTTTCCGGCAGATCCACGCTCTTGGGATCTTCAAGCAACTGCTGTACCTGTTGCTCGGAAAGACCCACCATTTGGGTAAGGATCTTTTTGTTCATGTCGATGCAATAGGGATATTCACAATGGGTCGCGCTGACGAATCGAATGCAAGCCATCAATACCGGGTTTAGATTTGGATGGCTCATGTAGTACTGCAAGATCTGAGTGTTGATCTCAAACAACCTGGGGCTTGCGCTGTACATCTGCAAGGGTTTCGGAACCATACCCACAAGCTTTTTCATGGTGTCATAAAATTGTTTTACTAGACCTTCAGCCACATCCGGATCAATGGTTTGAATCAGTGCCATGGCATTTCTCCTTTCGTCGACGAGAAGTGAGGTACTCCCCGGACTTCTCTTTGGGCTCGTAAGTCCCTTACCAGCATATCGGGTATCGCCTATCGAGCAACATCAGTCTCTACTATATCTATGCGCCATGCAACTCAAAATACCCAAACAAAGACTCCCCTTTTTTACCCGATTCCAACTTGCTCTTTTTCATCCTTCTGTGCTTTTATCCCGATCTGAGATGTACCAATACGGCGATTGAGGAAGCTTTAGATAAAAATGCTTTATCTCATGCAACATCTTGCTTTGATCGTATCTATATTGCTCGGCCCCACGCACCCAATTGACAAGATCAAGTTATCTGCCTGGACCATCGAAGACGGCCTTCCGATGAACAGCATAACGACCATCTCACAAACACCGGACGGATACCTCTGGGTGGGAACCCAAGCCGGACTTGCCCGCTTCGATGGAATCGAGTTCGACCTCTACAACCAAGAAAACGTCCCGGCTTTGCGTTCCGAAATCATCACCTCCACTCTGGTCGATGCATCCGGCACCTTATGGATAGGCACCCGGGGCGGAGGCCTTACAAAAATGCGTGACGACAGGTTCGACACGTACACTAAAGAAGATGGGCTTTTGGATAACCGTATCACCAGTTTGCTTGAAAGCCGAGACGGTACTTTATGGATAGGCACCCGAAAAGGGCTCAACCTGCTCAACCATGGTAAATTTTTTACCGTACCCTTGATCAAAGACACCGACATCAAAATTCAAACCTTGATGCAGGATCGTCAGGAGCACATCTGGGTGGGCACCGAGAAATCCGGTATTTTTTGGGTAGAAAAAGAATCTGATCAGTATCACGTCAAGCCTCAAGGCCAAAATCATCTCGATGTGGAAAAACTTTTGCAGGATCGCTCGGGCAACATCTGGGCCGCAACCCACGATTCGGGCCTGCTCCTTGTATCCCTCGATCCCAAACGTCCTTCGGCTGGATTGATTGTATCCCAGAAAATTGAAGAAACCAATCCCATCTGCACCATCATGCAGGATCAAGCCGGAAATCTTTGGGTCGGTGTTTTGGGAAAAGGCATCGGGATTGTTCACCCGGGCAATGATGGATACATCAAATATTATAATACAAAAAACATCGGCCATATCTCGGTCATAGCCATCTTTGAAGATCGTGAAAACATCATTTGGGCAGGCAGCCTGGGCAGAGGCTTGTTCAACTTGAGGCAGACCAGGATTATCACGTACACAACCGAGCACGGGCTTGCCAACAACATGATATCTTCTGTACTTCAAGACAGCCGAGGATCTGTATGGATAGGCAACGGACGATCCGTAGGGGCTCTGACCACATCCAATCCAAACCGAATCCGAACCCCCACCAGGTTGAAAAAATTTTCACATCGAAATGTGATGTCCATCGCCGAGCATCCCTCCGGCACAATTTGGCTCGGGACCATGGGCGCGGGATTGTTTCGTTTCAACCAGGATGCCAATCAACTGGATAGGTTGACAACCCAACAGGGACTTTCAGTGGATTACATTTTTGCAGTATACCTGGATCGCGACGGCGTCCTTTGGGCCGGCGGCAACGACGGGGGCCTGCATAGATATGATGGAAATCGATTTCAGATTTTCAAAAAGCTGGGTTTCCGGATCAACACGTTCATGCAGGATCGCCGGGGCGGATTGTGGATCGGCACCTGGGGCGGGGGGGTGCGCTACATTCGAAAGCACGAAACCATATCCATGACGCCTGCAAATGGTCTTTCACACGAAATCGTCATGGCTTTCTATGAGGACCAGGCGGGAATGGTCTGGATCGCAACCCTTGGCGGCGGCATCAATCTCTACCATCATGGAGTGCTCACCCCCATCGACAAAAACGATGGGCTGCCCGATAACTACATTTACTGTATTCTCGAGGATCAACAACAACGCTTTTGGATGAGCTCCAACCGAGGAATATTTCGCGTACGCCGAAAAGAATTGTTGGATTTCGCAGCCGGTAAAAGAAGCACTATCCGACCCATCTCGTACTCGATCGAAGACGGTATGCAAAGCATAGAGTGTAACGGCGGCGGTCAACCAGCCTGCTGGAAAACTACCGACGGCAGGCTATGGTTTCCAACCACCAAAGGTATCTCCGTAATCGATCCTCACAACCTGGATACCAACATCCAGACCCCAAGCATGCGGATCAAAAAAGCCGTCATCGACTCAATACCCTATCCCGTCAACCAAAAAGCTCAGGCGCCCGCAGGAAGAGGCGATTTGGAAATCGCCTACACGGGAATCGGCTTTACGGCGCCCCAGAAAACGGCGTACAAATACAAACTGGAGGGCTTGGATGAGACCTGGACACAGGTCGGAAAGCGCCGAAACATTCGTATCGCGGCCCTGCCCCCCGGTGACTACCGATTTCGGGTCACAGCCTGCAACAATGCTGATGTCTGCAGTCAACCCGAGGCAATTTTTGAGTTCCGCATCCAATCGTATTTTTACCAAACATGCCAATTTGTTCTTTGGTTGTGTTTGGGTTTGGCGTCTCTTTCCATCACGCTGTATTTCTCCACCAAGAAAATACTTTCCATCCGCAAAGGACACCGAAAAACCACCATACAGCAGCTGAATTCCGAAGAGACCCAGGCATGCCAAGAAAGACTGTCTCATTTGATGGAAGTAGAAAAACTCTATACAATGGAAAATCTGTCACTGAGCATGCTGGCAGAAAAATGCGGAGTCAACCCTCGGCATCTTTCGCAAATCATCAACCAAATACTCAAAATGAGCTATAACGATTACATCAATACATACCGCGTCAAAGAAGCCCAAAGGCTCTTGGATCACCCCGGTCCAGAAAGTTGGTCGATTCTCGAAATTGCATTCAAAGTGGGCTTCAACTCCAAAAACACCTTCAACCGGGCATTCAAGCAAATCACCCACATGACCCCCAGCCAATACAAGCGCCGGGGAATACAATCAGACTCATGACTCGATACATCGGATACCGGCTCAGGAATACGGACTTGCACAGCCTGGGATTTGTGTGCTTTCATCTCCACCCAAAATGGATATCATGAAATCAAGGAGGGTTGTGGATCAATATGTTTTCTTTTTTACAGATTCTATTGGCGTTCACATCCATGGTATTCGGTCTCCAACCTCCATTTGACCAAATGAGGCAGTCTTCCTGGACCATCGAGGACGGCTTGCCCATGAATTCTGTTTATGCGATGACCCAGACACCGGATGGATACCTTTGGGTAGGCACAGAGGCAGGTTTGGCCCGGTTTGATGGACACGAGTTCGACAGCTACGATCGGAGCAATACTCCGGCGTTGCAATCCAACCTCATCATCAATCTGTTGTCCGAACCGAACGGAACACTTTGGATCGGCAGCCGCGGCGGCGGACTTATCCGATTTCAAAACGGCGTTTTCGATACCCTCGCCAATCAAGGCAATCCAATCGGTGATGACATTTATTCTCTGTTGCGCACCCGCGACGGGGTCATCTGGATCGGCACCGAGAAAGGACTCAGTTGGTTCAGTGAAGGCCGACTTACCTCCTTGTCCTTGAAAGGACAAAACACCGCCATCAGGATAAGAACCCTCATGGAGGATCGATTGGGGCGGATATGGGTGGGCACCGACAAGGCCGGTATCTTTTGGGTGGAAAAAAGATCCAATCGATACATCTCCGTATACAAGGGGTTGCGTCATCTCGACTTCATCGATGTGCTGGAAGATAGATCCGGCAACATCTGGGCGACAACCTACGGATCCGATCTCCTGCTCCTATTTGACAATCCCAAACACCCTTCGTTTTTACTGGACTATTCGAAAAACATGAGCCCGATCGCGTCTATCAGCAAGCTTTGGGAAGACCACTTCGGCAATATTTGGCTCGGAGTCATAGGGAAAGGTGTCGGGGTGTTGCCGCCAGGCAGCGACCGAACAACTTCTTTTCCACGAACAAAAAAGATCGGCAACCATGATATATTATGTATCTTTGAAGATCGTGAAAACATCATCTGGATCGGCACCGAAGGAGGCGGGCTTTTCAATTTGACGCATACCAGGATCCTAACCCATACGATCGAAAATGGATTATCAAACGACTTGATCTCCTCGGTTTTTCAAGACAGCCGGGGCACAGTGTGGATAGGACATGACGGACCTGCGGTCATAGATCTCTATGATCCCGTGACCAAACGATTCCAGACCTTCAAATCCACTCAAAACGTATCAGGCGGCCCGGTATTCTCCATGGCTGAAAACCCCAATGAGGTAGTCTGGCTCGGTACGATGGGAGCGGGAGCATATCGATACGATCTTCGCAACCAACAATTGGAGAACTTCAAAAGGACTCACGGTCTTTTTGAAAATCATATCGTCGCAATGTATACGGATCGCGACGGGATTTTTTGGATC
>JBFFBT010000210.1:0-10620 GCA_041560255.1 Myxococcota bacterium | reverse complement strand
GAACGCGAAGTTGAGCCGAATGTCCAAATCTTCGCCGGCTACCGAAAACTCGGTGGAGGTGTTGATGTTGAGGTTTTTATATGGATTGGCGTGCACCACCAAGACCGATGAGATCCGATCCCAGTTGCCTTCGGGCTCGGCCGAATCCATGAAGTGATTGTCGTCGCTGTATCCGGCGCTCCAATTTCCGTATCCATGAAACAGAATCAAGTTGGATTCGTCTGCAGAAGCAACATCCTGGGCTGAGGCCAGATTGGAAAAGGCAAACAGAGCCAGGATCCATAATAAGCGAAAAGTTGCGGTTGGAGTTTTGAGTTCGATCGGATCCGGTACAGATGAAGTCTGAGTACATGCACGGTCCATTTGGATCTCCTTTCTATGGAACAATCATAGGTTCCAAATACGACATTTATCTTCTGCCGGGTACGGCCGGTAGGTCGGCCGGCGCTCCGGGCATTACATTTTTTGTATACTTTATGTCTAAAAGTATAATGTCACCTTGGTCAAAGATCAAATATTCGTACGAGTTATCTTGGTTTCCGGGTTTTGGACCGGACGCCTTTTTTGAGATGACGGCACGGAGTGGTTTGCATACCGAGCGGTCTTTTGTTAGATCTTTGGATCGATTTTTCGGTTTCAGTCGGGGAGACGCCATGATGGATGCAAAAGAAAGCCCTTGGTATAAAAAACTGCATTGGCAGATATTCGCCGGGATGGTGTTGGGCGCGGCGATCGGCATCCCGGTCAACATCCTCACATCCGGGGGTGGGATGGATCCGTCCGTGCAGGCCTATCTTTCGAAAATCGGCGGCGAAATGGGGGGGTTGTTTCTCAAGTTGCTCAAGATGATTGTGGTGCCTTTGGTGATGACCTCCTTGATTACCGGCGTGACCAATACGGGCAACATGCGGGGTTTGGGCAGGCTTGGTTGGCAGGCCATGGTATATTATATGACCACCAGCTTGTTGGCCATCTTGGTGGGCTTGGTTCTGGTCAACGCGATCGAGCCGGGAGTCGATCTGGACAGAGAAGAGTTGGGCAGTCTTGCCTCCGGCCAAGAGACTTCGCTGATCGAGTCGGTGCAGGACGAAAAAGGCCTGGGCACCATCTTGTGGGGGTTGGTGAGCAGGTTGGTGCCCGATAATCCGGTACGCGCCATGGCCGAAGGCGATATGTTGTCGATCATCTTTTTCAGCTTGTTGTTTGGTGTGTTTGTCACTTTGGTGGGTGGGCAGGCGGGTAAAAGGCTTTCAGAGTTTTTCTCGGCCGCTTTCGAGGTCATGATGGCCATGACCTTGTTTATCTTATATTTGGCTCCTTTAGGGGTGTTGGGCTTTGTGTTGCACGCTTCGGTGTCCCAAGGGGCCGGAGTGTTCAAGGCGTTGGGTTGGTATATGTTGACGGTTTGGATCGGGTTGTGCGTACACGCCATGATTACTTTGCCCCTTTTGATTCGCTTGCTTGCGGCTCGATCGGCCTGGCGGCACGCCAAAAACATGTCGAGCGCTTTGCTTACTGCGTTTTCCACCGCTTCGAGCAACGGAACCCTGCCGCTTACCATGCAGTGTTTGGAAAAGCGCGCCGGGGTGGAAAACCGAATAAGCTCCTTCGTGTTGCCCCTGGGTGCGACCATCAACATGGACGGCACGGCCTTGTACGAAGCTGTAGCCGCCCTGTTCATCGCCCAGTTGTACGGGTTTGATTTGGATCTTTCCCAGCAGTTAGTTGTAGCGATCACCGCATTGCTTGCCAGCGTTGGAGCTGCGGCCATACCGCACGCCGGGTTGGTCATGATGGTGATTGTGCTCGAAGCCGTGGGATTACCCACCGAGGCGGTGGGCTTAATCATTGCGGTGGATCGTTTGCTCGATATGGGTCGCACGTGCGTAAATGTATGGAGCGATTCGGTGGCCGGCCTCGTGTTGCAACGTTTTCAAGGCGGGAATGCCGGGTTGGACCTAAAAAAATCGTAAGCATTCACCCAGGGGTAGCATCGAAACATTCGATTACTGCGAAACTCGTGGACTTACATGCAATCGAACCCAGATTGCTTATCAGCCCTACTCAGGCATGTCCTCGAAACCTCATGTTTCAACGCTACCCCTAAGTGAATGCTTGCAAAAATCTTGATACCGGGCAGGGGCGGTTATCGGGCGCGGATTCTCATCTCGGCGGCCCGCGCGTGGGCTTCGAGACCTTCAATGCGCGCCAGTTGGGCCGCGTCTTCGTAAAGCGGGTGGGATTGGTCCGGATTTTCGATGTCGATCCAGGTGCGTACCTTCAGAAACGATAGCACCGAAAGCCCTCCGGTGAACCTGGCGGTAGTGCCGGTGGGCAGTACGTGATTCGGGCCGGCGGCATAGTCTCCCAAAACTTCGGCGGCCGCAGAGCCGATAAACAATGCGCCGTAATGGCGAAGCCGTCCCACCGTACCGTGTGGGTCTTCCAGCAACAGCTCCAAGTGCTCAGGCGCAATCCGATCACTCAATTCGATGGCTTCGTCCAGATTGCAGGCCAGCACCCCGAAACCGTTTCGAAGCGCCTTTCGGGCCACGGCGGCCGTAGGGAGGGTCTCAAGTTGCCGAGAGAGTTCTCTATCCACGTCCTCTAAAAGCTTTTCACAGGTAGATACCAACATGGGCAGCGCCATGGGGTCGTGCTCGGCCTGAGCCAAGAGGTCCGCAGCCACCCAGGCGGGATAGGCGGATCCGTCGGTCAGAATCAACAGTTCGGATGGTCCGGCCAACATGTCGATGGCCGTATCGGCGCTGACGATATGTTTGGCGGCCGTCACCCAAGCATTTCCGGGGCCTACCAGTATGTCGCAAGCGGGCACGGGATCGATGCCCAGGTGTAGTGCGGCCACCGCCTGGGCTCCACCTACAGCCAAGAGACCGTCTGCATCCGCCGCTCCACAGGCTGCCAGAGTGATCAAGGAAGGCCTGGGTGAGGCCACCCAGACTTGATTCACACCGGCCGCCCGGGCGGTGATTGCGGTCATGAGCACCGAGGAGGGTAGGGGATACCGGCCGCCTGGGGCATAGCATCCTGCCGATTGCATCGGTTGGATGGTGTGTCCGGCATAACCGCCGGCAATTTCCTGTTTGAGCTCCTTTAAACAATTTTTCTGGGCCAAGGCGAAGGTGCGGATACGCTGGGCGCACCTTTCGATAAGGCTGCGCTGTGAGGGTTCGAGTGCGTTGAAAGCGGTCTTGAAGTCATCGGGTCCTTTCAGCCAAGCTTGTCCGGGCTCGAGATCACCGAGCTCGACGGCGTGCTCAATCATGGCTTCCAAACCCCGCGCTTTGACATCATCGACGATGGCAGCGGCTTCGGTAAGGGCATCTTGACGCAGCGCGCGTCTTTGGAGGTTTCGGACCTTCCAGGGTGCGAGTCGACGTAATATTTGTGTTTTCATTTCTGGCTTTCGTTCGAGTTCTTCATCGAGCCGCCGGTGCGAGAAATTTTGAGAGATCGCTTGTCCAGCTCGGTGGAAACTTGATCCAGTTCAATCCCCTTCCGGGCCAGTGCGCATAGGGTGAAGTACAAGACATCGGCGGCCTCCGCCACCACGTGCTCGTCGGTCGAGGCGTCTGCGAGCTCGGCGGCTTCTTCGACCAATTTGGCCCGCAGTAGGCGCGGATCATCGAGGAGCTTTTGGGTATAACTGCCTTCGAGAGTCTGGTGGGCGCGTTGAAGCAGTCTGCGGCTCAACCGGGGCAGGCCTGAATCGCCGCCCCAACACGTCCAGTTTCCTCGATGGCAAAATCCGGATCCATGTTGGCGAACTGTAAATCGCAATGCATCCCGATCGCAGTCCAGATCGATCTTCAATAACTCCTGCCCGGCTCCGGACGTCTCGCCCTTGATCCAGAGCCCGCGGGAGCGCGAGTGGTATACGCCTTTGCGGGTTCGAACGGCTCGATCCAGGCTCTCGAGATCCGACCAAGCCAAGCCAAGCGCCACTCCGTGGGGGTCGCAGATTACAGTGGCCCACAATCCGTCCGCTCGATCCGATTTAAGCGGCGCCGCGATGGCTTGCGCCAGGCTCAGTCGGTTTGTATACAGGGCCATGCCCACCTGTGCATCGGCGCCCAGGCGATCGAGTGAGGCGATTTCTTCTGTGCTGCTGATGCCGCCCGCGATGGTGAGATCGGCCCGGCCGGCGGCTTCTTTGAGCCGGGCGACTTGCTCGAACGCCGTGCCCTGGAGTCGGCCTTCCTTTTCTACAAAGGTGACCAAAAATCCGCCCGCCAGTCCTTCGAGCTCCCGCATACGTTCGATGATGCCGCGACCGGTCTTTCGGGTCCAGCCTTCCACCACCACATCTCCGTCATACGCGTCCAGAGCCACCACCACTCTTTCCGGTGGCAGCCGTTTCAATACTTCCGGAGTGGCGGCGGTTCCCAAGACCACCTTGGAGGCGCCATGGTCCAACCACGCTAAAGCGGCTTCGGCCGATCGGATGCCTCCGCCGACCCGGCAGGGCGTTAGGGCTGCGAGCTTTCGCATGCCGGCGGTATTTGAACCCCGTCCCAGGGCCGCATCCAAATCCACCACGGCGATTTCACCCGCCAGTTTGAAATTCTCTGCGATCGGCAGAGGATCGCCTGCATCCAAGACTTTTTCCTTGCCGCCCACCAGTTGGACTGCCTGTCCCTGCATGAGATCTATCGATGGAACAATCATGGCCTCACCTCGATACCTTTGTGAAGAAGCGCTGCTTTGATTTGTTGTACGGTGCTTTCTGCATAGTGAAAGATGGATGCGGCTAAAACCGCATCCGCGCCGGCCTGAATGGCTATTTGCATATGTTCCGGCGTGGCTGCTCCTCCGGATGCAATGATGGGAACCGAGGTTCGCTCGGATACGCCACGGATCAGATCGATGTCGTAGCCGGCTTTGGTCCCGTCCCGGTCCCAGCTGGTAAGCAGTATCTCGCCCGATCCCAACCGGGTCGCCTTTTCGGCCCAGTCCAGAGCGTCCATGCCAGTGCGCTTGCGCCCGGATAAAACCACTACCTCGAACCCGTCCCGGTCCGGAAAACGGGCGGCGTCCAAGGCCAAGACCGTACACTGACTTCCGAACCTTGCGGCCATCTCTTGTAAAAGACCGGGATCTTCGACGGCGGCGGTGTTGACGGAGATCTTGTCAGCGCCGGCCTCGAGCAACGCTTCGGCGTTTTCCACCCGACGCACTCCGCCTCCTACCGTAAGCGGGATTGCCAGGCGTCTGCGCACCCTTCTGACGCAATCCAGTTGGGTCGATCGACCCTGCGGTGTGGCTGATACGTCCAAGAGCACGATTTCGTCCGCACCCTGGTTTTGATAGCTTTCGGCCAACTCGGCCGGATCGCCTGCATCTTTGAGTCCCGAAAAATTGATGCCTTTGACTACCCGGCCGTCGTTGACATCCAGGCACGGGATGATTCGATGGGTCAGCATGTTCGTTCTCCCAGGATCGCTTCATCTCCCAACCATCGGGTGATGAGTTGTTGTCCCCATAGTCCGGACAGCTCCGGATGAAATTGACAGGCCAGCACTCGGCCCTTCTCCAGGGCGGCGACAAATTTGCCGGCGTAGTCACTGTAGGCCGCAGACCAACCACCGGGTGCGCTCGTGAGACGGTAGGAGTTTGCAAAATAGGCATACCCGGTCTGTATCATGTGGCAAGTCGAATCGGGTTGCACCAGGTTCCAGCCCAGCTGCGGCACGCGCACGCTGGAAGGATATTTGATCACTACGCCGTCTACGACTCCCAGGGCGGGTAGTCCGGGAGATTCTTCGGAGCCTTGACAGAGCAGTTGCAGTCCCAGGCAAATCGCCAAAGTCGGTAGATCGGCTCGAATTCTATCCTGCAGCACCGAGACCATGTCGTCACGTTGCAACCGCTGCATGGCGGCGGCAAGCGCGCCAACCCCCGGGAGCACCAAGTACCCGGCAGACAAAGCTTCTTTGGGACGTTCGATCATGCGGGCACGCAACCCGATCCTTTCGATACCGGCAATGACCGATGCCGTGTTGGCGGTGCCGGTAGGTACTATCCATACATCCCTGGTTTTCATCAAAGCACCCCCTTGGTGCTGGGTACTTCTAGAGCCGCCGGGCCCTGGACAAGGCCTGTAGCTTGGCGCAACGCTAAAGCCAAACCTTTGAAGGCCGCTTCGGCGCGATGATGATCGTTTTGTCCTTTGATCAGATCTACGTGCAGGCAGAAACGTCCTGCGGCGGCCAATGACTGTAGAAAGTGGGTGAGGTTTTCAGCAGCAAGCCCTCCCAGGGTTTCTCTGGAAAGACCTAAGTTGATATCAGCGTACGGCCGGCCGGACAGATCGACCACCACCCGGGCGAGGGCCTCGTCCAAGGGTGCGTACGACCAACCGAACCTTGCGATACCCCGCCTTTCTCCCAGGGCTTGATCGAGAGCGGCTCCGATGGACAACGCGCAATCCTCCACGGTGTGATGGTCGTCGACCACCAAATCACCCCGGCAGGTCAGATTGAGATTGAACCCGGCATGTTTGGTAAGGTTGCCGATGAGATGATCAAGAAAACCGATTGAAGTGGAAATATCGGCTTCGCCCCGGCCATCGAGATGCAGGCAGATTGAAATTTCACACTCGTTGGTTTTTCGCGAAAGCTCGCTTTGTCTTATTTTCATGGTAGCAACTCCTCTAATTTGTAAAGATTTTCTAAAAAACAGGCGGCCTTGACATCCAGCATGGCTTTTTGCATGCGATCTGGACAGTCTCCCGGGGCCAAGACACCCAGAGGCAATACGCCGGCCGCCCGGGCGGCGCGGATGTCGTCAGGCATGTCGCCGACCATCCAAGCGTGCTTGACGCCCAGTTTCGACATTGCCAAACGAACCGGGGCCGGATCGGGTTTGGCGGCCGCGTCTTCCATGCAAATCAATGTTTGGAGGTAGGCTGCAATGTTGGTTTGCTCCAAAAAACGCAACGCATCCTTGCGGGGTCTGCCCGTGACCACCGCCAATGGAAATCTCTTTGAGAGCCTGGCCAAAAATGGGTGATCGACACACAACTTTTCGTTGAAGCGCAGGCCCGGCTGGTGTTCATCGCCTTGGTAGATACGTTCAAACCTGCGGGTGACCGTGTCGAGGCTCACGCCGACACCTCGGCGCTCGAGCAACCTTTGGGTAAGCACCCAATCGTTGTTGGACCCGGGTTCGTTTTTGGCCATTAAAATTTGATCTTCGCAAAGCTCCACCCCGAATGACGCGGCGGTGGCCAAGACGGCTTTGCGGTAGGACTTCGACACATCGGCCAGAACCCCATCCAAATCAAATAACAATGCTTCCGGAGCCAAAATGGATCGAAAGGCCGCCTTCAATCGATTGAAAGCGATTGGGTTTCCGGGGCAGGTGATACGCAAAAAACCCTCCAGGACGGGTTGATTGGGAAAACGTCTCACGGCGATACCCAATGCCGCCAAAGCATCTTGGATGAAACCGGCTTTATCAAAACGTGCCAGGACGAAGTTGGCTTGGGAGGGTAGGGCCTGGGCGCCGAGTTGCGGAAGCAGGGTGATAAGCTCCTGCCTTTCACTCCGAACACGATCGACAAATGCTTCGACTTCCGGGCGTGATTGGGTGATACGCAACTTTGCCAGAGCAAGTGACGGAGCCGATACGGCGTAGGGTTGTCCCACTGCCCGCAGGCAGTCGATTGTGGATTTGGGACCAACCGCATAGCCCACCCTGAGACCTGCCAACCCCCAGGCTTTGGACAAAGTCCGCACAACCACTGCGTTGGGTAAGTTCATCGCCGCAGGGGTAAGATCAAAGTCGGCAAACTCACTGTAGGCTTGATCCACGAGCAACAATGCTTGGGGAGCAGCCAGAGAGAGAGTTTCTAGATCCTGGATGGTGGCCGTCGATCCGGTGGGGCTGTTGGGACTTACCACAACGATCATTTTGGTGGCGGGGTTGATTTGCTCTTTGACCCGACCGATTGGATAAGGACCCGACATCCAAGGGACTGTAGTGACTTCTGCGCCGGCCAAACGGGCATAGCGACCGATCATTTCAAACGTGGGTTCGGGCAGAATCACTTGGGTGCCTTTGAAAAGATAGGATCTGCAGATTCGATCCAAAGCGTCGTCTCCCCCGGCAGTGACCAAAACGCGATCGGTGGAGATCCCGAGGATCTCGCTGATGGAGGCTTCCAGCTCACAAGAGTCCGGGTAGCGACGCATGACATCCGAGCCCAAGCTATCGAGCAGATCGAAAAAACGCACCGGAGGGATAGAACCTTCGTTGCCGTCCAGGCGTAAGTCCACAAACTCCGGAAAGCGTTGCGGCTTATAGGCTTTGAGATTTTCAATTCCGGGCGCCGGTGCCGGGCCGTTATTCGAACGAATCGATTTGGTTTGCGTCATCGAAAGACCTTTTCCTTTTAGGGCACGATGTGCGCCAAGTTGCTCACCACGATATCTGTGCCGCCGCGTTCTTTGATTTCGGGTATCACCCGGGGCAGCTCGGCTCTCGGGACCGCGGCCTTGACCGCATAGCCGTCCGATCCGTGCAGTTGCGAAATGGTGGGTTTTCGCATACAGGGCAAAGCCTGGATGACGGATTCCAGGCACGTTCCGGGCACGTTGACTTCCAGCATGACCCGCCGCCGTGATTCGAGCACCGAGCCGAGTAAAAGCACCATGCGATCGATGATTTCTTTCTTGGTTGGATTTTTCAAAGCTTGAGGATTTGCGAACAAGCGGGTGGAAGAGTTCATGAGCTCGTCCACCACCTCGAGCCCATTCGCGCGTAGCGTCGAACCGGTGGCTGTGTTGTCGACGATGCAGTCGGCGTCCTCGGGAGGATAGACTTCGGTGGCGCCATGGGTGCGCAAAAAAGTGGCGTCGAGCGAGCGATCTTGAATCCAACGTTGGGTCAAACGCTGGTACTCCGAAGCCACCACCAGATGTCGATTGTTCAGACCCTGGTTAATGATGTGTTTGGGGGCTGCCGCCACCACCTTGACGGGATCGAGCCCGGTATCCAAAACCTCCTCCACCCGCGCATCCACCTCGGCGGCCCAGTCGGCGCCCGCAAAACCCAGATCGCGTGAGCCCACGTGCAACATCTCGACGATGTTCTGGGGTCTTAGGATCTTGGTCGAGACGTGCTCGATCGAAATCTGCGGCCGGTAGTCACGCGGACCGAACCGAACTTGGATGCCGGCTTCGGAAAGCAGCGCCATGACGGATTTTTCCATACTGCCTTTGGGCAAAGCCAGCTTGAGAATAGGTGCTTCAAAAGGTGCCATGGGATCTCCTTTTCCTCATTCGACCCCCGGCCGGCACGAAACTTTGTTCTTGGCACAAAAAGAACAACGCCGGCCCGGGGGCCGGCGTTGATGGCGTTTAGCGGTTTCGGCAAAACACTGCCATCATCCGACCCAACCGGGCCCGTGGTGATGATGATGGCGATGATGATGCAGCTTGTTTTGCACACAACAGTTCATGCTCGACATTATCAACGCAATCCCGCCAGGATGTCAAGGGTTTTTGAAGGGCGTGTTTGAAGGGCGTATGCTGTTTGCAGACTGTACATGTTTTCTCGACGGCTCTATATGCTCGAAGAGATCCCTAGGCAGGTGATCGGTTAGACGAATTTTTTCTTAAGATTCTTAAGAGACTCTTTTAAGAAAATTGTATCTTATCAATACGTTCTGGATTTGTTCTTAAGATATACTCATTCTGAGATCCAAAGATCAAAATCATTGTCTACATAACCTAAATTGATATTTGTATACCCTAGCTGTTGGAAATAGCTTATATTCTGGCTTGTGCTGGTTAGATTCAGATGTTAAAAAGACTAGTGAATAAGTTATCATATCAAACAACCTTGGTTGAAGGCAACCTTTTGTGATAATCTTGAATATGAAGGAGAGGTTATATGGATTCTGATAATGCCTCCATTTTCGATTTAAGTACACCTGAGAAACTACAATTGGTTGAAGATCTCTGGGATGATCTGGCTGCCCAGCCATCACAGATTCCTGTCCATAAGTGGCAGATTAAAGAGCTCGAAAGAAGAAAAGCCAATTTAATGAGTAAACCTGGTTTGTCAGTTTCTTGGGACGATATCAAAAGTAGAATTCGCAATCGCTATGGCCGTTGAACTTCTTATTGCTCCAGAAGCGCAGCGTGACATCGAGGAAGCATATAGCTGGTATGAAGATCGCAGACCAGGTCTGGGGGAGGAGTTCCTCAGCTGTGTGGAAGCATGTGTTAATATGATTTGCCGTATTCCAGAAGCATGTATGAAGGTTCATGATGAGTATCGCAGAGCACTTGTTCGTAGATTTCCATATGCAGTATTTTATGAGTATATGGAGGGGAAGATATTTTTGTATAGCATCTTCCATACATCTCAGAACCCTGAAAAATGGCGAAATCGTCAAATTTGATTGCGCTAAATACTGTACATGACCCGCGTGATCCGCAAAAATTCGTCCTAAATAAGAGTCAGTGATTCTCGATCAAATGATTTTATTGCAATAATAAAAACTTACGATTTGAAAAAGGGGATGAATCCTGAAATATTTTTTTTGCGAAAAAAAAAGGAGACATCCCCATGAAAACCAAATTGCCAAAG
>JBFFBT010000209.1:0-10636 GCA_041560255.1 Myxococcota bacterium | reverse complement strand
CATCCAGTGCGTTTTTCAGTTGCTCGACCGTATTGACTTCAAGCGTGGCGGCCTGGGCAACCGCCGTGGAAAAAATCAAAAATATCAATACTGGGTTACCCAGTCTCATACGCTCCTCCGACAACCCCCCCTCATGGCAAACATCTTTTGAAGTTTA
The DNA here is from genome assembly GCA_041560255.1 of Myxococcota bacterium. Classification (GTDB taxonomy): domain Bacteria; phylum Myxococcota; class B64-G9; order B64-G9; family B64-G9; genus JBFFBT01. Next base: position 10,479 of record JBFFBT010000209.1, on the reverse strand, counting down.
CCCATTTAATGTATCTAAGTCTACCATGTTTTTATGCCTTTTGGTACAATGCCGCCTTGGTTCCAAGGTGGATGGCAGCGCACATCCGCCTCATACACCCAAAAGGTGCATATGATATGTTTCGAAAAATCTTCGATGGTCACATACATATTTTTTCACCCAAAATCATAGAAAATGTACGCAACCGCAAAGCTCTTTCTGAAACACTGCACCTAGAGATCCGGGAGGCACCAAAACGAATTTTCCCCTCGGCATTGACGCACTCCATGCATCAATCCGGCGTTGTAGGCGGTCTGCTTCTGCCGACTGCGGCGTATGGAAAAGTTGCCCAAACCAACCACACCTTTTTGGAGCTTGCCGGAAAATTTCCGAGCATGCTCACCGCCGCCACATTACATCCATATGAAAAAAACATCAAAGAGCAACTCCAGCGACTCATGCTGATAGGTGTCCGGGCCATCAAGCTGTGCTCTTTTTCCCAAGGATTTGATCTTACCGAGCCAAAAGCTGAAGAGATTTTCGAAACGATCGCACACCACAATCGGAGCAGCTCTCATCGGTTTTTCATTATATTGGATACGTTTTGCAATGCTTCGCGTTATTTCTCAACCTCCCCGGATCATGACACCACGGTGGAAAAACTCGCCTATGTCACCGCATCCTTCCCTTCCATCAATTTTGTAGCCGCTCACATGGGTGGGTTGAATGCCGTTTTCGATCAAATCCGCACCCGCTTGACACCTCGCGCCAATCTGTATTTGGACACTTCCAATGCCGCCCACACATTGGAACCGGAACAATTCGTATACTTGCTCAAGCAACACGGACCCGCGCACATCATTTTCGGGACCGATTGGCCCTGGTTCGGCCACGAACAAGAAATCCATACAATCGAGACCCTTGCCCGGTTGGCCGCATACAAACAACCCGATCTGGATCGCCTGTTTTATCTCAACATCGTATCGCTTTTGGATCTCTGAAAAAGATCTCGCTTTGCGAACACACCGAAAACATATCAATGCCAAAAACCTAGGTACTTGTCATTCCGCAGGATTTCACTATACTATCTTTTTAATGTAGCTACATCCCAACCGCGCCCCGGAGGTAAAAAAAATATGCCGAATTCATCCACCTGGAGGTTTTTTTGGACCGTCATAATCCTGTGTGCGGTTCCGACTGCATGGGCGGTTGACAATACCAACCGAAGCCCGGTCATTTCCTGCCGGCAACCCGAATTCCATGTCGGAACCATTCAACAAGGAGAACTGGTCAAACACATTTTCACCATTCAAAACAAAGGTGAAGGCACCCTTAGCATCAAGCGGGTCAGCGGCGGATGAGGCTGCGTGGCGACGGTTGTCTCATCAACCGAAATTCCCCCGGGAGGGGAAGGAAAGATCGAAGTCAAGATCAGCTCCACCGAAAGAGCCAGCGGCCGGATTTCAAAAACCATCGTGGTAAACTCCAACGATCCGAACAACCCGGTCTACCGCTTGAAACTTTCGGCAGACGTGGAAACCCTGTTGGGATTGGACCCGCAAATGCTGGATGTGGGAATGCTCACAAAAGGAACCGAATCCAACCATACGATAAAGCTTACCGGAAAGCTTGCAAAACGGGTGAAAATCACGAATTGGTCGACCGACAATTCCGAAATGGTCGGAGCCAGGATCAAACGGTTCGATGAAGTGGACGGACTCGAAGTCACCGTCAAGGCGCCCGCTACCGATGGAATATTCCACGGCAGTATGAAAATCGAAACGGATCACGAAAAGCTCAATGCGCTTCAAATCTGGATCCAGGGCAGAGTGGAAGCCGACATCGTCTATGACAAAAGGCTGGTCGTCTTTCAGCCCGGCGACACCAACCTCGAACAGCCTTTCCTTCAACGCATTTTAACCGCTATATCAGATCCTTTTTTAAACCAGCGGGTTTTGACTCGGGTCCGCCTGCGTTCGTTGACCAACCGGCCATTTCAGATCAAAAGAGTCGAAGACACAAGCGGAGTGGTCTTTGCATTTGCCCGAAAGGACCCCGAGACAGATGACTGGCTCGTTTACATGAAACAAATTGGGAATCCCAAAACCCTGTTCGGAAAGCTCTACCTGTACACCGACAGGGAGGATCAGCCCACCTTGTTCGTACGTTATCAGGCATTGATGGGGAATTATCCTCCTCCCGGCATGGGAAACCGCAGATCCGCGCGAGCCGGGCGCCCGACTGCGAAAAACAGATAGAGCAAAACACCAAGGATCTACACCATGCCATTTTTTTGGAAGAAACAGAAAATCATTGAAAAAACAATCGACGAATATTTTAATCGATGCGATCATTGCTTCAATCTGTTTGAGCAAGCCTTTAAAATCTTTTTATCCCAGGGCCAGGACGAATCCTTCCAACAGGCAGTTGAAAAAACCCATGAGGCCGAGTCTTCGGCCGACGATCTGCGCAGAGAAATCGAGCTGACTCTTTACGGGAAAGCGCTTTTGCCCGAATCACGTGGTGATCTATTGGGTTTACTCGAGGCCTATGATCGACTCCCCAACGTAGCTGAGACGGTCCTATATACCATCAGCTGCCAAAATATGGTGATACCGAAGAACTTGATACACATGGTTCGACAACTCGTGGAAGTAAATCTGCAAGCCTACTATCTGGTACGCAAAGCGGTTGACTGCTTGTTGAACAATCCCCGCACGACCCTGCATACCACCAAGGAAGTAGATGAAAAAGAAAGTGAATCCGACCGGATCGAACGAAAAATCATCTGTGAAATTTTCAGCTCGACCGATATGGACAACGGTATGAAGCTGATGCTGAAAGAAATGATTCTGCTCATCGGCTCGATTGCCGATCGGGCCGAAAGGGCGGCCGACCGCATCGGTATCGTCGCGATAAAACGGCAAATCTAGAATGTGGCAACTCATATCAAGCATCTTTCTTGGTTGGTCTCTCGGAGCCAATGACGCCTCCAATGTATTCGGCACGGCGGTCGCGTCGAAAATGGTGAAATTCACCACGGCGGCCGCTCTTTGCTCTCTGTTCGTGGTATTAGGGGCGCTCATGGACGGAGCGGAAGGTATTCGTACCTATCGGCAACTGAGTCCTATGGGCCCCAATTCGGCATTTTTGGTCTCTTTAAGTGCGGCACTTACCGTGGCGCTGATGTCCATTTTGCGCTTGCCCGTCTCATCATCTCAAGCAGTGGTCGGCGCCCTGGTTGTTTTGGGCATCGCCAACAACCGACTGGATGTCTCATCACTTACCAAGGTGTTGATCTGTTGGTTCTCAACCCCGTTGGCGGCGGCTCTCATTACGATTATGCTATATTTTCTGGTTGGAAAACTCATTTTCAATCTCATCTTTCCTTCTTTGTTCAACTATGATCGAGGATTGAGGTGGTTGCTGATCCTGGGAGGTTCATACGGTGCGTATGCATTGGGGGCCAACAACGTGGCCAATGTTACCGGGCCGTTTACCGGACCCGACATGCTGGATCCATGGACGGCATGTTTGATCGGTTCCCTCTCGATAGCTTTGGGCGTGTTGACATATAGTAAGAATGTCATGATGACGGTGGGCAAAGAGTTGGTGCGCTTGCAAGCCTTTACTGCATTTATCGCCATACTGGGTGAAGCCTGTACGGTGCATATTTTCGCCAAGCTGGGTGTGCCCGTATCAACCAGTCAAGCCATCGTAGGAGCGGTATTGGGAATTGGAATCATCAAAGGAACCAAAACCATCAACACCAAACTGCTCTGGAGGATACTCTTCGGTTGGTTGGGAACCCCAGGGATATCAGCACTTCTGGCAATGTCATTGTTCATCCTGTTTCGGTGGATAGGGTTAATCCCCGGCAAATAGACCCTCAAATCAAGGTTTTTAATCCAGGCGGCATCAATGAGAGTTTGACATAATCCGCATTATTCTTTATCTTCGAGCATGGAAGTGCCAAGGTCACTGGTGGGCCTCCCGGGCTTCAAACCCGGTGTAACGTGTGAGCAACGCGTTGGGTGGGTTCGATTCCCATGCACTTCCGCCATTATAACCATCAAAACACCTACCCTTTGAAAAGGTAGGTGTTTTTGGTTTTTGATGCCGGAATTCGGTTTGAAAATGATAGAAAGTCTACTAGCTGTCTATACCAGCCTCGTCGTGTTGCGATGTAGACACAAAACCCAGATCGGTGCGAAAACGATTGGCAAGAAATAACAATTTGGTTTTTCCAACCATGATTTCATCAAGGTTTTTCATCCGTACCGGCATATTGGGTGAAATTTTCTTCCCGTTGAGCCTGGTCCCGTTCGTACTACCCAAATCAATCACACTGTATAGAGTGCCGTTGGATCGAACCGAAAAATGGACGGCGCTTATCTTCGAGTCGTTGATGACAAAGTCGGCTTCTTCCGATCGACCTACTGTAACCTCTCTTGCGGTGATGCGATGAACGGCATGACAATCAGGACCACTGAAAGCCGCCAGAGCCAAAACAAAAGGGCTTCCAAACGGCTCCCTATCGACCTGGATCACATCCGTACGCTTACGTTCGGCCATGGCAGTTCTTTCCTCCTCAAATCAAACCGGATCGGCTTCAATCCTCGTGATTCCAGAAACTACGATTATAGCCACAGCCCCGAATCACTGTAAAGAAACATCCCATGCAGACAAGATCCACAACACCCGAAAAAGTCTCAACCCGACCTTGAGGTCTATGCAAAATGCTGTCATACTGAAACACGCAAAACTTATCATCCAGCACGAAAGGAAATGTGAGTATCTCCATGGAAAAGACACAAAATATCAAGCAGATTTCCAACCACACGACCCAAACGTCAAGGGACGCGTGATCATGGAACAATACAAACGTCTCTCAGATTACCGACCACTTCTTCCCAAGTTACGTGTCGGCGGAGAAATAGAAGCTTGGTGCACCCGTTGTCGCCAAATCGACAACCACACGATTCTTGCCATACAGGGAAATACACCTCTCAAGGTCATGTGCAACATTTGTCGGAGCCAGCATAATTACCGTTCGGGCCAAAGCACCTCGTCCGGCGCAAAAAGCACATCCCCCCGTAAGGCTTCCGCCGGTCACCTGACGACCAGCTCGCCTACCTATCAATCGGAAAAAGCCTGGCTGGATCATACCCGGGGAAAAGATCTTTCGAATCCAAGCATGTATCATCCGGGTCAATCCTATGAACCCGGCCAAGTCATTCAACACGTCAAATTCGGTAAGGGAATCGTGGTCCTGGTAAAAGAAGGCAATAAGATGGAGGTAATTTTCGAAGACAAGCTACGCCTCTTGGTGCATTCCAGAAGCAACCATACTTGACGGGAAAGCATCGAAAGCCGCTTAGGCCGTCAAGTGCAATGATCCCAATCTTCGAGATTTTGCCGGTTGCCGTTGGTTTTTTTTGTCTTTGGCTTATGATTGGCTTTACGCTCCGGCTTGGATCCGGCCGTTTTGGATTGTCCGAGTTGTTTTTCTTTTTTTTCTTTTGCAGTTAATCGCTCCATCAATCTGTCGGCTCCATGGGTTTTTCATCCAATTTCTTGAATGAAAATATTCATTTCTGCTTTCACGAATCATTTTTCCTCTTTATAGAACAAACCAAACCCCAAAAATGTTTCGGGCAAAAATATTTTTCTTGCCCAAAACCGCGAGAAGTGTATTTTTGAATCAGGTTCGACGATTCAAGATTTTGCTTGATGGTGCGATGTATGGTATGAATGGAGGGTTTTACGTAATCCAATACATTGGAAATGATTCGTATGATTGAACCAACGATCCAAGATTTCGTAAGCGCTGTGAAAGGCATGGACCGAGCTTCTTTTTGCACACGCTTGACAAACTCCGTTTTGGTAGCCGAAACCGACAAAGAAGGCTTTGCTTTTCAAGATGCTACCACAGAGATGTTCCAGCTCGGAACCACAGGAAGCCCGAAAAAACCCAAAACCAGGCTCAGTCCAAGACTTCCGGTCATCGAACTGCATAAAGAAAATCCCGGCACGGTCGACCAATTCGATATTGGTCGGTCCGAAGAAAATGACTTGGTTATTTTGGACGAAACCGTCTCGGCACGGCATGTTACGCTGTTTCTTCAACACGACGGCTCGGTCATGATCCAGGATTTGGGCTCCACCAACGGAACCATGGTGAACGAACGTCTGCTTACTGAAGATAAAGCGGTTGAGCTACACAGTGGAGATCTCATCGGTATCGGTGTATCAAAATATCTCTATTTTACCTCCAGTGGTTTGTACGACGCCATTTCGGAATCTTTCGGATTCTGTGCATAAATGCATATTCGAAAGCGGGTCGAATTTTCTTTACTCTCGAGCGTTGGTATGGATGATGTGTATGATGTTTTGATAACGGAACCAGGTAATAACATTGGAATCACGTCCTGCTACATTAGTCCGGTGCGCAAATTGCGCATGGAATTTCGAAGCCAAAGGTTTTGGTAATATCACCTGCCCCAGTTGCCGGGCCCAAATATGGTTGGATCCGCCCGATCATGCCGAAGGTTACACCGAGGGGATCCCGGAAGAATTTCCGGATACAGGCATACCAGGCTCCAATCCCGATACACCGGGCCCCGAAATGCAACCCTACGAGGCCAACCCGATTCCGGCGCCGGAAAGACTCGGGCCGCTGCTCGAGGCACCTTCCGACCTTTCCGATCGTGAAGACCTGGCGCCGAACGTACCGGCCTGGGAGTCCTCCCGCGGAAATCTACCGGCCAGATTCGTAGAAACCATCAAAGAAGTGATGCTCAACCCCTTTCGGTTCTTTGCGGGTCTGCCATCCACAGGTTATCGAAAACCCCTCGGTTTTGCATGGTTTATAGGAACAATTGCCGTCCTCTCATTCTCGTTTTACGGCATGTTGCAGCTCGACAAGGCCCAAGAGACCCTCACCCAAACACAGACAAACTCGGATGACCAGAATCAAACCCAAGATCCCAAGCAAACGATTGAATCACTTCGAGGAGTTATGCTGTTGAGCCTGTACGCAGCGCCCATCCTGGGACTCATCAATCTGCTGATCTCGTCGTTGCTTTATCATATAGGCGTGTTGTTATTATCTACGCAACACCTTAATTTTACGGCCACTTTTCGAGCAACTGCGTACAGTACAGCCCCTTTGTTGCTCGGAGCGATACCCTTCATCGGATATTTGCTGGGAGGTTTATGGTCTTTGGCCATACAAGTGATTGCCATTTCACAAACCCACCACATGGGTATGGCCCGGGCCGTCGTGGTGGTTTTGTGGCCCATCACCATGGTGTTGCTCTTGCTCAACGCCATGTATTGAAACGTCGCTCGATAGATTCTCCTAAAAAACCAAAAAAGAAATACTCCAAACTTTCTTGGAAAAAAAACCGATTGATGGTAGGATGATCGGGTTAGAGAAAATCTAAGAATCGGAAAGTGAGGGGGAAATGACAAGTACAGATATCTCCCAAAATTTGCCCACATATCCTGTCTGCAGACGCGATGTGCGGCATGATATCTCATTGAAGATTGAAGTTGAGACCAACCAAAGCTTCGATACCAGCTCCATCAATTTGTCGGAAAACGGCATTTGCTTCGATCTACCCGAACAACTCCCCATTGGACGCGAAGTCGGTCTTTGGGTCTATCTGCCTCTGAAAAAAGATCAAAAACCGATTCATTCGCGCTGCCGAATCGTTTGGCATGGCAAAGCCAACGGCGTGATCCGCCATGGGGGAAGGTTTCTATTTTTTACCGCAGACGGCGAAGACAAACTACGCAATTATCTGGACACACATTACAATCGAAAACACGGCCAACCCTAGATGTATACGGCCCTTATGAGCGCAACGTAGCATTTCGTCGTCCAACGTAATTCGTCACACGCGGCAACTATTTGAATACAAATATGAATCATTATGATCTATGCAAATATCGATCTGCTTCCAACCGCATCGTTTGAATCGAACGGCTTGACAGAGATTGTTCGACCCGGCATACTGCCCGCACAGGGCTCACACTATTTCTAAAAAAATTAAGTATTCCGTTCTAAAAAGGTTGATCCCGGAAGACTCCCGTGCAAAAAGGATTTATTGTGTAAGAAGCAACCGCAACATAATTCATTTTGAAAGGTAAAACAATATGGATTTCGAACTTAACGAAGAACTACAAGCAATGCGAGAAGAAGCAAGGAAGTTTACAGAAAAAGAGATCATACCTTTTGCAGACAAATGGGACGAAGAACACCATTTTCCCGTGGACGTTGTACGAAAAATGGGTGAGCTGGGATATTTCGGTTGCCCAATCCCCGAAAAATACGGCGGTACGGAAGTTGGATTTTTGCCCCAAGCAATATTAACCGAAGAAATCGGGCGGGGGTCTTCTTCGGTCCGCGTGGCCTTCAACACCCAATGCCTCGGTAATGCAATCAGCATCCTGCGCTACGGCACCGAGGAGCAAAAACAAAAATGGATCCCGGATCTTATATCTGCTCGCAAAATCGGCTGTTTCGCCATCACCGAACCCAATGCCGGCTCGGACGTCATGTCTTTGAAGAGCACCGCCAAACCTGATGGAGACGGATTTGTGCTCAACGGAACCAAAACCTGGATTTCGTTCGCCTCCCGCGCCGATGTGGCCTTGGTCTACGCCTACCATGACAGGGATCAGGCCTCCAAAGGTTTGAGCGCCTTTATCGTAGACATGCATTCCGATGGAGTGTCCACCAGCGACCTCGACAAGTTGGGAACGCGCTCTTCCCCAACCAGTGAGATTTGTTTCGAAGACGTCCGCCTTCCCAAAGACGCGCTGCTCGGCAACCTGGGCGATGGAGTAAAAATTTGTTTCAGCTCCCTGAATCAGACCCGATTGTGCTGCGCGGCCGGCGGTGTGGGCTTGGCCCAGGCCTGTCTGGATGCCGCCGTACAATACTGTAATGAACGGGAACAGTTTGGAACCTTGGTAGGTAAATTTCAGATGAACCAGGAAATCATCGGCTCCATGGCGGCAGAGATCGAAGCTGCCAGGTTGTTGACCTATAAAGCCGCCTGGCAGAAAGATCAAGGCAACTACGGCAACACCCTAGAGACATCCCATGCCAAATTTTTTGCGGGTGAAACAGTTGCACGAGCCGCCCATTCGGCAATGAAGATTTTAGGCGCATACGGCTACTCCACCGAGTACCCGGTGGCGCGTTATTTCAGAGACGCGGTGCTTTATCAAATCGTCGAGGGCACGGTCAACGTTCAGAAAATGATCATCGCAATGGATCAACTGGGTTACAGAAAAGCCAACCGATAACACGTACAAGTGTATCAACATCTGGATTGGCTCTAGAATTTTGAGAGGAGATCAATATGAGAGAGGTAGTCATTCTTGGAAGCGGTCGTACGGCCGGCGGAAAATTCGGTGGTACCATCCAAAATTTCACCGCACCTGAATTGGGTGCGGCCGTGATCAAAGAAGTCATTCAACGCTCCGGCATCTCTGCAGACGTCATCGATCAAACCATCTTCGGCAATGCCTGGCAGGCTGGGGTTGGACCGAACGCCGCCAGGTTGAGCGCCGTCATGGGAGGCATCCCGGTAGAATCCCCGGCCGTCTCGGTGAATGTTCGCTGTGGATCCAGTATTCAGGCATTGATTCTCGGCGCTCAAGCCATCAAGGCGGGTGATGTGGACTGTGTGATGGTAGGTGGTACCGAAAGCGCCAACCAAGTGCCTTTCGGACTTCTCAAAGCTCGCTGGGGATACCGCATGGGCAACGGTGAAGTGGAAGATCTGTTGCATAAAGACGGTTTTCGCTGCCCTCTCGGTGGCGACTTGATGGGTGGAATTACCGAGCGAATCGTTGAAGAGAAAAAAATCTCCCGAGAAGATCAGGATCAATTTGCGGCCGAGTCCCACAACAAAACCGAAAAGGCAGCCAAAGAAGGAAGATTTAAAGAGGAATAGTTATGTTTTGGACGGATGAAGATGTACAACCAGCATACGAACTAGCAGTTAAGCTTTTTGGACCACACAATCGATATGAGCAACAAAATAAAAATGCTCATAAAAATTTAACAATCATGACTAGAGAGTATGGAAAACTTTGGTTTGGAGATTTAGAAATAAATACAGAAGTCAGAGAAAATCTGGAAAAATTATCGGTCACAATTAACCAAAGAGTATATCTTGTTAGGGAACTGGATTGGGAAAATTCCATATATACAACTACAAGTAAATTAAGGGAATTCTCCCCCGAAGAAGTTACACGATGATATTTATAGTTAAATGTACTTTTTAAGCAGGAGAATATCTATGGGTAATTTATTAATAGGTTTAATTATTGGCGGTGCTGGATTACTATGGTTTAGTCATCACAGAGCCTGCAATTGTGGTTGTGGTAGAAAGTTTTGTACTTGCTTAAACCAAGTCAAGATTGAGGAAAAGCCAAAAAAAGCTAAGCGTCGCACTCGTCGCAAGTCAAGTGGAAAGT
>JBFFBT010000208.1:0-10642 GCA_041560255.1 Myxococcota bacterium | reverse complement strand
TAATTTCGTGCGCTCTCAATACATCGTTATATGCAACGTTGGGGTAGATATTATTTCAGGCTCCTCAGGATGATCGATATTCATTACTTGCAACCCTTTTGCTTTTTCCGACTCCTCATTTCTGCGGGTTGGATTGAAGAATATCCTGCATCTCATCGATATTTTCAACCTGAGTTCCTGCGGGTGGTTTGAGCACAAATAATGCGTCACCTAACGCTGGATTTGGTTTGTTTCGATCAATCTTCATGATTAACTTGATCCGGTTTTCAGTCATCTCGAAGGATATTTTACCTGCTACCGGAGGCCCGCCCGACCCAACCTGCCAACGATCAAAGTAGATTCGATAAGAAAGCTTTTCATCGACCCAGCAAGTCGTGCGAATCGGAGTATAATGAATCGGGTGCACAAAAACAGCTTGTCGTTCTCTTTGATTAGAAAGATTCAATATATACAAACCTTGATCGTGATCCCAATCCAATTGTGCCTTTGCATATGCAATCAAGGGTGCGTCACCCAGCATGATTCCGGCCACTTCCACTCCGTCTAGAAAAAGCGGAATGACCTTCGATAAGTTGATGGGAGTGGCTTTGCCTTCCAGAAAACGAGCCTTCTCCATATCCCAAAACGAAAAGCTTTCCCCGTCGCTGACCAAAATGCTCAAGGGTTGATCGAAAAAACTCTCGGTATCAAAACGCACTCTGGCGGGGCGTTTGGCCGCCAATGTCATATTCGCCTTGACGCGCCGAGATCCGTGGCGCATATCCACGGTTCCCGATGCGGTCAAAGATTCGAGCCGGGTTGCCTGCATACGCATGGCCTGTAGCAGCTCTGCGGCCGATTCGATCCTTTCATCGGGGCGCAATCGAACCCCCAATCTTTCGGTGCAGGCTGCCGCAGCTTGCACCAAAAGAAGCAAAAACAACAGTTTGTATACAGGACGGTCCAACCAAAAAATGATATCGGCAATCACGGCTTGATTCCCAACTCTTTAAACCGAATGAGAATTTCCTTCCGATCACGAGGATCCGGATCGGTATGCAATGCACGCCGGTAGTGTTTGAGAGCCTCTTTCCGGTTGCCCAATTTGAGATACGTATCACCAAGATGCATGATGATGATCGCTTCCTGGGGACTCATATCGTTGGCGCGTTTCAGGTATTCGAGAGCCTGCTGATAATCTCCCTTGCGAAACAACACCCATCCGAGCGAATCCATCACTGCACCGCTGCCCGGGTCGAGAAGCAGAGCTCTTCTTACCAATCTCTCGGCTTCATCCAAATCTTCATTGAGATCCGCAAGGGAGTACCCGATAAAATTGAGCGCGGAGTAATTGTTGGGATCGATCTCGAGAACTCTGCGCATGGTTTTGATGCTCATGGCAACATTTCCCATACGCTCATACAAAGCTCCGAGGCTGTATATCAATGAAATATTTTTAGGATCTTTATCTATGGCTTCTTCGAGTAATGATACTCCCTGCTCCCCCTTGCCTGCCTCCACCAACAAGCCGGCTTTGGGCTCAACCAGATCGAGCAGATCAGGGTTTTGTTCGATAGCTTCATCAAGTCGCTTGAGCCCTTCATCGATTCTGCCGCTGCCGCCGTACACCAACCCCAATATACGATAAATCCTCGCCAAATCCTCTCTCTCGACCGACAACTCTAGAGCATGATTGAGAACTGCAATGGCCCTCTCATATTTTTTCAAGCTGCTCAAACACGCACCAATATTGATCTGAGCATCCAAATAATATTTCACGCCCTTGGGGATACGCTCGAGATTCCGTATAGCCTTCTCGTACTCCTTTCTATCCAGATGCATGTAGGCCAACAAAAGACGCTCTAGATAGAAATCCGGATTTTTATCGAGAAGGGCTTCGAGCTCGAGGATAGCTTCGCGATGCCGGCCGAGAGAACCATATACCTGGGCTATGTATCCCGCGTTTCTCGGGTTGTTGACCCGAAGTTGCTCAAAATAGGCTTGGGCCGATTCCTGATCGCCCGATTTCATATACAACCTTGCCATGTAGGCCATATATCTCGGATATTCCGGCTGTACCTCCAATGCCTCAATAAACACCTCGATCGCTTCTTGGTATCTTCCTTGTCTTTCCAGCAAGCCTGACAGGGCTTCAATCGAGGCTGTTTCGGACGGCCTGATCTCCAAGACCCGCCGAAAATATCTCTCGGCCTTTTTTTCATCCCCTTGCTCGAAATACAGCTCTGCCATGCGACGGGTGCCGATCTCCGAATTCGGATTGTACTTGAGCATGGTATGCAGTATTTCTTCGCCTTCTCGTTCGTTTCCCATTTCGATCAACAAGTTGGACAAGTAGATGTATGCATCAACCCTGTTTGGATCTAGTTGTATTACTTTCCGATAGGTCTGTACCGCTGCTTCCGATAAACCCAAAACCTTCTGGCTTTGTGCCTGCATCAGCAAAGCCGGAATATAATCAGGATCGATTTTGAGCGCCTCCCGAATGCCTCGCCCCACCATGGGCCACTGACCGCCCATAGCATAAAGAACCGCCAGGCTGGTATGCAGATATGCCGAGGAATGATCATACACCAGCGAACGGCGCATCTCTCCCACTGCGTTGCCCAGCTTCCCCTGCTGTTCGTAAAGTCGGGCCCTGAGATAGTGCTCGACGGCCAAGGCGCTGATAGGCCTTTCTTTTCTTTCGATTTTGTGAATCGATTTCTTTTGATCCGGCATGCCGGAATCTTTAAAATCGCCATTCTTCCCGATATGATCGGCTGAGTCATGCGGCTTTTGAGAAACGGCTGCACAACCGAGCATATAAACCCCTAACACCAAAACAAATGAGTATTTTTTTATGATCGTGCGTTTCATGCATTTATCCTACCGTTTTTGCTTTCTGGTTTCAAAGAATATTGTATAGTGCTCAGCTGTGGTGTATGTAACCCGATTGGAGGAAGCACATGTTGGCGCTCGTTGTATGGTCGCTTGCTGGAATCGGCATATACATCTGGAACCTACAACACCCCTACCCACACTCTCACTACATAGGCATTCGATTTACCGACCAGATGCTGGGCACCCCTCTCCATGGCAGCTGGCTTTGTGCGGCCCTGGCGTTGTATTGCCTGGTACGCTATTTTGTGCGCAAAGCCAGAAAAAAAGAGCGAGAACTTCGTTGACGATCATGCCTATAGATCCGAAACCACATACGAAGCGCGCCCGCCCCAGCACAAATCTCGAACACCTCATCATGCGCCGTATGGGCCACGCCATCGGAGATCTCAACCTGATAGAGCCCCATGACAGAGTACTCGTGGCCGTATCCGGGGGGAAAGACTCGTTTGCCCTTTTACACATCCTTGATCTACACCGCAGACGCTCTCCGTTTTCATTCACACTCGTTCCGGTTTTCTTGGATGCTGGTTGGGATCCTGAGGCAGCTCCAAGAGTTAGAAATGCTTTCAAAATTCATGGTTTCGACATCGAAATCATACAGCGCGATATCCGCTCCAACGTCGAGTCCTGCTTGAGACCCAATACCAATCCATGTGCATTATGCTCGAGGCTGCGAAGAGGCGTACTGTATGATGTCGCACCTTACAAAAATTGCAACAAAATCGCTTTGGGGCATCATTTGGACGATCTTTTGGAGACCTTGTTGCTCAATCTTTTTTTTACGGGGCAAATCAAATCCATGGCCGTAAATCTTCGCTCGGACGACGGGCGCAACCACGTAATACGACCGCTCGCATATGTGGAGGAAGATCTGATTGTGAAGTTCGTGGCCGAGCGAGGGTTCGTCCCCGTCAAAGCCGATTGTCCCTACCATGCCGAAGGCACAGATCCGCGCAGGGCTCATATGCGGAAACTGCTGGATCAGCTAAGCTCATCCATATCTCCTCGAATAAGACGCTCTATGCTGGCGGCGATGCGTCACGTGCGGCCCTCCCATCTATTGCCTCCTTTTAAAAACGGCAAGGTAAGACCTCGTTGACACCATCCAAAAAGAACCAACCTTCTTTATGACCGTTGTTTTCGAAATACAGAGGGCGCGACCCCGGTCCACCTTTTAAATGCCCGTCGAAAGGATTCGATGTTGGCAAAACCCAATCGATAACTGCATTCCGTTACCGTCAATTTACGATTCTTCAGAAAATCGCAGGCCAGGTCCCACCGTACTTTGTCCACCAATTGCTGAAAGCTGGTGTTATTTTCTTCAAGCCTGCGTTGTAACGTCCGGGAACCCATTCCAAGCTTTCTGGCAATATGATCCAGCCTGGGTAGATCATCACACAAACGGTTTTTGATCTCGAAATAGGCTTTCTCGGCGATATCCTCCATGGTCAGATGCTTCAGTTTTTCTTTTGCCAGCTGCTCGAGATGTAGAAGCAACTGCGGCTCTGGATGCCGTAGCGGCAAATCGAAGGCTTCCCGCGAAAACACCAACTCACATCTTTGCTGACCGAATCGAACCGGAGCTTGGAAAATGCGCTCGTGTTCATCGCATTTTTTTGGGGCCATATGGGTAAAGTTCACTCGTATCGGACGTAAAGCTTCGTTGGTCCAACGACGGCTCAACACCATATATATCGCCATGGTCATTTCGGCATGGTGCCGGGTCCAGGGGATGGCGGTCTTGGGCCCTTCGATAATCTTGAATTCCCTTCGATCAACCTGGTAACGCTGCACGGCGCAATTGTTGATGAGGCTGCGGTACTTGCTGACCGAGTCGATCAGTTGGCCGAAATGGGTGCAATTCATAATTAAAAAGCCAACCAATCCGATATCGGAAGCACCCATATGCCTTTCTGCCAAGTGCAATCCAAAATCTTGATCATCCGTCAATTCAGCAACGCTATTCCAGATTTGAAGATATTTTTTGTACGACACCCGCCCATCATGCCGACTGAAATTGTATTCAGACAAATCGGTACGCTTTAAAAGCATGTCCCGGCTGATTCCGGACTTCACCGCTCCATCCACCACACCTCTTGCAAGATTCACCGTAACGCTAAATCCCTGCATGCTGTGGTTTCCAAACTCGATATGTTCCATGAACTCAATCCCTCCACGTATTTTCTGCAAAGACAAATGTCGCGTCTCTCGTGTATATTAAACCCCTGCTTTTATCGAATTGGTTCGGCAAATGAATTTTTTTTATGAACACCAATCGGACTTTTGAGACTTGAGATATCGCAGGGTTACATGGACAAACGCGAACCGGCTTCAACTACCTGGGGTTTAAAAACCAATCTCCCAAAATCACTGGCAATATGGCTTGGTTCCATTGATAAACTGCTCAAGGGATATGAATAAACTCATAGGATCAATCTCCCAATTATGTTTCTTTTTCATCTCGGACGCCAACCATGTACAGGCTTGCCTTCTGTCATTGAAGTACTTATTATCAAAAGGAAATTTCGATAACACATTGAGACTCGCGGCAACCGAACGGGCAATGACGGATCGAAAACCGCTGCCTTCGAAAACCACGGCCGACAATCGTACCTGGCTTCCAAACTCTTTCATTACCTCGGCCAGAGCAACCTTGAATTGGCGTTCGGCATTTGAAGCATGATCACCCACCGTAATGGCTGAACACAAGCCTTCATGGGGATAAAGCTCACTCAATTTTCTCAAAACTACTCTTGCTTTTTCAATAATGGACATTTTACATTCTTTGTAATATGCAAGCATAAATACATTACCCCAAGCACCGATGGCGTAATCAGAATCCCGATGGTATACAGATAACGTACGTACTACCGACATTACGGTAAAGCCTTCGTTTTTCTGTTTATATTCGTTAGGATCATAGCGTATTTTTTCTTACCTTTCAAGATTTGTTCGCGAAATCTTTTACATTATAATTTCAATATGTCATGGTTGGTCGAATACCAACATCTCGTCAACCGATCTTCGAAGCGATCGTATGCTTGGAGCCTCGGCTTTGACCAAGCGAAACATCAACGCCTCACAATATCCTCGGGGAGTTGGAAACAATTGCCGAAATCTATCTCGAATCACCGACAGTAAAGATCGTTCTTTGTCAGACAATCCTTCACCGGCGCCTCTATCGAGTCTGGCAAAAAGATATGGCAATACTGTAAGCGGTTGCAGGCCGATGCGAAGATGGCTCAATGTCAACCATAAACGCTGCATGATTCTACCTGCCTGAAAATACGCGCGCTTATCTTGGCCGGGGTACGCCAGCAATCCGATCGCAGACGCACCGCGCATGACCTTACGGGAAACTCTCTCCAACACCTCACCTCTACCCAAGCTGTCCAATATCTTCATTGCAGACCACCGGGAGGCCAGTTTTAATCCAATCAAATCCGAAGGGGAAAGCTCCAATGTGGCTATATCCAACCCATCCCTGGTCGCCTCCACTTGACGCCGATTCCAACGAAATCCGGCCATGATTTCACGGTGTAAGGTTTCGGATAGAAATACAAACCGATCACCCTGACCCAACACTTGACCCGCCTCCCGAAGACGCTCGGCATCCTTATAAAGCCATAAACACCCCCCCTGGGATTCAACCACGGCACGAATGATTTCCTCTTCCTTTTGACTGAGGGGATGACCGTCTCCAACCTTTCGATTGGTTACCCGTCGTTGGATTTGTTGAAACAGGCCGCCTTCAACCCGCTCGGCGCTTCGAGCGAACTGTAGTTTGCAGACCAAATTGATATCCCTTGCGATTGGTCGCAGGTCACATTTTAACGAAAAACCCATCTCCATCGAAGCCAAGGCCATATTTTCCACAGCCGCTCCTATTGATAAGCAAGAGGCCGAATTTTGAAAATCCAACATCCCGCCTGCTCGTTCGGGATCAAGGCTGCATTCTAAAACTCCTTGCCTGTAGACAAATCTCCAAGGTTGGCAATTGTGACCCGATGGCGCCAACAAACCAAATGAGACCAATTGTCTGATTTGCTCATGGGTGAAATCTCGACTCGATGAAAAACTCACCGTCAATCCCGGAGGGAATCTCGCTTCAGCAGATACCTCCTCCGGCGAAAAGAACTCCGGCTGGCTATGGCGACTCGCACCATCGCGTATTATCTCATCCAGATCCACAATATAGCGACCGGACTCATTAAAAGTCCCAAGCAACATGCGCCTGACCGTATCGGTAACCGCCGCACTACCCAAAGCGCTGCCCGATGCCAATTGCGGCCAGGATGAGATGGTTTCATCCACTTCCATCAAAGAGGCAATCGACCGAGCTGTGAGGATGTCAGCATGGATGATTCTCATCACCAAGGCAACCTTTTCCTTTTTTGACAAACCCTTCAGCTTCTCAACCTCGACATCGCCCACATTGCCGTGAAACCAGGGTCGCTGTGGCTCACGGTCAAACCTTTCCACATCCAGTAATCCCCGTTCGTTGGTATCCATAACAACAGCAATACCCAATCTGCGTGCCTGCTGTCTGATGGCAAATTTCATGTAAAGATCGTCGCATTCTTCGATCAACACATCGAGTTTTCCGTCTTGCAACAGGAATGCCTGCAAATTGTCTGCATGCAAGCCTTCGGGGAAAACTTTGATATCCAGATACGGGTTGATGGCATACATGTCTCTGGCCGCCAAAACGGCCTTATTGACACCCAGGTTGGTGATGGAAGTATTGATTCGATTCAGGTTGGACAGGCTTATGGTGTCGAAATCCGCCAGCCGAAACCTTCCACCTACTCCTTCCAAAGCCATGATCAAAGCGCTTGCCCGACCAGCCGATAAACCCACGATACCAATGCTCGCGCTCATGAGTGTTTTCTGCTCATCCGTCGTGATCTTATATCGATTTCTATCGCAGCGTATCTCCACATACTCCTGTTCCGGCAATACATGCACACAACAACGGTTCCATGGAAACCATACCCATACACCATAGTCGGCAGGTCGAACACCTTTCAAATGCTCCTTCACCCAAACAGAAAGCTCCTCATCCGATGGTTTCAAGCCGGGTCTACGGGCGCATACCAACTCTTTGAGCTGATCCATGATCTTATCGAACACGACGCCACTCAGTTCTTTCAACCAGCGCTGCATGTCCGACAAGCCTTTTTGATCATCGGCACGAATCAGCGTCGGTTGCCAACATTCTGAAAAACGGCTTTCTATCCCTCTATTTTGATGATTCATGATCGTCAGGTATCCCGCGTGGATATTTCCTGGATGTACTCCAGAAAATCCGGTATCAGCTCTTTGCTGTATATCGCCAGGGAGCCTTTTCCCAAATCTTGATATTTTCCGGTCGGCAGCCAATGCAGCTTGTCGTTATTTTCGTCAAATAGAACAAAAGCTTTTTTCCCCAAACCCCGGTACCAAAGCTTTGCCGCCTCCAACAAATCGCCAAATGCATAATGTCCTTCGGGCGTCAATGCAAACATCCGCACCCCATCATAAAGTCGAAATAGATTGAGACCATTTTGTCCAGATTCACACACAGCCGATGCAACCATTCGTCCGTTCTTGCCGGCAACGAGTATTTTTCTTTCCGACGCGAATCCAGCCCCCTTCATGATGGCCTTCATGTAATCCAATCCCATGCGCTCGGGAACATAATCCAAAGCTTCACGATACACGGTAGGTCTATGGGCATTTAGCCAATCTAGAAGTTGGGATGTCTCGGCATCATCCGCGGTATCTATTCGATACAATCCCGAAAATGAAAGCCTTTGAGAGCACGTGAACTCCATGAGCCGAAAAGGCTCGATAAAAACGTGAGGGCTATTCTTATACCGATCAAAAAAACCCGACAATATCCGATGATGCCATCCAACCCCGGCTTCAAAATAACCCAAATGCCAATGGAAATCCTGTTGGGCCTGCATATACTCGAACGCTCGGCGGTAGACGTCTCCCAGCGCACCCTTGGAAGTATCGCCGTTTTTCATTCTCCGCCGCTTGGCCAGTTGATGAAACAACCAAGTATATTTATACTGCCGGGTTACCGATAAAGTAGCGTCCACGCCACTTTCAGAGAACCAGACAATACGACAACCCAATTCCGGCCAGGCATCCAACAAGCGGTTGGTGCGACCGAAGTCGACTCGTAGATCATCAAAATCTATCGGTGATTTACCCGACAATCTGAAATAACCGGAATCCTGGTATAAAGACCAAATCTCATCGGTCCAGATTGCATCACACCCGGTATTGGGGTGCAAATAACGATTTACGATCTTCTCCCAGTTTTGCTTTGAAGCTTGGTTGACATGGAGGAGTTGAAGAAGATAGGCAATGCTCAAATCCATTTCTACATCTGTAGACATCCGTACGACCCTGACATAACGTATCCGGGCCGATCCCCTCCATACGTATCTTCCCCGAAATCGAATGATACCCTCGACCGTTTTACAGGTTCTAAGCCACCACTCATAAAACGGAGCCCGGAAAGAAACACCCTGATACGACATATCATGCAGGGCTGCCTTGAAATTGAGACACGCAAGCCTCGGATGACGGATTTCAATTTCAAATTCATCCGGAGCCTGTAAACGTCTTTGAAAACGGTGCCGATATCTAAGAAGCACTTTTGGTACTTCGGATCGAAACTCAACCCCTTTTACCCCCAAATTGGATACTTTTGAAAAATAAACCGAATTATATCCCGAGAGATATATCTCCATCTGCGGATTGGATTCGAGCAAATCCTCGCAGGCATTTCCGCTTGAGTCGCCAAGATCGAACCTATCAAGTCGATATGAGATCGCCTGGCCATCCATCGAGAGGCGATCGATCTCGATTTGCTCGTCGTCATGTAGTCGAACAAAGCCGGTGGTTTGGTTTTTGGCAAGAGCATGTAGGATGCGCCTGATTCGTACCGGATCGTCGATATACTCTTTCACCGGGTTTCTTTGATTGTTCTCTGATGTGAATTGGGGAAATCGATCCGCCACCTTCCTGATTGCATCTTGGGCATTTCGGTTGGCGGGCCGGCACGCGAACACCAACAAGCCGGTATTGAGTCGATCGGCCAAGATGTTATTCACAACCGCCGAAAACAAAACCTGCACCGAAACACCCATGGTAACCAACACAAACATTCGGGTATTGGTCCGAATATCCAATGGATTCGAGATGCCGAAAACGACTTGATTCAGCCCGAAACGTAGTAAATCCAATGAATACAAGCTATCGGTTTTATCAGGATCCATTTTTGCGTAGCAGGAAAGAAGTTCCATGTATATTTTTCTCAAAAACCTATTTTCATCACTCAGTTGCCGGTTGCCAAATCATTTGAAATGAAATTCTCAAAAGAAAGCACCAGCCGATTGATATATTCACACTTTACAAGTATCGAATCCCAAAACCCTCAACCACAAACCATGTGAAAATCATGCAAATAGTTTCAATATATCATTTGGAATTATCGACAAAAAACAATATAACATGAAATTCACTCGGAAACCTCGAATGCCATCCCCATATGCACTCTTTCCAACACAACACGTACGGCGGCTTACATTATTCCAAGCTATTCAGATTTCCATGCACTCATGCTCTTGTCTACTCGCCTGTTGCATAAAATGCCGTCATCCTGGATAGATTCTATCCAGGATCCGTTGTTAAAATTATAGATTCCGGCTTAAAGCATGCCAGAATGACATTGTTTCCAAAAGCCACAAAAAGTTAAATCCCG
>JBFFBT010000207.1:0-10710 GCA_041560255.1 Myxococcota bacterium | reverse complement strand
GCGAAAATAGAGTATATACCAATTAAAGGAGCGCTGTTTCGATACATTCTTTACAGAGATCCAATAATGCGTCCTGCTGCTGATATAGATATTCTTGTAAGACCAGGTAATTTAGATAAAACAGAAAGAGCTATGATAAAGGCAGGATATGAAAAAATAAAAAAAATACCTAATAATCGTAAAGTTACGGAAAAAGTAAATTTTGAACGTACGTATAAATATAAAAAAAACAACATAACTGGATCATATGTTGAAATACATGAAGCATTTTGTCAAAAAGAAAGATACAATGTTGATTATGAGCAAATCTGGAATAGATCAATGTATAAAGATGAGTTGATAAAAAGAATGAGACAAAAAAGTAGAATAGAATTACCATTTGGATCAAGAATGAGAATGATGACACCAGAAGATATGTTAGTACATATGTTTATACATAGCGTGAAGGATCTATTCGTTACTACATATTTTTCGATTATTGATACAAAAATAATGATAGAAAAATTTAATATAAACTGGAAGAAGGTGATCGAAATAACAAAAAAGGCAAATGCGTCGGTAGCTGGATACTATTTTCTGATGATAGCAAAGCAATCTGTCGGGGCAGATGTTCCAGAATGGGTTGTAGAGTCATTAAAGCCATCGACGATAAGAAAAAAATGGTTGGATTTGTTTGTGTCGATGCAACCGGTAAGAAGCAAGAGAAACCCATATAGATATAGTGGGTTTTTACGTTATACTACCAACAATAGGGTACGAGAGTTGTTGGTAGGACTTCCTCTCATAGATGGATTTGTGCCTGGGATAAAATTCGCAGCATGGTATCTAAAGCTTAGAGCGCGTGACGAATTGGATTATTGGTTTGGTGGTAAGGGGGATGAGAGTGATACACACGTTGATGGGTATTCTTAGAAGACGACTACGTATACGGCGGTTGATGGTGCTGCTCGCGCACATTGTGCTGTATGCCGTCGCATTTTTCGGCGCTTTTTTGTTGCGGTTTGATTTTTCGATACCGAGTCAATATGCCAAGACAATCTTGATGGGGCTTACGTTGATGGTGGTCATACGTACTTTTGCCGGGCAGGTGTTTGGATTGTATGGAGGGGTGTTGAAATACGCAGGCATCATCGACCTGGTTGATATATTAAAATCTATGACATTGGCGACCCTAGCGTTTGTGGTGGTGGTGGTTTTGTTGGGTATACGGGATATGCCGAGATCGATTATCGTCATCGATTGGTTTGGATCGATTATGCTCATAGGCGGGCTTCGGTTCGGATTGCGCGCCATGCGGGAGCTGTTGACATCCAATCAGGAGATAGACAACGGTAAGATAAAAAGAGTGGCAATTATCGGCGCAGGCGACGCGGGAGAGACTCTGGTAAGGGAGCTTTTGAGATTGCATCGGGATCGATACGAGGTGGTCGGATTTTTGGACGACAATCCGGCCAAACGAGGATTACGCATCCACGATATCAAGGTCATGGGTTCGGTCAACTATTTGGGTGATTTTGTGGCTCGATATGGGATTGACGAGGTGATTATCGCTATACCGACCGCATCGGGAGAGGCCATACGCCGCATTGTGGATGTATGTAAGGTAGCCAATGTGCGACCAAGGACCATCCCGGGGTTTGATCAGCTCATTGATGGCAAAGTAACCTTGAGTCAAATCCGAGATGTGGCCATAGAAGACCTTTTGGGGAGAAAGCAGGTGGAGCTCGACGAGGGTCTTATAAGCCGGTTTGTGAGCGATAAAGTGGTTATGGTCACAGGCGCGGGCGGCAGCATCGGGTCGGAGCTATGTCGGCAGATAGCCCGGTATATACCCGAAAAGCTTGTGTTGGTCGAGCAGGCCGAGCCGAGTATGTTTGAGATATATGCGGAGCTGCAACAATCAAATAAAAATATCGACATCGAGCCGGTTATCGGAGACGTCAACGACGGACAGCGGATGCGGGATGTATTTACCCTGCATAGGCCGGAGGTGATTTTTCACGCCGCTGCCCACAAACATGTCCCGTTGATGGAGGCAAACCCCGGTGAAGCCATAAAAAACAATATCATCGGGACAAAAACGGTAGCGGATCTGGCGGATATGTATGGAACAAAGGCATTTGTGTTTATCTCCACGGATAAAGCCGTCAACCCGACATCGGTGATGGGGGCGACCAAGCGGGTAAGCGAAATGTATGTGCAGGCAAAATCATGTTGCAGCCGGACGAAATATACCGCGGTGCGGTTCGGCAATGTCTTGGGCAGCACCGGATCGGTGATCCCTATTTTCAAACAGCAAATCGCCAAGGGTGGACCTGTGACGGTGACCCACCCGGAGATGCTGCGGTATTTTATGACCATACCCGAGGCTTGTCAGTTGGTGATGCAGGCCGGCGCCATGGGGGAGGGTGGTGAGATATTTGCATTGGACATGGGACGTCCGGTTAAAATCGTCGATCTGGCGACCGACCTGATAACCCTGTCGGGATTTAAACCAAATGAGGATATCGAAATCGTTTTTACCGGGGTGAGGCCGGGTGAAAAACTTTTCGAGGAGCTGGGATTCGATGCCGAAAAAATGAGTAAAACCAGGCACCCCAAAATATTTATCGGAAAGCTCGCCCCATGCCCGTTAGAAGATATAGAAAAGCAAATCGTGCGATTGTTGGATTCGGTCCAAAACGGTGGGATTACAAAAATACGCAATGAGCTAAAAAATGTCGTGCCGGAGTACAGTGGATCGAAGGCAGACGGTTTTGAAGATGAAATGATCAATGTAGAAAACCGGGCAAAACCAGTTTCAAAAGAAATCAAATTTGGATTGGTCGAGCGTAATGTAGATGGATTGAACCAAAAACCAAATACCGCCGGGTTAGAGGACAAAAAATCCGAGGCAATTTGTATGGATCAAGAAGCCGAATCAAATCACCATGAAAAATCGATAGAAAAAAACGCTGTTTTGGATACATCCCCAAATCCCATACAAAAATCGGAACCGTTTGCGTCTATCAAACCGCAAGAAAACCCGGATATGTTGATCTTGTTGGATGGGGTTTGGGAGAGGTTTCTAGATTTATGCCGCCAAAGGGGTTTTGTGGGTGCCGGTTGGAATACGTACGGGTTGAAGCCTCCCGACGAGCGCAAGGTATATTTTGATGAGGTGAAGCACAACGACACAGGGGTCATACGACGTTCCGTGTCCATTACGTCGCTTGCATTTATCAATTTGAGCTTTTTGTATTCGGGTAAACCCGGGAAAAAGGCCCCGCCCGAGATTATCGATGCGGCCAAAAACATCAGCGTGGATGTGAGCTCGGATATCCGGCAGCTACACCCGTATGCCGAGCTTGGATGCAACAACAATAACTTGCCAGCATAGTGATTGGATGGTACACATTGAGGGTCAAAAATAGAGAGTCAAACCATTGCCGGTTGAGCGAATCATGAAGAGTTGTATACTTTGGGGGCTTGCTTGCCATAATCATAGAGGAGATTCGTATCATGTACAGCCATGGTGAGGCTGGTGATTGGCCCGAGAAAAGACAGTTTCCGCGTATCGAGGCAAGTCTTACCGTCGATATGCGCACCAAATACATTTTCACCACGGCATATGTGCTCAACTTATCGAACAACGGTCTTTTTATCATGTCCAAAAATCCGCTGCCCGAAGGCAGTGAGATCGAAATTATCACGCATCTGCCCGATGAGAAGAAACCCTTTCATTTCAAAGGAATAGTCCGTTGGACCCGGATGTCCGCGTCGGGCACCACACCCAGTGGGATGGGGATTCAGCTCATCAATCCCAAGGTCACCCACATCAAAAAGCTCATTCGAGCGATCAAAAAATCACCCAAAGCTTTGTAGAGTCGTTGATTTCGTGATTGCGTATCGGATTTTTCCAGCCCGGGGTTGAGCGGTATCGGGCGGACAAAAGATGTCGGTACCCTTGTGTGGTCACTATGGCCTAAGATTTGATATGCGCTAAAATTTTGATTTCTCCTGTGTTTTGAAGTATATTTTAGGGTGTTTCGGTGTAATCGGTGGTAAAAAGCTAGACTTATCTTTTCGATCTCGGGGCTCAAGCTTCGAGTGTTTCACAATGGGTGTGCCTGACTTTATTGAGCAGAACTCTAACCGGGAGTACACGGCGTGATGGAAGAACAGATCCGCGACTATCGAGAAATTCTCAAGTCCAATCCTACCGACGTTCCGGCCTTTACGGCACTCGAAGAAATCTACACCGGCACTGATCGATGGGCGGAACTGGTCGATCTGTACGAAAACCGGTTTCGTTTTTTGGACAACCCTTCTGATCACCTGCCTTATCTCGAAAAATGCGCGTTGGTATGGCAGAACAAAGCCGGAGATTTGACGAAAGCGTTGCTCTATT
This sequence comes from Myxococcota bacterium, assembly GCA_041560255.1. Lineage (GTDB taxonomy): Bacteria > Myxococcota > B64-G9 > B64-G9 > B64-G9 > JBFFBT01. Next base: position 6,320 of record JBFFBT010000207.1, on the reverse strand, counting down.
TCCGAAGAATCCTGGATATCGATCCGGAAAACCGATTTGCTCTGACGGGGATGGAAGAGATATACACCAAACGCGCGGACTGGAGCAAGTTGGTCGAGGTTTTGGAAAGACTGTCCGGGATTACCAAAAATACCAAGCAGCGGGCAGAAATTTTCAACCGGATGGGGGAGTTGTATCTCAATAAGCTCAAACGCCGGGATCGGGCCATGGTGGCCTGGAGACATGCTTTGAGCAATGATCCCGGTCGTGAGGATGTGCTGGAATCACTCAGCCTGATGTACCGGGATATGGGATATTACCAGAGAGCTCTCGAGTTGTTGCAACAGCAGGACAAAGAGGCCAAGCTGCCGGCGGACGCTTTGGGGTATAAATATCTGGAGCTGGGACAAGAGCTTTTGGAAGAGCCTCTTTTTGAAGATATCTGCAAGGTGTGTCTCGATAGGGCCAAAGGTCTTCTTGCGGATCCATCTGCGGCCGAAAAACTCCTTGTAGTTCTTGATGAGTACAAACGTGATTGGGAAAAGCGGGTCAAGCGCCTACGGTTGGAAGCGGTCGAATCCCCAGATAAAAACCGGGCTGTACGGCTGTATCGACGGGTGGCGGAAATATATTTTCTACAAGGTGGATACGAAAACCAGGTAAAAGAAAATCTCAACAAGTGTCTCTTGATGCAACCCGGAAACACCCGGGTGTTGGATTTGTTGCAGCGGTTTTATCTCGAAAAAAATCTCCCTGATGAGCTTCTGGCTCGTATGCAGGAAATGATAGAACGTAGCCGGGATACGAAAACTTCCGTCATGTTGCTCGAGCGCATGGCGATGTTGGCCACCGTCTACCTCAATGATAAAAAAACCGCTTGCACGGCCTATCGACGCATTGTGGAGACCGATCCGGATCATCCTACCGCGCTGATATCTCTCATGGAGTATCATCAAGAGCAGGGTCAGTGGGCCGAGTTGGTCAAGTTGCTGCGCGTGCAAGCAGAAAGAGAGTCCGATTCGCTCGAACGGGCCCAGGCGTTGCTCAAAGTCGCTCGGATTACCGAGGAAAAATTAAAAGATCCTCAGGCGGCCAAGTTTGTATACCAAGAAGTGTTCAGAATCTCATCGGACAACCTGCAGGCCGCCTTGTCGTTGGCGAAAATATATCGAAAGAGCCAAGAGTGGGATGGCTTGGTGGGTTGTTTGGACGTCCAGCTCATGCATGCCAGGGATGATAAAACCCGCGGTAACCTGCTTCAAGAACAGCTCGAGATTCATAAGGTTCACCGTGGAGATTCTGTATCGGCGTTTAAAACAGCCATAGCTCTCTTTTCGCTGGAGCCCGAAAAAAGCGGTATCTTGCAGGATGTCCTCGACTTGGGAAAACAGACCGGGTATTACCGGGAGCTTGCGGATGTGCTCAAAACCCTCGTTGGTATGGGTGGTTTGAAAAAAAAGCGCCTTTTGGAGTTAATGGAGATTCTTGCTTCTATATATTTAGACAACCTCGACAGTCGCCAGGAAGCGCTCAAAGTGTATCAAAAGATATTGGATCAAGATCCCAAAAACATGACGGCGTTGGATGCACTCGAGAAGCTTCAAGCTGCTTCGGGCGGCAGCTTGGAGCTCGTATCGATTTATCGGCAACAAGTCAAGGCGGTGCGGGACAAACAGAAGAAAAAAGAGCTTTTATTCAAGCTTGCGGACATTTACGACAACCGAATGGCGGATTCCAACCAGGCCATTGGAGTATACCGAGAGATCTTGTCATTGGATGAGAAGGATGTGGATGCGCTCGAGAAGACCGCCGAGCTCTATGAACGCGAGGGTCATTGGCAGGAAGCGGTACGCGCTTGGGAAGAAAGCTTGAACGCGACTTCCGAACCCATGAGGCAGGCGAAAACGAAATACCGGTTGGCAAGCATTTATGAACATCGCCTCAACAACACCGAAAAAGCACTCATATTGTGCAATCAGATCCTATCTGTCGATCAAATCGATCCGCAAACTGCCGAGGGCGCTGTTCGGGTGCTCGAGCGGTTACGGGGAAGAAATGTAAGCCAGGTCAGGGTGGCAGAGATCCTTCAGCCGTATTACGCTTTGGCGGGAGAGTGGAGACGGCATATCGAAATGTTGGAGATTCGCTTGGAAGCTTGCGAGGCAGTGAAAGAACGGGTCGAGTTGCTCGAGCGGATTGCACAGGTATACGAAGAGCAACTCGAGCAAAAGGAGCTGGCGTTTTCGGCCTACGGTCGTGCCTTTGTGGAAATACCCGAACAAGCTTCGCTCAAGGATGTCTTGATTAAATTGGCCGAGCAGACCGGCCAGCAAGAAATGTTATCCGGATTTTTCGAGCAAGCCGTTCGAAATACTGAAGACAAACAACTGCGGATATCGCTGAACTCATATTTGGGCGAGCTGTATCAGGAAAAGCTCAACCGCCCTTTGCAGGCCATTCGAAGTTATCGAAGGATGGTTGAAGATGACCCGACGCATGGTCAGGCATTGCACAACTTGGCAAAGCTGTTGAGAGCCGCAGGGCAATGGGAAGAGTATGTGGGAGTCGTAAAGGCCCTATTGGATATGGAAACCGAGCAACAAACCAAAAAATCCTGGTTGCAAGAGCTTGTCTGGGCAACCGAATCAGGGTTGCATGACAGGCCGCAGGCCATAGAAATATTGACGCAATCACTTGCTGTTATGGGTGATGATCTCGATATGTTGGGACGCTTGGACGAGTTGTTGGAAAAAGAAGGCCGCTTTGCAGAGCTGGCCGAAGTGCTCGAACGTGAAATCGCGCTGTCTTCAGAAGAACAAGCCACCGAATTGCGGTTGCGCTTGGGCCGGGTAAGGGCCGAGCGAGCCGAAGATCGACAACACGCAGTCGATCACTATAAACAGTTGCTTGTCGATCACCCGGACGACGCCAGGGCGGTGCAGGCTCTGGAATCTTTGTTAGGACGCCCGGAGAGCGCTGCGTATGCGGCCGAGACGTTGCTTCCGGTGTACGAAAAGAAAAACGACTGGCCCAGATTGGTCCGAACCTTGGAAGTTCGAGCCGAGTTGCTCAATGATCCGTTGGAAAAAGTTCAATGCCTGCGCCGTGCGGCCGAGAGTTATGAAAATCGGTTGCAGCAACCCGATCGGGCTTTTTCCGTCCTTCGAAGAGCTTTCTTTGTAGACAGCTCGGATCCGGGGCTTCTGGAGTCGTTGGAAAAGCTCGCTGAAAAAATCGGCGCATACGAACAACTTGCGGCGGTGTTGGAAGACGCGGTCAGCACCCAACAACAAGCCCAACAACGGGTCGGATTGTTGGAGAAACTGGCCCAGCTTTACGCGAAAAGATTGCAACGAGCCGATCTGGCTTCTGCGTCGCTTCGAAGACTGCTGGATGTGGATCCAAAACACACAGAAGCCTTGCTTTGGCTCGAAGAGCTCTACCGGGATGCCGGCGCTTTGCAGGATCTCGCCTGGGTGTTGGGCCGTAAAGTGGATATTGTTGAAGACCAGGAAAAGAAAAGAGATCTGCTTTTTGAAGCCGCGCAGATTCAAGAACAACAACTCAATAACCTCAACGGCGCCGTTTCGATGTACGAAAAGATTTTTTCCGCCGAGCCCGACAACCTTCAGGTGGCCAAGCAATTGGATCGACTGTACGGACTGACCAAGCGCTGGAAAGATCAAGTCGAGTTGTTGCCCCGGCTCGCCAAGCTGTCGAAAAACGTGCTTGGAGTCATCGATTACAACAGTCGTCTGGCGGAGCTGCTATCCAATACATTGGATCAACCTCGCAAGGCGATTGAAGTCTATGCGGAAGTGCTCAAGCTGAAACCCAATCACCCCGAAACCATAGCGAGCTTGGAAAAGCTGCTTCGAGACGAGCGATGCCGTCAGCCGGTAGCCGAGTTGCTCGAATCTGTATACCGCTCTTTGTCCGAATGGAGAAAGCTCGCCGCGGTGTTGGAGCTTAGACTTTCGGCGGTGGTGGATTCGAAACAGCGTATGAAGTTCATTACCCAGTTGATGGAAATCTACGAAAACCGGATAAACGAAAAACACCTCGCTTTTCAAATGGCTACCCGGGCTTTCAAAGAGGAGCCGGAAGACGAAGGCATCCAAAAAGATATGCAGCGGTTGGCCGAAAATGCAGATCTTTTGGATGAGCTGGTCGCGGTGTACCTTGAAGTGGCCGATCGGCACCCCAGCTCGGATTTGGCGGTGAAACTTAGAAAAAACATCGCACGCATTCATGAAAGAGATCGGACCAAGCGAAAAGACGCTATCGAACAATGGGAACGGCTTTTGGAGACCGATGCTTCCGACCGAGAGGTTCTGCATGCTTTGGAACGGTTGTATCGTGAGGAAGGCGATTTTAATTCGTTGGTGAGGATCTATAAAAAACAAGCTGAAATTACATCCGATCTCGATCAAAAAAAGGATATCTTGTTCAGGACCGCGGCTTGTCTTTCGGAAGGTATCGAGGATATTGATGGTGCGGTGTTGGTGTATGACGAAATCCTGATGCTCGATCCTGCCGATCGTAGAGCTTTGAAGCTCATGGATAATTTGTTTACCGAACGAGAGCGGTGGTCGGATCTCGAAAAGATCATCAAAAAACAGATCGAATTGGTGCAACGACAGCCGGTTGAAGACGGTTCAGAAAAAATCGTCCAAGAGCTTTCCATGCGGTTGGCGAATTTAAAGCTGCATAAAATCGGTGATTCGGATGGAGGTATTGCAGTTTTGCAGGACATGCTCCGGGATACAACCGATAAGGCAGAGATCGTACCGGTGCTTGAAGGTCTGCTGGTGGAAGAGAAAACCCGCCAGAAAGCGGCGGAAATGCTTGAACCTATCTATAGGGAGTTGGAAGAGCATAAAAAGTTGGTTGCCATCTTGGAGGTTAGACTACCTACTCTAAGGAGACCCGACAAACGCATGCAGGTATACCGCAATTTGATGGAGATCATGGAAGAGCACCTCAAACAACCTCGACCCGCCCTCAAGGTTGCATTGCGGGCATTTGGAGAAGTGCCCGAAGATGAAAGCCTGCGCCTAGATCTCGAGAGGTTGGCGCAACATACCGGATTGTATAAGGAGCTTGCCAAGGCCTATGAAGAGGCCATGACCAAAGTCGCCGATGCGGAAGTTTCCGCCCGCTTGCGCAGAAGGCTTGCTCAGTTGAAGGAAGGCCAACTGGGTGAAAAAAACGAAGCTGTGTCCCACTGGAGGCAGGTTCTGGCTGCGGATCCGGAAGATCACGAGGCGCTCAAAGCGCTCGAGCGACTCTATCGTGAGCACGAATCCTACTCCGAGCTCGTCGGAGTTTTACGCAATATGGCTGAGTTGGAGCAGGACACGGAGAAGAAAAAAGATCTGTACCAAGAGGCCGCTGAGATCATGGAGGAGCGCCTGGGTCATAATGACGGCGCCATCGAGACTTATCGGGAAATGCTTGCTTTGGATCCCGGAGATTTGGCGACTTTGAAACTGCTGGATCGCCTGCTCCAAAAAGAAAACCGCTGGGAAGATCTCAAAGAAGTATTGTTGGCGCTGGTCGATCGAGCCGGATCGAGTGAGTTGGTATCGCTTGAATTCAGGTTGGCAGAATTATCACGCAGCCACTTGGGCCAACCTGAGGACGCAGTCGGATATTACGCTTCGGTTCTTCGACGCGAGCCGTCTCATGCCCAGTCGATTCAGGCGTTGACGGACATGTTTGACCGAGGAGAGTCCAGGCAGGCGGTCGCGCCGCTTTTGGTAAAACCTCTCGAAGTTTCCGAGGACTGGAGCCGCTTGGTGGCGGTGCTCGCGGTCATCGAGCAGTCCGTAAGCCATCCTAGGGATAAAAAGACCGCCTTGGTTCAGATGGCGGATGTGTACGTATTGCATTTGTCCAAACCTGAAGCGGCATTACAGAGCTTGGGCAAAGCCTATCAGGTGGACCCGAAAGATGAGGATCTGAGATTGAAGTTGGAGAAGATGGCGGAAGTTGCTTCCGACTATCAGGCGCTCGCTTCCATCTACAATACCAGCTTGGATGGTATCAGTGACAAGAAAGTTTTGCTCACTCTTCGTCGTAGACTTGCAAATCTGTATACCGATAGATTGGAGGACCCGCAAAAAGCTCTATTGCAACTCAGAGCCGTGGTTGCCATTGATCCAAAAGATTTGGTGACTCTCAAATATCTCGAGGATTGGTATCGTAGTCGTTCCGATTATCGGTCTTTGGTCGAAATACTTCAGTTGCGGATCAAGGCGCACGATAATCCCGAAGAGATCCTTACATTGTTGTTTGAAGTAGCTGCACTCAACGAGCAGCATATGGAAGATATGGTG
>JBFFBT010000206.1:0-10747 GCA_041560255.1 Myxococcota bacterium | reverse complement strand
GCGGTTTTACCGCGATCTGGCCGGAGGCAGGGATTTGGCCGCTTTGGGTTCGCGCAACCGTACCTATTTCGGCCGATACAAAGACGGGGATCTGGAAAGCCCATACGCGGGAAACCTCGTTGAGGTTTGTCCGACCGGTGTCTTCACGGATGCCGGAGCAAATCCCCACCCGACCCGCAAGTGGGATCTGCAAACCACGCCATCCATATGCCCGCACTGTTCACTGGGATGCAATACTCTATTGGGAGAACGATATGCAACCATTCGAAGGGTGCTCAATCGATACCATCCTGAAATCAACGGGCACTTCCTTTGCGATCGAGGCAGATTCGGACACGGCTACATCCACAGCGATAAACGTATCCAGAATTCGTCCATGCAAGACCCTGAAAAAAATATCACCCAACCGGTGAGCATGGATGAAGCCCTGTCGCTTTTCAAAAAACATTGTCATCATCGATCACGTCTGGTCGGGGTGGGATCGCCCCGGGCCTCTCTAGAATCCAATTACGCCCTTCGAAACTTGGTGGGGGCGGACCGATTTTCAAACGGCATGAACACACTCGAGTCCGACTTGATGAAAACCTACCTTACCTTGCTTAGAGCAAACGCCGTCCGGGCGCCATCCTTGCAAGAGGTATCCGAGGCTGATGCAATCTTTGTGTTGGGAGACAACCTCGACCAGAGCGCTCCCATGCTGGCGTTCGCGATACGCCAGGCCGGCCGCAATCCCGCCAAGCAAAAAGCTCGCCAGGCCGACATCCCCGAGTGGGATGATGCGTGCATCCGGCTTCTGGAACAATCCGAAAAAAGCAACCTGATCATTGCTTCGAGCGCTCCCACTTGGTTGGATCCGATCGCTTCGGTCCGCTACCGGGCGGCGCCCGTCGACGTGGCGCGTCTAGGATTTGCAGTGGCACACGCGCTGGATCCCCAGGCCCCCTCGGTCCAAGGGTTGCCGCCCGACACCCGTATCCTCGCACAGCATCTGGCCGATACCCTACAGCACTGCCGACGTCCGATAATTGCAGCCTCGACGAGCTGCGCATCCAGCGCCATCATTCAAGCGGCCGTCAATCTGGCTTCGTCCTTGTCGAACAACGATCGAAAAACCAATCTCTGCCTCACATCGACCTGCGCCAATAGCTTGGGAACGGCAGTGCTGTCCGATTTGGATCTTTCATCCATATTCGAGCTTTTTGAAAGCGGGCGGGCGGATACATTGGTTGTCCTGGAAAACGATCTTCACCGTCAACTCGGACCGGCCGACGCACATCGCCTGATCTCAAAAGCCGCAAAGGTGGTGCTTGTCGATCACTTGATACATCCGACCGCTTTGGATGCACACCTGCTGCTTGCATCTGCAAACCCTGCAGAATCCTCCGGAACATTCATCAACTATGAATCCCGCGCCCAAAGGTTTTTTGAGGCCCGGCACCCAAACAACGAAGTGCTGCCGGCCTGGCGCTGGATCGGAAACCTGCTCCAAGACCTCGGCGACGAGAATGCCACTCGCTTTTCAAACCTGGAGAGCATCCACAAGACCATGCTCGAAGAGCTCCCCAATATGCAACCGGTTCTTCAGGCTGCCTGGCCGGCTTCATACCGGATCAAAGGGAAAAAAGTCGCCCGGCAGTCACACCGTTATTCGGGACGCACCGCCATCCAGGCACACCAAAATGTAAGCGAGATCCAACCCCCCGAGGACTCGGAATCTCCATTGTGTTTTTCCATGGAGGGATACCAAAAGACACCTCCAAAAGAGCTGAATCCCCGATACTGGAAACCCGGTTGGAACTCGGTACAAGCTTTGTTTGTACGGCCATATTCCAAAAGCGATATCCCCGCGAACCAATCCACCTCGGTCCATCTCATACCACCCCAAGAAACCCGAAAAACCAAATATTTCAGTCCGCCCTCCGAATCTTTCATCCCTCTGCAACCCAAATATTTGGCAGTATCGAAACATCACGTGTTTGGTTCTGAAGAGCTCAGCGCATACGCCACCCTGGTATCCGAGCGTACACCGCTAAAAAGCCTGGGCATGAATCCAAACGACGCGAAAAATTTGGGGCTTCTTCCGGGTCGATCGGTCGAGATACACGCCCAAAACCTAACGATCAGACTCACAGTGTACCTGGAAAAAGAACTACCTCCCGGAATTGTGATCATTCCGGCAGGCAGCCTTCCTTCCGACCAACCCACCTGGATCGAGTTGACCACCAGCGTCCAACCCGAAGACCTTTCACTATAAAAGATCCCCGGCCGTATGCTTTCAGGAAACCACTAGCTACCGAATGGCTACCCCGAACCGAACACGAAAAATAAGAACACGAGATGACGAAAACCTTGGAGTCGGGTACAATTGAGCAGGAGGAGGAGAAAAACCATGGCACGATCCAACCATGACAAACGAAGGCATCCCAGAGCGCAGGTAGACATGGACGTGCGGGTCATCGACACTCATTCCAGGCTCGACAAGAAAGACATCAACATCAGCGAGTCGGGCATGTACTTCGAATCCAACATCGAATACCAAGTCGGATCCACCATTCCGATAGTCCTCAGAGAGTATCCTTCGGATCAACTGCTCTTGCTCAAGGGCGAAGTGGTCCGGGCCTACCGTAGAGAAAACAGCGATATGATCGGTGTGGCGGTGCAATTTATCGAAGTCCCCCCTAGGGAAAGAGAACGTTTGCGCAACATCGTTCGCTCTGCATCAGGAGACGAGCCCATCATTCGATTGTTTATCAAAGACAGCAACCTCAATGATTTGGTCAAAGCGGTCTTAGAAAAAAGGCGTTATCGCGTAGCGAGCGAATTTGACAAAGATCGAACCAACCTGAACCAGGAAAGAAATGCCGATATGGTGGTTGCAGTTTTGGGCTCCACAGAAAACACCCTGGATCAGGCCCGCAGAAGCGGGGGCAACCTGCCCATGATCATCATCTGTGAGGATCCTGCAGACATCCTCAAGCAGGACGCACAATCCTGGGGCCCCTACGAAATTATAAAAAGGCCTTTGGATCCCGAGAGATTGATTTCGGTCGTATCCAGACTGTTGCATGCCTCCAGACTCGAAATGCGCGGCACACCGAGCCAGCTGATGGGAACCCCCAATTTGATCGCCCAAAGCAAGCCCATGTTGGAAGTTGTGGAGGAAATGATGGAGCTCGCCCGGGTGGAAGCCACCGTGCTCATCACCGGGGAGACCGGCGCGGGTAAGGATTGGTTGGCCATGGAAATGCACCGCATCAGCAAACGCTGCAAGCATGAATTCGTGCGGGTCGATTGCGCCAGTCTGCAGACAAGCATGGCCAGCAGTGATCTGTTCGGACATATAAAGGGCTCGTTTACCGACGCCAAAACCAATCGTACCGGATACCTGGAAAGAGCTCGAGACGGGGTGTTGTTTCTCGATGAAGTCGGTGATCTATCTCCCGAAAACCAACTCATGTTGCTGCGATTTCTCGGGACGGGCACCTATGAAAAAGTCGGCGGCGATACAGAATTTAAATCCAACGCATGGGTGATCGCGGCCACGAACCGCCATCTTCGGGATATGGTGGAGCAAGGCCTGTTTCGTGAAGATCTGTACTACCGATTGCAGGTGCACGAGATCGTGGTGCCTCCATTGCGCGAACGTAAAGAAGACCTGGTTCCACTGGCAATGGAGCTGCTCGAAGAGCTCAATGAACGCTACAAAAAAAGCGTCGAGATCTTCGGGCCCAAAGCATTTGAGCAGCTTATCGGTTACGATTGGCCCGGAAACGTGCGCCAATTGCGACATGTGCTCTCCGCCAGCCTGCTCAAAACCAAAGGCAACACCCTCAACACATTGCGCATCGATCCAGCCCCGACAAATACAAGACAGGCGCCCAAAGCGTCCGAACCCACACCCCAGAGTGTCGACCTGGAGCAACCCTGGAGGGATTACCGGAAGAAAATGCTGAGCTTTGCCGAAAAAAAATATATCCAGTACCATCTTGAACGCTCAAAAGGTAAAGTGGCGCTGGCAGCCAAAAACGCCGGCATCTCCAGGCAGAAATTTGCCGAGAAAGCAAAGAAACTGGGCATCAAGCGCACCGAATACAAAGGCCCCAACGATGGATAATCGCTCCGGCCCCAGACACCCATCCCGGCAAACCACCGAGATAGCACCTTGAGGGTGCGGACAGAACATAAATGTTTACAAAATAATCTTTATATTTCAACATGTTATTCGGTTTGCAACCCTCATGGTTCCATACACCGAGACTACTTTTGGAAACCACCCGAGCCCTTCTTCGAAAAACTTCTATTAAATCAAGTTATTTATAAAAACCACAATGCTTGGCACCCGCATTGCATTATACTCTTGACGAAAGCCATACTTTGATGATGTATTTTGATGTTTAGTACGTCGGTTCTTTCATATCGACATGGAGGCATTATCCTTATGGAAAGGGGGTCCCATATATGAGCGCGAGAAAGTGGGTTTCAATGACGATGAAGATGATGTTTGAGCCGTATCATGAAAGAATTGGATCGAAAATGTGATGGAGGGGGGTTTTTTTCCATTATTTGACTGCCTTTCTTTTCTCAAGTAAAATCTGATTCAAACAACCTAAGATTTCGATGTCGTCACCTTCGCGAAACAATGATTTTGCATTGGGAGCCTGGAACAGTGTATATGAAGCTAAAGTTTTAAAATGCTTCATATATACAAAAAGGGGCTTGATTCGAGAAACCATCACAAGGAGCTCAAGCATGAGAAGGGGGATCGTTTTTATTTTCGTCGTTGTTTATATTGTCTCGTTCAACAGTCAGGTATACTCCCAAAACATCGGTGACGGCCTGGATACCGAGCGGTTCAAACCGTCCCTGGACAGTCAGGGGTTGATCGTCACCGAAGCCGGGCGGGGCGAAGATAAGGGCAACCTCAACTTGGGATTGTATCTCCACTACGCCAAGAAACCCTTGGTGCTAAGCTCGGGAGATACAATAATACGCGAGCTCATATCGGATAGATTGGCTGGAAACGTACGGTTTTCAACGGGTGTGACGAATTGGTTGACCCTGGGCGTCGATATCCCGGCGGTTTTTTACCAGGATGGTTCGTTGTTGGATCAAGATACCGGCGAATCTGTGAAACTGGCAGGAGCCGTGCTGGGGGATATCCGGTTCGTTCCCAAATTGACCATATTAAGGGCTCTGTCCGGGTTTTCCCTGGGATTGATGGTTCCGGTAACCCTGCCTTCGGGTGATGAGGAATCATTTTACGGCAACAAAGGCTTGACCGCCGGCCCGACTCTTGCGGCCTCGGTCAAATTGCTCGACAACAGACTCCTTCTGGCGGCCAACCTGGGAGCATTGCTGCAAGAAAACTCGGGTTATGCGGATCTCGAGGTCGGTCATGAAGCCTTCTACCGCGTTGGAGCCGGTGTGATCTTTACTGAAAAATGGATGCTTTCTGGCGAGTTGATGGGTGGTGGCAGAACCGCCAACTTGTTTGAAAATCCACCCAAAGAAACCCCCATGGAAGCGGTATTGGGATTGCGGGTTTTCGCACCCCATGATCTTATTTTCACCGCCGGTGGTGCAACCGGCATCCTCAAGGGATGGGGAACCCCGAACTACCGAATATTCATGGGACTCATGTGGTCACCCCGAGATCACGACAAAGACAATGACGGCATCAGTGATTTGGACGACGGCTGTCCAACCGAGCCCGGGCCCAAGGAAAATCTAGGATGTCCCTGGCAAGACAAAGACTCCGACGGATTGTTGGACAACGAAGATCAGTGTCCCTCCAAAATGGGGCCGGTGGAAAACCGAGGTTGCCCTTGGGGCGATGCAGACGAAGACGGAACCACCGATAATCTGGACAAATGCCCGCAAAAGCCCGGACCCAAAGACAACCAGGGTTGTCCGTGGGGCGATGCCGATAAAGATACGATTACCGACAACCTCGATCAATGTCCCGACGAACCGGAAGATAAAGACGGATTTGAAGACGAAGACGGATGCCCGGATCCCGATAACGATCAAGACGGCCTGGCTGACACAAACGACAAATGTCCAAATGAAGCCGAAGTCATCAATGGATACCAAGACGAAGACGGATGCCCGGACGAGGGTAAGGTCGTGGTGTTCGTAAAAGACGAAAAAATCGAAATCTTGCAGAAAGTACACTTCGCTACCGGCAAAGCCGATATTCTCCCAGACTCTTTCGGTCTGTTGGATCAGGTTGCCCAGATTTTAAAGGTGAATCCAAAAATCAAGATAATTCAAATCGAAGGCCATACCGATTCTCTGGGCGCCGACAAGCTCAACCAGCAATTGAGTGAAAAACGAGCCGAGTCGGTCAAAGCCTATCTGGTCAACCGCGGCACCCAACCCGAACGCCTGCAAACCAAAGGGTTCGGAGAGAGCCAGCCCATCGACTCCAACAAGACTCCTACCGGTCGCGAAAACAACCGCCGGGTGGAGTTTACCATCATTGAAAAAGAATGACGTATCCACAACCTCTCTAACTCTAAAAGCCGACCTGCTTAGGTTACAAGTATCTACTAGATATAGAGACGGCTTCGAGCTATCCTTCGAGATACGGCACCAAGACCGCTTGGTCCAGTCGGGCGGCCACTGAACGACCTACCAAATCGATATTGACGATGATGATTTGCTTTCTGGTCTGCTCAACCACTCCCACAACTCCACTCAGCGGACCTTCAATGACTTGAACCAGTTGTCCCGGAGTCACGTTGGAACACGGGGTGAGATCCGCTCCCTTACCGAGTAATATTTTTACAGACTCTATCTGATACTCAGGCACGGGCACCGGTACATTACCGATACCCACAATACGCACCAGTGAAGGAGTTTTGATGAGCGCCAGTCGGTTTTCTGGATTGAGAACCGTACGCACAAACAAATAGCCCGGAAACAAAGCCTTGGTAATGCGTTTGCGTCGATCCTTTCTTTTCGACCAGGCGATGTACTCAGGAAAGAAAACTTCCATGGAAAGATTGGCGATTTCCTGCCGCACCTTCCTTTCATGCCGACTGCGGGTATGGACGACATACCAGGCTTGTTTTTCTTCCGATCGTATCGTGTTTGGATCTTCTGTTTGACTGGTATCATCGCAAATATCTTTCGCCGGCAAAAACATGTCTTTTCAACTCCATACACCGCCTTCAAACAATGCTATGAAAATCGATGCCCACATTCCCTATCGGAATACAGACACCCTAACCCGCGGACGCACCACCTTCTCTTTCTCCATAATAATAACCGTAACGTCGATAGTAGTAATATCCGTATTCCCGTGAATGCAGATCCAAGTCATTGATGATCACACCCAATATCTTGGCATTGACATCTCTGAGGTTTTTGAGCGAACGTTTGGCCACATCCCGGTTTGTGCCGGAACCTTTGAGCACCATGATCACCCCATCCATCATACGAGAAAGGATGAGCGGGTCGGCCACCATCATCATGGGAGGACTGTCGAAGATGACGCGATCGTAGCGTTTGGACAATTGTTCGACCAGCTTTGCAAACCGATCGGTATGAAACAGCTCGGTTGGATTGGGAGGAATCGGTCCGCAGGGAAATACATCCAGGTTCGCCACTTTGGTAGTCCGTAAACCTTCGTCGATACTCGTCTCTCCCAATATCACAGTAGTCAAGCCCACATTGCCTGAGATACCAAAAGACTTATGCAACCTGGGCCGCCGCATATCCGTATCCACCAACAGCGTCCTCGTACCGCTTTGGGCCATGATGATTCCCAGGTTGACGACCATGGTGCTTTTGCCCTCTTGCGGACTTGCAGACGTAACCAGTATTTTTCGGCTCGGTTCCTCAGGTGTCATGAACAACAAGTTGGTGCGCACCGTGCGGCAGCACTCGGCCACCGAGCTCTTGGGATGATCGATGAGATACTGATCCCGCATCGATACTGCGGTTCTGCCCTCGGGAGTCTCTTCGAGCTTGATGCTCGGTACAACTCCCAAAAATGGAACCTGCAGATATTTTTCAACGTCTTCCTGGTTTTTGATGGTATTGTCCAGATACTCTAAAAAAAACACCAATCCGATGCCTCCCAGCAATCCAACCACCGCCGCCAACAATATATTCAACCTGACATTTGGATAAACCGGAGATTTCGGCATCACCGCTGTATCCAGTTTGTACACGTTGTTGGTCTCTTGGTGCGATGCCAAAGTCGCCTCTTTTTGACGTTTGAGAACCAGGTCGTAGAGCGAAGAATAATTGTCAGATACCCGTTTCAATCGGTTGTAATTCACTTCTTTTTCGTTGATTTCCTGGGCTTCGACCTTTACCTTGGCGAGCTCCCGCTGAAGAGAGCGTTCGTTTTCAAGCTTGGTCTTGTACTCGGTTTCCAGGCCGGACAATACCTTGCCGATTTCCTGATCCATGCTCGACTTGACGAGATTCAACTTCTTTTCAACCAAGACTACCTTCGGGTAAGCAGAATGATATTTTTCGCTCAGCTCGGCCTGCTGTTCCTTGAGGTTGAAATAGGTTTCTTTCAGTTGCTGGATAAGTTTGTTGTCGATAACCTCATCGATGACGTCCAGCGGAAGTCGGGCGTCTCGAATATCGAGGATTTGTTTACGCCGGGCTTCCAGGGTAATTCGTTCCGCTTTGACCCGGTTCAGGGTTTGGTTGAGATCCTGCAATCTTTGGGATGTGATGTTTTGACGATCCTCCAACGACACGGAGAGCATTTGGTTTTTCTTCTTAAATTCAACCAATTGCTGTTCGCTTTCGTACATCCGGGTCTTGATCTCAGTTGCTTGGCTGGCAAGCCATCCGGCCGCATCCTGGGAAACTTGCTGGCGGGTTTGACGATTGTAGTCGATGTATCCGTTGACCGCCGCGTCGGCCAACCTTTGCGCCCATTTAGGATATCGGTGTCGCGCCTTGATGTACACGGCCCGGCTGTCTTTCAAAGGCTCTACCTCCAAAGATCTGCGCACCATCTCCACATAATCAATCTCGCCATCGAGAGCCTGCTTTTGTTCTTCGGGAGTCAAGGCATCGATACCCAGAAACTCTTTGTTGTTCTCGAGCCTGAGCAACTGCACCACCTTTTGCGACACGACCCGGCTTGTAATGATGTTGTATTGGGTTTCATAATACTCCTTGTTGCTCCAATAACTTCCGGCCCCCAAATTGTAGACCTCCCGGACGTTGCCCAATACCTGGGGTGCGTAAGGCTCGATGATAACCGACGATTTTGCCTCGTATATCTTGGTTTGCCTCAATGTATACACAGCCACGATCACCACTGCAACAATGAAGGAAGTCAATATGATCCATTTTCTCTTCAGGATTTTATTCCAGTACTCCCGAAGATCTATCTGGGTTTCCTGTTCATGCTGGGATAATTCGTCCACGCGATCCCTCCGCCAATCAGCAAAAAAAAGTCCGTTGTATCAATCGCGACATGTCGCCTGAAAACGTCATCAACTATAACAATCGGTACTAACCCGCGCCATACCCATTTTACTGTTTTGAAATGAGATGCGATACCGGAATACCACACAGAAATTTAAAAGGCACATCCGCAGCATTCTCGTAATGATGCCGAATTCCCGCAGGAACAAACACCACATCTCCAGGCTGCAATGGATATGATTTATCTTCTATCTGCACCTTGCCCCGACCTTCGATGACGAAATTCTCATGTTCATAGGGATGGATATGATCCGGTGTTTGTCCACCCGGGGTCAACTCCACAACCCGCAATGCATACACCGGAGCACCGTCATGTTCTTCGTCAATCACCCAACGTATGCCGGCCCCGGGGGCATGTGATCCCACCTCCTGCAACGGAACTTCGGTATAATGGATGACTTTCGCAGTTGGTTTTTTCATCGTCCCCTCCTCGGGTGTTGAAATCAATCCGAGAAATTCCAAAAATCTGCATGCATTCTTTTCACCTGATCGATAACCGGTTTGACCTTATCCGCATCACCATCGAACGCCGAGGCCGTCCAGCTATGCATAAGCGCCCGGATGGTAAACTCGACTCCTTTTGCAAGCCCCTCCAGATGATAGCCTCCTTCCAAAACAAACGCGAGCTTGCTATCAGTTTCGCGGGCCATCGCCATAAGATCCACCGTCAACATGCCGTACCCCTCAGGGGTCATCCGCATACCCCCCAAGGGGTCATACATATAGGTATCAAAACCCGTGCTGACCAAAATGAGCCGGGGTGCGAACTGGCGGACAATGGGAGCCAAGACATCCCTGAACACCGCTCGATACTCAATATCCGACATGCCGGTTGGCAGCGGTACATTGACAGTGTACCCTCTTCCAGCCTTTTCTCCAACCTCCTCGAATGAACCGCTACCGGGGTAATACGGATATTGGTGCGTGCTGAAATACAAGACGTCGGCACGATCATAAAAGCTATGCATGGTACCATTGCCGTGATGAAGATCCCAGTCTACAATCAACACTCTTTCTTGATCCAATATCGTTCTGGCGTGCTCGGCGGCCACGGCTACGTTATTAAACAGGCAAAACCCCATGGCCCGTGCTCGTTCCGCATGGTGGCCGGGGGGTCTTACCAACGCATACCCGTTCTCGTGTCGGCCCGAAACTACCGCTTCGACCAATTCCAGCATGCCGCCGGCGGCGGATTCGGCCGCTCGGAACGAATCTTCCGAGGTAGACGTGTCCGGATCCAGAGAAACCCTACGGCCGGAAGTCGACTTGACGTGCTCGT
>JBFFBT010000205.1:0-10770 GCA_041560255.1 Myxococcota bacterium | reverse complement strand
AATTGTTGCTGCCGGTCACCCGCTCCAAAAGCTCGTACTTGTCCACCCGGTTTGACGCCGCCGCCCAACTCAATGTATAGCCGCCGTCGTGATCCGCATCGTCCCCGGCAATCGCTCCAGGCCGCCCAGGTTTTTTCAACACATCCACCACCAAACCCGAGGTAGCCTCACTGCAACCCGCATCGTTACACGCCTTGACCCGGTAGGTATACCGCCCGTCCGCCTTGGGGTTCGAAAAGCTCTTCGATCGGGTGGATGCGTTGGTCGTATAGGTCGTATCGGCTCCGTTGTAGGTCTCGATCAACCGGTAGTCAGCCACCGTCCCCGACGCCGCGTTCCAACTCACCGTGTAGGTACCGTTGTGATCGTTGTCGTTGCCTGTAGGATCTCCAGGCTTGGATACATACACCACATGCACCGACACCGGGGTGAAAGGGTAAAAACAATCCTGCTTTTTCAACTCGGGGTCGTAATCACATTGGTACAGCTTATAGATGTAATCACAGCTCGGCATGTCCACAAACTGCTTGGAGGTCTTACCTCTTACTCCAAGCATCCGGGTGCCGCCCCCGGGACAGCTCTCTATCAGATCCAACCTCCGGGTAAACATATGGTCGGTAGAGCTCCAACTGACTGTATAGCTCCCCGTGCTCTTGGACGGCGCGTTGATCCCGGCTTGCGCGTATCCGCTCCATCCCATCAGCAACCATACTCCCATGACCATCATCATCCTGCATACCTTCGCCGTGGCTTTCGATCTCATCCCGCTTCTCCTTGTGTGCATTATCCATGCGTTATCGGTCGATCCATCTCAATACCGCCTACACGTACTTCCCTTGCCCAACTGCTCTCTCCATGCCCTATCGGTTTTTACCTCCCCGAAAAAAACCTATATTGATAAAGACCGGCCGGATACGAGATCGTCAACCAAACTTTGATAGATTTTTTAAAAATTTTTGCTATTGCCTTATGAAATAAATGTAAAAGGCGACTACTCCGATGGTTGGTCTTCTTCAAGAATTCAGGATACTTCGAATCAATCTTGGTGGGTATCTTGTAGATACGGCAAGGTTGGGTGCTGTTTTCAACACGTTTTCAGCAACGTCATTTGCGTAAGCAACGGACCGTAATCATTCTGGTGCGCCTTTCGTGATCCATTCTTTGAGCAGATTGAGCTCTTGAGAAGTTGGATCACCCTGAATTTTGAGGGTCATATCGGAGATGTTGTCGCTGGTGCAATTTCCGTTTACATATCCCGCCCGGATGTCTTCATCCAGCGCGGCCGCAAGCAGGCTGGTCTCGGGGGTATTTCCAAGAAATGCTACTCCGTTGCAATCTGCCTGGTTGCCGGTCATGCCGGAAGCTTTGCCTTGCAGGGTCTGCCATGCGGTTTTTTGGGTGCTCCAGTTTTGGGTGGCCTCGGTCACACCTACTACGAATCCGTCGGCTCCGGGCGCATGGCAGTTCGCACATCGCTGGAAGGCCGGACTCCGGAAGATCTTTGTAAACAGGCCTGCTTCGCATATGTTGTCGGCGTTGCATTTGAGGCCGGGATCGCAGCTTCCGTCTTCTCGGCAGGCTCCACCCTCGGTGCCTACTTCGTCGGTGCCTCCGCAGGCCGGCAGCCAGACGGCCAAGCAGATCGCCAGAGCCGAGTTCGTGAACAACATAAGAAGGTTGGTTTTTTTGGATTGCATGGGTATTCCTCCTGGTTTGGTAATGTCGATTAGGTATTTTGGATTTTCAACATGGTCAGGTATAAGCCCAGCAGAAATCGATCTCTTTCCCAGTTGGGGCTGGGATGCGTGCAGATAAATTCGTAGGCTTTTTCGACTTGTTGGGTAAGATCCAAAGCCTGGTTCTGCTGCATTTTCGGTTCTGCCTGTAGGTGAAGCTCGGCGAGGGCTCGCAGCAACCTGAGACCGGTCGGGTTGACTCCGCTTCCGGTTCTTTGGTTGTATTGATTGGACTCATTGAGTCCTTGCTCGAAATGCAAGCGCGCCTGCACGGGTTGATTTTGTTTGTATGCGTACTCCCCGAGGTGGTAGCTGGCTTGGGCCATATCCAAAAGATCTTCGTCCGTGTTGGTGGTCTCGAAACGCTTGGCGAGCATGTCATAGCGATGTTGCATGGCGATTGCGGCCTCTTGGTAGTTGCCCGATCCCCTCTCGGCCTGGGCCAAAAGACCGTTTGCGAGGATTTGATAAGCGGTTTTCTCCAGCTTAAATGCGTTGATCCCAAGTCTGCCGGGTTGTTCGGTTTCTGGTCGCAACGCGGTGGAGGCGGTCAAAATCGCCTGCACCTGATGGATATGCTCGGTCGCGGTTGCATACTTTTTTAATCCCAAGGCGGATGACGCCAGGCCGAGCTGCAATTTGAGCCGGTTGATGGGGGTGCCGAGCTCGATTTGATGGGGCTTTTCGAAAAGCTCGCCCAACTGCACGTAAAGATCGAAGGCGTCTTGGTAATCTTGAGCCGCATTGTTGTATAAAGCCAAGCGATCCATGACCAAAGGCAGATAGGCTTGGAGCTCGGAGCGGGATTTGACGAGCTTGAGGGCTTCTCGGGCCAGAGCGACGGCTTGTTGATGATCATGGATATGAAAATAACTTTTGGCCAGCGCCATGCGCTGGCTCAATTGGGTGTCCGATCTTACATACGGTAGGCGATCTCTTTGTTGATAGTATTTGATGGCCATCCGATGGTTGCCGAGCTGTGCTTGTAAGAGGCCCAACTGCAGGAGCAGGGTCGCCTGCATCCTCGGATTGCGATACGCCAAATCGAGCGCCAGATAATAGTGATTGTACGCCGA
This sequence comes from Myxococcota bacterium, assembly GCA_041560255.1. Lineage (GTDB taxonomy): Bacteria > Myxococcota > B64-G9 > B64-G9 > B64-G9 > JBFFBT01. The sequence continues at coordinate 7,958 of JBFFBT010000205.1, read as the reverse complement.
GGCGGCATCATGATTGTTTCCGTTGCGGACAAATTTTTGATGCAGCAGATATCCCTGCAGGTTTTGTACTTCCGGGCTGCGGGGGAATGATCCGGCCGATCGCTTGAGATGCGAAAACGCCTGGTCGAAAGTTTGATAGAACTTCTCATGAGGGACAATCCCCGCGATGTCCCTGGCGAGCAAATAGGCTTGTACGTAGTGGTGTATGGGGTGATCGGGGTTTTTTTGAAAGCGCTTTTTGTAATGATCCCATAGATCGCCCCGTTTTTCGCGGATCCACGCTTCGATAAACCCCATATGGGCCTCTAGAGAGTCGGTGCGTAGGGTGGTTGCAAAGAAATGCGCCCGGGCTCCTTCGACCTGGTTTTTGAAAAGCTCGGCGTAGGCGCGTTCCAGTACGATTTTCTCATACAGATCCTCGGCGTGTTTGCGTTCGGGATTCGAACGTTTCAACAGGCTGGCCCAGGTGGTGGCGAACTGGTACTGGAGGTACTCGATGCCGAGCTTGGAAGCGGTTTTGATGGTTTGCAACACGATGGCGCGTCTTTTATCCAGGTCTTTGTGCTTTTTGTAGATCTCAAAAATACCGGCTCGTACGGCTTCTTGATTTTGCTCGTTGAGATCGAGCAACAGCTGCATCACCTGCAGCATGACGGCCAATTCGGTGTCCGGTTTGATCTTTTGAAGCCAGGCATCGACGAGTTGTTTTCTGGTTTCCCGGTCTTCGCCTCGGGTGAGCTCGGTGATGAAGTCTTCCGAAAGCTGCAGGCGATCCGATATCGACATGGAAGGATGGGTGGACATGTGGTGGTATAGAAAAAGCAAGGCCTGCCTGTCTCCCGATAGGGATTCTTGTTGGGCGATGCGGTGTATGAACGTCTTGATGATGAGAGGAGAGCGGATCTCCAAGGGGTTGATTTTTGTAATGAGTTGCTTGGCTTGATTTTTGTGTCCGATATCAAAACGGATTTCGCTGATGACCAAGTCGGCCAGGGCCTGCATGTCACCCGATAGAGGCTCGCGAAGCTTTTCGAGTCGATCGATGCGTTGCAGCTCGCTTTGGATGTATCGTTCGCTCAGTTGGCCGTGGATGAGGGCGATGTCTTCCCGCCGGTGCAATACCTGCTCTTGCATGATCTTCGCGTGCGGGACGGCGGTCTGAATATCGGTCTCTTTGGTCAAGCGGATGATTTGATCGCAATATCGAAGCGCCGATTCGTACTCTCGCAATTGGGTATGTAAAAACACCATCTCATGCAAAGTATCGATGCGGGCATGCGTCTGTTTCTCCAGATTGAGGAGCTTTGCGAAAAGCAGCAACTTGGTCCAATGGCTGCGTGCGGCCTGCAGATGCTGTTTTACGTCATGAGGGTTCCATTCGCTCGGGATCGCTCCGTCGAGAGGTAACGTGTAAATGTCCAACGAACCGGCTTGCGAACAGGTCATAACCAACAGGTTTTTCGACAAAGAGGGATAGTTGCAATTCCAGGCGGCGCTGGTCAATTGCTCGGGTTGGGTATTGAGGATTGGTTTTTCTTCTTTGGATTGAAATTCGACCCTGAACAGAACGCTGTTGTCGTTACCATCGATGACGCCGTCACGGTTGGTGTCGTTGAGATACTGCGAAAAATACAAAAAACGTCCGCATGCGGAAAAGGCCGGAAAACCGGTTACCCCCGGAAGATCGGGTTGGTACGAGACGGACGCAGAAGCGCCGTCTATAGGATACAGAATGAGACCCGTTTTGGTGCGGTTTGAGAAATTGACTCCCACCCGTTCGGCCTCCCGCTCGACCGGAACGAAGGCTATCCATCGTCCATCGGGCGAGACCGTAGGGTTTATCATGTTTTGGGAGATCAAGGTGCGGGCGGCATCGCGGTTGTCGATGTTTATGCTGTGGAGTGAATGGTTTTCATGCATGGAGGGGCGGGTGAGGAAAGCGACGTTGCTCGAGTCCAACCATACAACCTGCATCTCGGATGACTCGATGCCGGTGAGGCAACGCTGCTCGAGGTCGTCGAGATTCAGCACACAAAGATCTCCCGATGCGTCCGAATGATACGATATGTAGGCCAATCTTTTTCCGTCCGGGCTTACTTTCGGCCAGGCGATGTCCGCATTGCTGTCAAGCAAAAGGCGCGATCCGCTGTCGGGTGGAGTTTGTACAAACAGCTCGGAGGTGGCGTTTTGATCACTGATGAAATAGAGGGCGGTCTCCTGCGGATCGAGCATTCCCATGGATTGATTCGACGCTCCGGCTGTCAATCGTACCGGTTGACGCAGGCTGGTGGTTTGGGCGCCTGTCAAGAACAATGGAAAGAGCCAAAACCATAGCACGACGGCGAAAAATCCGATTTTGTTTGTGGAGATCAACAAGGCTTTTTCTCCCATGTGTTTTCACCCGTTTGAATCAGTCCGCCGCATACCACCCGTTTGAGGTGGATCTCGCGCCAGATCCGCATGATTTGCTCTTCGGTCTTGCCGGGATATTGTTTTTGAATCAGTTGCCACATCTGGCGTCTGTGAAGGTTGGTTCGGCCGACGATTCTGGCGGACTGCCCCGTATCGACTTCCTGGGTGCATTGCTCGGGTGTGGTTTGAAGAAGTCCGTTGAGAGACTCTCCAATGCATCCGGCAAGCAGCATCTGATCCGTCCAGGCGCTGTCGGTCTGCACCCGGGAGTACAACTGAATCATGTCTCCCAAGGTAGATCCTTTAGAGTCGTGTGAAAATGCTTCCAATTGTTCCTGGGGAAGCTCGGTGGCCTTAGGAGACAGCCCCGCTTGGATCAAATCGTATTCGAGCGGATGGTACTCTCCGGCCGCTTGAATCTCCAGCGCGGTTTTCTGATCCATGAGGACGACATCCGGGGCTTTGATACAGCCCGCAACCAGTCCGGAGCCTGCCGGCAAGATAAGCAGTAATCCAAGGTAACATACCGCTTTCATTGATCGTCTTCCTTTCTGAGATAAGGTGCGACATATCGATCGAGCAGAGGACCCAGCGAGATGTTTTTTATCTCGTCGATGCGTACAATCCCGGCCGTGCCGCCCAAGGAGATTTTGACGGCCAGAAAGCCATCCTGCATGCGGAGTCTCAAAAACTCCGGGTAGCCGAATTTCAACCCTAAGCGGGCTCGATTGAAATTGAGGTTTTCATGGTACGGATCCAAAAAGTCGAGCAAATCGAGTAAGTGTTGCTTGCCGATGCGGATGACCTGGATCCTGCCTTGAAGATCCAGGTTGTTGGGTGCGAAATGAAGGGTCGCATTGGCGTCCAGGACATCATCGCTTTCGGAGGGACGAATGCCTGTGAGGTTTCCCTTGAAAAATATCTGCGGATTGCCCTGTTCATAGTCCAAGACGAGTTGACCCGATACAATGCCGCTTCGGTATCCCATTTGAAGTTGGTCGAGGGTGAACATATCGCGGTGTATGCGTAGATTACCCGCCAACGGACCGAAAGATTGGCCGAAGGCCGCAAGTTTTTGAATCGATAGGTAATTGTTACCGGACAAAAAGGGATGCGAATCAAAAAACCTGGTTCGAGAGTAAATGTTTTTGGTAGGACCGGCAAGCAGGCGCACGCCGCCTGCGTCCTGCAGCGCGATCTCTTCCATGACCGGGATGTCGGCGCTCAATCCGCTTACGTCGATCCCATGCTTTGGGAGCGTGAGATGAACATTGTCTGCTTGAAGACGCATGGAGAGCCTGTAGACCGACAAATCTCCGGATTCGATCTGAAAAGGAATGTTGATTTCACCGGAAGATCGAAATGTTTCGGTCATGGCTCCGATGCGCTGCAAGTCCTGCTTGAGTGATCCATACACAGCCAGGGCCTGCCTGCCCGGGATGTTGTCGATACCCTTCGGTCCCAAATCCCGGGTCTGCGGAGCGGACGGGCGATCCATGGCGATTTGGAATTGAAGCAGGGTGCCGCCGTCGGGATTGTCGAAAGCGATTTTTTTTATGCGTACGGCGGTCAATCGATCGATTTCTCCCGAAGCGGAAAGCCGGGCTTGTCGGATGGGGTATCCCGGCGCAAAATTTTGGGTGAGCTCCTGAATATCGGCGTTGAAGTCGATTTCCAGGCGGCTTTGATCCATGGGTCCGTCGGATGTGATGGTGAGATTTTTTGAAATGCCTTTCAGGTCGACTTGGTTGCTTTGTGTCAGGTAGGTGACTCGATCGGATTTGAGGTTGAGACCGGCTCGAACGGCGCCTTTGTCTTGGGAAGCCTGCAACTCGGCGATCAGGTTGGGAATGGTCAGATTGATTTGCTTCGATTGATGTGAGACGCCTTCAATACGCAGAGTGAGCTGTTGTTTACCGGTGACGGCTTCGATAATGTTATCGGCAAACACCGGTTGGAACCCGGACCGAAATCCTCGCAATACGCCCTGAATTTCTCCTTTCCCGATCAAGGAAACCTTGAGGGGATGCAGGTTGAGGTCTTTTTGTTTTTGGGTCGCCACCGGGATGAAAGATCTCAAACCACCCAAATTTCGGGCTTCGAGCTGTGTGTCGAAGATGATGTTGCGTTGCGGCGCACGATACCGCGCGCTCAGGGCTGCCTGCACGGTAGGACCCTGGGGGCCTTGAAGCTTGCAATCCAGGGTAAAGGCCGGTTGTTTGAGATCCGCTTTCGCATTGAGATCAATCGTCAATCCTGCATCGGAAGCATACCCTCCCCAGCGGATGCCCGAACAAGCCAATCGTGCGTCCGTATGTAGCTTTTGCCGGCTGCCGTCGAGTTCCAGTTTCAGGTCGAGCTTGGGGGCTGAAAACGTCCGGTCTGTGGTGGTGAATCGTGCAAAGTCCGAAGAAGCGCTGAATGCCAAGGTGGCGCTGGACGCGGTCGGATTGTTCGGGTTGATGATGATCTTGCTATGCTTCATTCCGAGCATGCTCTTTCGAAGCTCCAAGACGGTTTTCCCGCTGAGTCGATCGACTACACTGAGTAGCTCGACGGGTATCGATAGCTGGACGGCAAGAGGATCAGACAGATTGATGTGGGTTTTTACCGAGAGGCCCGCTTGCCGGGTGGTGAGTTTTTTTGATGCGGTTTTCAAGGAGGCATTGCCGATCCGGCTCGTAAGCTCCAAATCCCCGGTCGATTGTATCGGGTTTTTCCGATGGATGGTAAGATGCTTCATACTGAAATCGAGTAGGGTGTTTTGTATGCTGCCTGCCAGGGTGGTTTTTGAACGCCGGTTCGAAGCAAAAGACAGTGCGGGCAGGCTCAAATGGATCGTGGCCTTTTCGAGCCTGGATAGGCTCGAATCCGGTTTGTCGAGATGCAAGCGCATGGCCAAATCGGAAATTTTCGAAACGATGGATTCGTGTTGCAGCTCGATGCGCTTGGCGTTTAGCTCTGCCTGCATCTTCATGTGGTTCAACCGGCCGGCTTGACCGTCGAGCGAGATAGCGACATCCTGCAGATCCAGCTTTTGGAGCTTCTTTAGACTTTTGAAGTGATCGATATTCAGGTTGAATGCAATCCGATCAAAGGACAAATCATCTCGGTCAAGATCGAGCTTGAGGTTGTCTATGCGGTAACTCGCTTTCGCGCCTTGTATCATGACGCCTTCAATCTTGAGAGGTATGATTTTCAGTAGATTGTCCAGGTTGATATCCCCGGTCATTTGGTCGATTGTAGGCAGGATGGCTCCATTGGGTCCATCTTGCACAGACAGGATCAAGTTGCTGGTGATGGCTTCCGGTCCCAGATCGAGCCGGTCGATTTCGAACCGAATGCTTCCCTGATCGGGTTGGGTTTTCAAGTCGGCCTGCATGTGTAAAAGCCGGCCTGACGTCGGCATGGATTTTATGAGATCCTGACGGATGAGATCGAGGCTGAGGCGCAGGTTCAGGGTGTTGGTGTTTTCAGCGACAATCAAGGTATCCAGATGAAAAACCATCTCTTTGATCACGGGACCCGAAGGGGTGTACTCGAGCTGTTGGTATCGGCTGCCCGGCTCCTTGGGAGAGGTCAATTCGATCCGCAGGGAGGTTTCCCGGTCTTTCGGCAGGAGCATGGCGTTGAGGTTGAGGCCCGAGAACAGAGTGCGACCAACCACGTCGGCGTTGTGGATTTGGATGTGCTCAAAAGAACATTCTTCGAGAGAAAAATCATCGATTGCGATGGGTAAGGATTGCAAATCAAACCGCTTGGAGACGGGAGTCTTCTCTTGTTGGGTTTTCGGATCGGCCGAGGTGAAGGCACTGAAGGCCTTGCCTATTGAAGATCCGCCTTGATCATCTGATACGATGCATGCCTTGAGGCCTTTGATTTTTCCGCTCTCGATACGCAGACGCTTCGAAAACAAGGACCAAAAGTCCCAGCTCAGCTCCAAATGATCCACGGAGAAAAACGTTGGAGCGTGTTTTCGGTATGCGTCCGGAGTAAGGATTTTCAAGTCGTCGAGCGCCAGACCACTGAATGGGTGTATCGACAGGCTCTCATAGTCCATTTGCAGGTGATACGTGTCTTGGATGTATTGTTTGACATAGGAACGAATGCTCGGTGCGTCGAGGTGGGCGAGTATGATCAGAGTAGCCGCTGTCAGCAAGAAAACCAGGCCGATAGACAGCGTCATACACCATAATGCTATGCGAAAAATTTTACGTTTTTTGGTTTTTAGCTTGGTTTTCATTTCACTCTGTCTGATTTTTTGTGCGTTCATGGAAATTAGTTCGTTTGCGTCGTTATGAGAAGAAGTCTTGTCTGATCGTGATGGGTCGGAGTCGCTACGTCAAGAATTTTTGTAATCCTCAGCGTCAACACCTGGGTGGTATCGGGGGCGAAATACAAACTCAAATGGTTTCCGGAACAAAACTACGATTTTACAACTCATTGAAGTCTATATTCTATGATATGTATCAGGTATTTTTATGTTCTGCATGGCAGAACGTAGATTTGAGACGGGCACGGTCGGGTTTGTTCGTCATAAAGCTCTCTATGATATTTTGCCGAAAATTCGGATAACTACCGAGTTTGGCAGGAATTTTTAGGGTAAATATACGGTGGTTTAGCTCAACAGGCTTCAAATAATGCTTGCTTCGCGCATCTTTCGACATAATAATCCCCCCCGATACTGCTCTTAGACCTTTTGTCGACCGAAAACCAAACAGAACCAACCTGAAGGGAGTAATGATATGAAATGTGCAACGAAATTGGGAATTTTAGCTGCAGCCTTTGTATTGGTATTGGGTCAAGCGAACGCCAAAGAAATGGGAGGAAAGTGGGGAGTCGGACTTCACCAGAACATCGGAGGCGCCTCGGGGTTGGGTATGAAATACTGGACCGGCAAGTTTGGTATCATCGGAAACCTCGGGTTTCATGTATGGAGCCCGGAAGAAGGTGACTCGACCAGCATTTTCTTGCTCGGCCTGGGAGGAATCTACAACCTGGTGGAGACGCCCGAAGCCAACTTGGGCATTGGTGGTATTGTCAACCTGGCGCTACGCTCCAGAGGTGAATCGTCGTTTCATGCATTGATCGAAATCCCCTTGGTGGCCGAGTATTTTTTGAGCGATCATTTTTCCATATTCGGACAGGTGGGAATCGTCTTTAGCTTTGTGCCCGAAGAAGGCTCCGTGGTCGGTCCCGAATTGGCCGACGGGTTCGGGTTTTCCCTTGGCGCCGGAACCGAAGCCACGGCCGGCTTCACGTTTTACTTCTAAAAGGATCCGATCCTCTATCCCGCCATATCCCCAATATCTTTGCCGGAGTAACAATGACCTGCCGACTCGAAACGGGTTGGGATGTCGTTTTGATGGAGTCTAAGAGCGATCACCGGCAAAGAAGCACCCCTTTTTGATCTCATGGGTGTCCGGAAGCACGAGACACCACCTACATGCGCGCGTTTGCATGCGTAACATTTTCAACCATCGATGGTTTCTAATGACCGGCTTTGTTTTTTGTTCTGGAGTGGTTTGGTCGGAAAGCTTTCTTTT
>JBFFBT010000204.1:0-10787 GCA_041560255.1 Myxococcota bacterium | reverse complement strand
GGTACCACCCGAGATGGTTATGGTCGCCCATGGTTGGTGGTTTCCGGAAAAACCGGCCGCCGAGCCGAGTGTCTTTGGCGTATGGGAGTCCAATGTCAACCAGTTGCTTCCCATGCATGCCCAGGGCAAAGACGGCCTGGGATCGCCGTTGAAAAGCCTTTTGTGCAAGGTATACAAAGTCGAGTCCCAAGGAGCGTGAGTCATGACGGACAAAACCTCTCGATGTGGATTGTTGATTGATTACGAGTACTGCACGGGTTGCATGGCGTGTGAAGTGGCCTGTGCGCAGGAATTTAGACGAAAACCCAATACAACCAAAGGTATCAAGGTGATGGAAATCGAACAACGCTTGTCCGAGACCCGGGGATACCTCACCTATCTACCATTTCCGACCGAAAACTGCGTACTGTGTTCGCATCTGACGTCCAAAGGCAAAGACCCCGCATGTGTGCGGGCTTGCATGGCCGCCTGCATGCAATATGGACCTCTTTCAGAACTATCCAAAGAGCTCGAAAAGAAACCCCGGATGGTGCTCTGGGCACATCGCTGAATGATTCGAACATGCGGGTAAGCACCCATTCGACCAAAAACCCTTCCTGTTAGAAAAATTTCTGCCGAAAACCATTGGCTGGGTTTCTAAACAAAACAAGAAATACAAGAAAGAAAAAGGAGATCCGGCATGAAATCGACGATACATCATCTCGCCTGGGCGTGGCTATGTCTTGTAATGGGGTGTGCATATCAAGAAGAAAGCGAAGAATTGTTCGGCCGCAATGTGCGCTCGGTCAACCAGTGTCTTGAGCCCACATTAGAAGATCCGGCCGACCAAGCTGGTCAAGAGCTCTTGAACAACAAAACCAGTACCTTCTTTTCTTATGAAAGCTGTGGAAGCGCGTGCACCCGCTGCGTGCTCGAAAATCGGCCCGATATTCTGCCGTTTTATGCCGCAAACGGTTGGGATACGGATTGTCACAACCGGGATAACATCATTTCCAACTGGTGTACAATCGATCCATTGGGTTGTGATGAGATCCGTACGGGTGTCTGCTCTGCGTCTTGTGACAGTAGCACCGTCGGAGGCTGTGACAATGGAGTACCCATCTACGGGACGGCGTGCAAAAACCAAGGGGATCTCGTCGAGTACGTGTGTCTGCCCGGTTCGGTGCCGGGAAACAGTCTGTGGCAGGAGCGAAGCTGCAACGGGGGCAAGTGCCAAGGGACAAGTTGTACCTCGACTCCAGAAGAAGGCTGTGACAACGGAGTACCCATCTACGGGACGGCGTGCAAAAACCAAGGGGATCCCGTCGAGTACGTGTGCCTGCCCGGTTCGGTGCCGGGAAACAGTCTGTGGCAGGAGCGAAGCTGCAATGGGGGTAGCTGTGTTGGTGCAAGCTGTACGTCCTCAGGTGAGGGTTGCGACAATGGTGTGCCTATTTGTGGTACCGCCTGCAAATTTGATGGGGATGACAAGATGTATATCTGTCAACCCGGATCCCAACCAGGTAAAAGTATTTGGGCTGAGTATCCATGTCCCGGCAGCTCGGTATGTAAAGCAGGCAAATGCGGTCCCATACCCATCGTTTTAAAGAAATTGGATGTTGGTGCAAACTATACGGATATCGGTGTGGGCCCGGACGGATCTGTAATCTATGCTGTAAAACCGAATGGAACCGTAGATTTTAATATGCAGGCCCTGCAGGCTGTTATTGAGGTTGACCTTCGCAGACTACATCAAGCAGGCGTAAGAGACTTGCGCATCTGGGCGCCCATGAAAGGATTGGTTCTTACAAATGATGATCATCTTAAGTTTATGGCGGAAAGGATTCGTATCGTGGCCGATCTTGCCAAGGTGATAAGCCCAAACATGCAGATTACAGTCACGCTCTTTGATGCACAACGCAAGGCTGGTGATCCGGATACCCACATGCGTACAGATATCGATAATCTTTTGAGGCGTCTCTTTAGTAAAGTCGTGGCTCCAAACCGATATCGTAACAATATTGCTTGGTCGATTGGTAACGAAATTGCAGGCCCCAACACACCAAAGGATTTTGCAGAATGGTACCGAGCAAAAGTAAAAGAATTAAGAAAAACAATAGGACCTTATCGACACGTCGTAGCAGAGCTGGTTCCAGGCTCTTTAAATCATCATTTCGAGGATCAGAATACCCAAGAAGCGGTCGAGATAATTTTGGCAAACTCCAACAAAGTGTCTGTACATTATTATACAGCCGACGATGCAGATAACACCAATGAGCATAATGATTTGGAGTACAAATCCCTACTCAGGTGGAAGGATCTGGCAGGCAAAAAATTCGTCGTTGGTGAGTTTGGGATATGTGAGCCCGAGAAATTTGTCGATCCATATCAATGCCCCGGACAAGATCATTTTACAGACACAAAGAAACGTTATGATCGCCTTGTGGGTTGGATGAAAAAATTGAAGGATAATGGAGTGACACAGGTGAGAATCTGGCAATTGGGTAAAGATGAACGTGGACATATAGACTGTTGTTCTTTTGAATATCTACCTGGTATCCAGGGCCATGATCAACCAATCCTTGATTGGTTGGTAAGAGACAAATGGCTCAAAGGCTCCTAAAATACCGCCGCCCGGACACTCTCGAACAATTCAATTCGAGCATCGGCCCGAGTGATCGTTTGGGAAACTCTGTCGTTCAATTCAATCCCTATCCCATTGCAGGTCAATCATCGATAAATGCGCCCGCATGGCGTCTGCGGCTTTATCGGGTTGTTGCGCTTCGATATGGGCAAAAATGTTTCGGTGATGCAAACACACGGTTTCGTTGTGGATTTTTCCCTGGAGGAAAGGGGCTCTGGCGATGTCGATGTAGTGCCCGTAGCGGTTGAACAAGTTGTTCAGGGTGTGGTAGCGAAGGAGATTACCGGTTGCTTTGGCGATCGTCAGGTGAAATTGAATGTCTTCTTCAATTCCCAATCTCGGGGCTTCGATTTGGCTTTCCAGCTTTTTCAAGAGTGAATGCATTCTGAAAAGCTCATGGGGTTGTCTTTTGGATGCGGCTGCATAGGCCGAGCCCACCTCCAGGTCCATGCGAAGCTCATACAGATCTTTTACCCGGGTGCGATCTTCATTCATGATCTGTGCGAAGCTGTCGGGCAGCACTTCTTCACTCAGGTTTTTGACAAAAGCGCCCCGGCGTTTTTTGATGTCGATAAAACCCAGGGTGGCGAGGGTGTTCATGGCTTCACGTAGAGAAGATCGCCCGACGCCGAACATCACGGCCAGTTGTCTCTCGGGTGGCAGCTTTTCTCCCGGGTTGAGCCTGCCTTGTTGGATCAAGGACTTGATTTGCTCGACGATCTCTTCCTGGACTTTTTTTGTCGCGATATTGGCAAACAGCTCGGTCAGGCTTCTTTCGGGGCTGCTCGATTTCAAGGCTGGATTCCTTCCTTTCGGCCGAACCGGTTGGTTGCCGTCTGAACCCCCTTCGCGCAGTCAGCCGGTTTCTGTTCGATGTTGCCGGGGGCTAGACGCGTTGCAGGTTTGGTGTTCGGGGTTCGGGCCTGAAAATGGGCAACTCGATGGTCTTTTGGTCGTATTCTTCAGCTTTCCATGTCCAGGCTTCCGGGTCCTGGATGAGCTTTTGGATCAACATGCCATGCAGGCGATGGCCGGGTTTGTAGGCTGTGATGGAAGCTGCGAGACTCGTGCTGCCCAACAGCGCGAAGTCTCCGACAATATCGAGTAGTTTGTGTCTGACAAACTCATCCGAAAAGCGTAACCCATCCGGGTTTAGGATCCGGTCGTTTGAGATCACCACGGCGTTTTGCAATGATCCGCCCCGCGCCAGATTTGCATGATGCAGTTTTTCAACCTCCTCTAAAAATCCAAAAGTGCGCGCCGGAGCGATAGAACGCTGAAATTCGCCTTTATCCCGATGGAAGTAGCGCAAGCGTTGCTTGGCAATGAGAGGGTGATCGAAATGCACCGTACAATCTATGCTCAAGGATCTGGCCGGACTTATTTTAATCCAGCGGTCTTGATGGACTATTTTTATGGTTTTGAGCACGTGGAAACCGAGTCGGGGACTTGAAAGCAGACGTATGCCGCAGTGTTGTATCAGGTTCACAAAAGCCAGCGCGCTTCCGTCGAAAATCGGTACTTCTTCCCCGTCCAAGGCGACCACTGCGTTATCCACACCCAGGGCGAACAATGCCGCCATCAAATGTTCGACCGTGGATATCTTTATATCGCCGGATGCCAGGCAGGTGCATTGCATCGCATCTACGATGGTCTGAGGGTTGACGCGAAGCTCCGGTCTCTTTGGCAGATCTGTACGGACAAATACGATGCCCGTATTGGCGCACGCCGGTTGGATCTCCATGGTGACTTCGATGCCGCTATGTAGGCCGATTCCCTTGGCCTGGGTGGATCGCCGCAATGTGGTTTGGTAAGATGTATTTATCATGATATTACTTTATACATTTTCCATGCCGCAGAATTTTACCCGAGCATGCATCGAGCGCCATATTGCGGTAGGCCGGATGAGCTTGTCAAGCAAATGTCACCCGGTTTGTGGCCGCAAAAATAGGCTGTCAAACTTTAGTCGTCGCGTTGATGTATTTTCCTTTGATCTTTTTTCAGTTTGAGGATTGGGCCTTTGAATTTTAGTGCGCGGATTCGATGCATTTTTCTTCTCATGTCTTCCAGATCTTGTTTCATGCTGCGGTAACCGTGCCGCTGTCTGTCCATTTCTTTGATCATGGTGTATCTAGAGCTGTAGGAGCAGTGGGCTTGCATCAATTCGGTCAACTCGGCCAACTCCACTTCGTACCTCTCGGCCCGTTTTCCATAGCGATCGTATTTGTGTTGCAACGCCACGATGTCTTTTTCGAGCGCGTTGATTTCGGCTTGCAGTTGGTTCCATCGGCTGAACAAATCAGCGCATTGATCGATGACGGATTGAGAAGTATGCCCGGGCTCGAGATGATCGCAACCCAACTGTTGGTATCTTTGCTCGATCTTTTCCGTTTTATGATTGAGGTGATCGGATTTTACCTTGATGGCGACGATATCCTTTTGGAGCTCGCCCAGATTGATGTACAAGGGTTCCAGGCGACCTTTGAGCCGTTCGGCTCTTTCCTCGAGAGCCTCGCATTTGGCCGAAGAAGACTTGCACCTGCGCTGCATGCGGCGTCTTTCTTTGTCGAGCCGTATCTCGAGGATGCGTTGTTTCTCGTTGAGATCACGAAGCTCATGCTCCATTGCTTCGATATTCCGCTGGTATCTTTCACACCGGTCGAACGGAGAGCGGGCCAGGCTCGGAGTAAGCCATCCCAAGCAACCCAAACCACACATCAAAGCGATAAAGCTCTTCATGCTTTTTCCTCCCAGGTATCAAACAACCAATCGTTTCGTGGTTCAATGATCCGATAACCAAATCGGTTTTTCATCAAAACCCGGTCATTTCAAAACTCTGCCATCAAAACTGCCTGATTCGAAAAGAGATTGTACTTGGATCCAACGCCCAACTATTTTGGCTTTGCGATCCGAACTCCCTATGATAGGGAGTAAGCCGTAAACCTGTCAAACAAATAAAAACAAGATGAAAAATCTTGAAATCGAGAGGTTGATCCTCAAAGCGGGGTTTGGTATGGATTTTAAAATGGAAAAGAAACCCCGAAATCCTTTACCTACCGTGGATGTAATCATTGAGATCGAGAGGCGGGGGATCGTTCTGATTCGCAGAAAAAATCCACCTTTTGGATGGGCTTTGCCGGGAGGGTTTGTAGAGCTTGGCGAGTCGGCAGAAAGCGCCGCGGTACGCGAAGCCCAAGAAGAATGCGGACTTGAGGTGGTCTTGTTGGAGCAATTTCATACCTACAGCGATCCGGCCAGGGATCCCAGACGGCATACCTTGAGTATCGTCTACATCGCCGAAGCCGGCGGTATACCTGTGGGTGCGGACGATGCCGTGGAAGCCTGCATTTTCGATCCAGTTGCTTTGCCTTCTCCCATGGCTTTTGATCATGCTAGAATCATTCGGGATTATCTTGCCTATAAAGAGCGGGGTGAGCGGGGCAGGTTTACTCTTCAAATCCAGGAATAGGGAGAAAGCATGCCGGACGAGAAGCTTACGGACGAAGAGCAAAAGATGCTGTTGCTGTTGGCCAGAAAGACGATTTCCGAATACTTGAGCCGGGATAAAAACCCGAAGCATCCTGCCTATCAAGAGCTCGAGCGGATGGGAGACAAGCTCATGCGCAAGCGGGGGGTGTTTGTAAGCCTGCACAAAAACGGGATGCTTCGAGGTTGTATCGGTACGTTTTCGAGCCGACGCGCCATGGTTGACAACATCAAGGAGATGGCGGTATCGGCGGCTTTTCATGATCCACGCTTTCCTCCGGTGCGGGGAGAAGAGCTTACAAGTATCGAAATCGAGATATCGGTTCTTACAACGCTTCGAAAAATCGAGGATATCGAGTCGATCGAAGTGGGTCGGCATGGAATCTTCATCACTTGTCGAGGAGCAAGTGGGGTATTGTTGCCTCAGGTGGCGGCGGAGCACGGTTGGGATCGGGAGACGTTTCTCGGCCATACCTGCCAAAAAGCAGGACTTGTCTGGGATGCGTGGAGGCAGCCGGATACCGGCATCGAGATATTCGAGGCTGAGATTTTTGGTGATAAGTCGTAGGTTTGACCCGATCCGTTTTGAAATGATTCGCATGAACTTGAAGCAGAGAGAAAGTATTTGGTCCCGAAATTAAACAGGTATAGATTTTACCCAACCGTTTTGGTGGTGGATACTTCCCTGAACGGTTACAGGTCTTCCGGGTGGAATAACGGGATTTTGTTATGCAGGATTTGTAGGTGATGATTGGCACTTATGGTGGTGGCGGCATGACAGGATCATACGATTGCATCGATAGCGCGCTGCTTGGTGATGTCGAACGGCGGTTTTATCGTACGGTTTGTGATTTCGTAAACCGGGAAATCCGATCTCGAGAGCAGCTCGAAGATAAAGACGGCCGGTTTTTGAAAAGCATCATCGAGAAATTGGGAGAGCTGGGGTGGTTGGGTTGTGGTTTCGACAATGATGGATTGGTTGGTGGGGCCGGATTGGTCGCGTTGCTGTATGTCGAGCTTGCCAAAGGTTCGGCCGGATTGACTCTCGGCATTTACGCACATATGGTGTTGGCTTGTTCGTCTCTATATTTTCTGGGCACCGAACAGCAGAAAAAGGCATGGTTGCTGCCGGCTTTGCGGGGTAAGAAAACCGGTTGTTTTGCCTATGCCGAGCCGGGCGCCGGCGCGGATGTCAAAAGCGTGACTACCCGGGCGGAGAAAACCTCGGATGGCTACATCATCAATGGAACGAAACAATACATTACCAATGCTCCTTTTGCGGATTTCATGGTGGTCGTGGCAAAAACTCCGGGCAGCAGGGGAAAAAATGAGCTGGGCCTTTTTTATGTGGATTCGCATGCCGGTGGGATTGCGGTAGGTCCTAGGGCGCACAAACTCGGTATGGAGCCATCGGAAATGGCTGAGGTGGTTTTTGAGGATTGCCGAGTGTCTCCAGAGCACCGATTGGATCGCAAAGGAGCGGGTTTTTTCGATCTTACCGATACCTTGGATCTAGGACGCATCGCAGTGGGTGCTTTCGCGGTGGGACTCGCGCGGGCGGCCCTGGATGCAGCCCTGAGTTACACCCGGGAACGCATCCAGTTTGGGTTGCCCATATCGAAACAGCAGTATATTCGATTTACTTTAGCGGAGATGGCGACTCGGACTGCGGCGGCCTGGCAGATAACCCGCTATGCGGCCGAGAAGTTCGACGCCGGCAGGCCGAGTGCGACCGAAGCTTCGATGGCCAAGCTTGCTGCAACCACCGCATGCAGCTATGTTTGTGAGCGGGCCTTGCATGTATGCGGAGCTTTTGGTTACATGCTCACCAGCCCGGTGCAACGTTATTATCGTGATTGTAAGGCTTTGGAGTTTGCCGAGGGGACTTGTGAAATCCAACGTGAGCTCATCGCGCGGGCGATCGGGCTCTAGGAGAGAGGATTTACCATCCGAGAAGGGTGCTGGCATGGCCGATTGGATATTGACACGGGATAGCGGGGTGGTTTTTGAGATTGTGCTCAACCGTCCCAAAAAAAGAAACGCTTTGAATTGGCAGATGATGAAACAGCTCGAGACCGCCATAGGGCATGCGGAGCAGTCCGCTTCTGCCCGGTTGGCCGTGGTGCGGGGAGAGGGAGGGGTGTTTTCGGCCGGCATCGATGTAGAGAGTTTCTCTACGCTGGAAGACGACTTCGGGCCGTTTTGGAAAAGCCGCATGGCGTTTGTGACCAGCCGGTATCAGCAGATTGTCCATCGGATCGAAAGCTCCCGATTGCCTTATGTGGCGTTGTTGGAAGGGTTTGTATTGGGATTGGGTTTGGAAGTGGCGCTGGCATGTGATTTTAGGTTTGCGGCCCGTGATGCCAAGCTGGGTCTGCCGGAAGTGCGCATTGGATTGATCCCGGATGTGGGCGGCACGACCCGTTTGGCCAAGTTGATTGGCTTTTCGCGGGCCAAAGAACTGATCATGACGGGCAGGATCATCGGTACACAAGATGCCCATCATATGGGTCTCATAGATCGAGTGGCCGAGCCCGAAGAGTTGTATCCCCAGGCGGTTGGGTTGGCCGAAGAGCTTTGCGGGGCAGCGCCGCTTGCGGTTGGGTATGCAAAACGTATCGTCAATACGGTGGCTGATATTGACACCGGTCTGCAGCTCGAGGCCACGGCCCAGAGTCATCTCATCAACAGCCGGGATTTCGAGGTCGGTCTACGAGCAGGTTTGGAGAAAAAGAAACCGGAGTGGACAAACCAATAGAAGTGTGCTCATCTGAGCTACGCAATCAATCAAAGGGAGAAGCCATGAAAAACGTCGAAATTCAGGTCGAAAACAATACCATGGTCATTCGGGTGGATCTCAGTAAAGAATACGGGCCTTCCTCTTCGGGCAAGAATATTATCATCGCATCCACCGAAGGCAACCAAGCCGTTCCAGGCAAAGAGCAGGAAAGCATTAAAATAGGTTTGAACGTATACAAAAAAAAGGTCTGACGGCTTGTGGTGAAGTGTGTTGATTGCTGGATTGAGGGGCTAAAATATCTCGTCTTGTTCTTTTTCCCTGCGCAGGCGATCTCTTTCTGCAAACGCTCTGGGTTTCATACCGTTCGGCAGAACTTTGTAGAGCAATGGAAGCAACAACGCGCCTCCCGGCAGAGAAAAGATTGCCAGGGAGGGGATCGTACGTAATATCCCCACCAATTGTTGACCCATGCATCGGCGTTCTTCCTTGCTGAGCTTGTCTCCCCGACTAGCCCGGTAGAGCAGCTCCGCCAAACCCGAAGTGTTGCGGATCTCCTGCATGATAAGGGATACATTTTCTATAATGGCGTTTTGCAGCCGGCCGAGCATGAGCCGGCGGTGGGTGGTGACCGCTTCTCCCACGGTGAAGATATCCAGATACGCTTTGTGTTTTTCGTAAAACTCCAAAACCTGGGCTTCGAGCTGGGCGAGCTTTTCGGCCGAGGTCCCCAACCATCCAGCCAAATCACCGATATATATGGACTCTTTTTCGCTGTAGTGTCCGTCCAACATAGCGCCCAGAACCACTTGCTCCAGTAAAAAGTCCGGGATGCGGTTGTGTCGGATGGTGTTGGTGCCGAAACGCAAAGGACTTTTTCGAGACAGCAATCGAAGCAGATGACGGCGGACTTTTCTCTGTAGTTTTGCCGATTTGATCTGGAGCGCCACGATCCTGAAAGAGTCCTTGTCGAGATTGCGGTCTGCCAGGGTGAGGCCCACCATGGCGCGAAGCAGCAGATCTTTTTCGTGATTTGCATATGCTCGGATACGCTCGATAGAAGTTCGGTCGATGCGTTCGTGCTCGAAATAACTTACCGCGATGCGCCCCAGGGTTTTTGCATCGACATAGTTGAAGCTGTTGTGGATGGGAAGGCCCAAGAGAGGATTGCCGGTGATGTAAATATGCTTGGGCAGGGTTTTGGCTACCCTGGCCGAAAAACGGATGAGCTTTGCAGACACATCTACGCCGTTGTCGATGGACTTGATGAGATTGTGAATTTTTTCGGCCAAACGGAAGCGCCGACACAGCAAAGCGAAACATAAGATTAATTCTGCAATACGCCGATCTCCTTGACTGCAGTGGTGTACTGCGCAGCCCACTTCCATGGCGAGCTGGGCTTCGATGCGGATGATGGCCAGAAAAACCGATCTTCTTTGCAGGTGGTGATCTTGGGATTTTGAAGCGATGGCTTCTTCGGAAGCCAGCGGCGTGCCGTACACCAGACCGGTCTCGCGCAGTCTATGCTCGAGCCACCTTCGAACCAGGTGATCTTGATCGAGGTGATGATGTTTGGCTTGAAAATCCTGCAGGCGCGCCGACGCGTCTGCGTCGTCGAAGCCATCGACACAGTCTCGAAGCAAGCCGTGTAACCATCGTTTTCTCATCATGATTGATGTCTAGCCTCAATTCTCGGCCTAGGTCAAGCAAAGATCGCCTGAATTTATTCAAGTCGTCGATAGGGTGCCTCGGCCCTGACTAGACCCCCCATTTCGGCAAGGTGCCCCAACGTTTGGTTGTCAATCGAACGGATGGTCGGGTTTGAAAAAACGATCCGGGGTGTTTGGATAAAATGCAATAAAAACAAACCACTGATTTACCGACCGAATGGGGTGAATTTTGTATTGTACGGAAAGATGCAAGAGAGGCTTGCACAGCCAT
>JBFFBT010000203.1:0-10790 GCA_041560255.1 Myxococcota bacterium | reverse complement strand
TGAATTGCCAGTGAAGACGGTGCGGAGACGGCGCCGATGAGCTCGATACCGGCTCTGGCGGCCTTGGTGAGCATCTCCAAGCTCACTCTGCCCGAGAGCATGATTCCCTGGCCCGAAGGAGAGACCTTGTCGATGAGGCATTTTCCGATGGCTTTATCAAATGCGTTATGTCGGCCTATGTCCTCTGCGAAAGCGATGATTTGTCCGGTCGCTTGTACGATGGCGGCGGCGTGGGTGCCGCCGGTTTTTGAAAAAATGTTTTGTCTGGCTTGCATGTGCTTGGTGGCTGTTTGAAACCATTTTGGAGAAGCGCTAAAACTATCTGTCACCCGCACGATTGGATCCTGCAAACTCTGTCTTGTCAGAGATCCGGAGCTCATCTTGTAGACTTTTCGATCGTGATATTTGCTTGTGTTTATTTTGGATAAGGCTTGAGGTGAAAGATAGATTTGCAACGTTTCCTGGCCCGTGTGGTTGGGCTCGATACGTTCAATATCTGACAGGCTTTCTATCAATCCCTCCGAAAACAACATGCCCACAGCCAAGGCTTTTGCGTCTTTCGGCGAATGGACGGTATGAAATGCCGTAACGTCGTACACTTCGATTTCGATAGGGCTTTCGATCGCGATCCGGGCTTTTTCCAAGATGGCCGACCCCGTGGAGATAGTAACCCGATGGACATTTCTTTCCATGATTGGATGTGTGGGTACAGATTCTGTCATGTTGGTTCCAAATTGGCTTGGGGTGACCTCATAACCCCGATGAAAATGATCATCAATGGGTATCAAACCCGTGCAACATGAAAGATGCGTGCTCGAAAGTTTTCAATATCTCGACCATATACTCTTCTACTGCCTTGAGGCTTCCCGGTATGGCGTAGATGATGGTTTTAGAGGCCACGGCCGCTACCGCTCGGCTCAAAAGCGCGTTGGGGTTTGACATACCGTATTTGACGCGGATCGATTCCATGATACCGGGTATTTGCATGTCGCTGATTTTCAGTACGACATCCGGGGTGATGTCCCTCGGTCCTATACCCGTACCACCGGTAGTCACCACCATTTTCGTCCCGGCCTGTATGGTCTGTCGTAAAATCTTTTCAAGTTGCTCGGCGTCGTCAGGTATGATTACGGTCTCGATTTTTTGATGCCAGTGCTTGTTTGAAAAAAAGTTTTCCAGCAATTCCCGCACCCGGAGTCCCGCCCGATCGGAATATTCTCCTCGGCTGGCGCGATCGCTGAGGGTTACCACCAGGATGGGCAGTGGTGTTTCGATGTATTCGACTGCCTGACCGGGTTTTACCCGGCCTCCCACCGTCACTTTACAAAACAGGCCCTCTTTCGGCATGATGCATTGGCCGACTTCTCGAAATATGGCGCATCCATCGCCATGGCATTTTTTCCCGATTTGGGTTACCTCCAACTCGACCCGTCCGATTCGAAACCGATCCAACAACGCTACTTTGGATAAATCGATGCCCTCGAGGGTGATGTTTTCGGCAAACTCTCCGTATTGAAAGGCGCGCTTCGATCGGGCCGAAAATGCGTCAACGCTTTCTTTAGAAAGCAGGCTTACTTGTCGGTGCCAGGGGCCCCGGTGGGCGTCTTCGACGACCCCCTGCTCGTCGATAAATATCGCATCCACCGGGTGTTTGGGGGTGCCTTTTTTCTCTGATATGTTGACCGATACGACCTCAATCCGGTTCGACATCGAGCTTCTCCTTTGAAATGAGACGTACGTCGAATATCCGCATTTCCTTATCGACCGCTTTGCACATATCATAGACCGTAAGCAGAGCGACACTCACGGCGGTCAATGCTTCCATTTCGACTCCGGTTCGACCGATACATGCGATTTCGCTCTGGACGGATACGCAGGTCTCATCGATGGAAAGATGTACCGTTATCCGATCGAGCACCAAAGGATGGCATAGCGGGATCAACTCCGAACAACGCTTGGCGGCTTGAATACCCGCGATTTGGGCGACTCCCAGCACATCGCCTTTTTTCAATCCGTCGGCTTGGATGAGCTGTAAGGTCTCGGGTCTAACCTCGATGCGCCCGGCCGCCCTGGCGATCCGGCGTTGCGGGGTTTTGTGACCGACATCCACCATGTCGGCCCGGCCTTTCGCGTCGATGTGGGTGAAACCTGGCATTCAACCTCCTGTGGCGCGAATCCAATTTTCTTTGCAGGGTCCGCCCTTTTCGGGTTTGTTTTCGACAGCACGGGAAAGCGCAGGCCCGATTCCCATCTTTTTTATGCTGAATCCGGTATCGGAAAACAGACAGGGCCGGACGATGCCGGTGGCGGATAAACGCAATCGGTTGCATCGGGCGCAATCGCCGCCCTGGCCGCCTTGGACAATCGAAAAAATTCCGGCCGCGTAATCCATGACTTTGATGTATCTTACCTCGAGATGGTTTTCCTTCGCGAATTGTCTCACTTTCTGCGCGTCCGGCTCTTTGGATGAAGCCTGAATCACACAGTTGAGCTTGATGGGTAAAAGCCCTGCCTGTTTGGCTGCCTGTATGCCGCGGAATGCTTGTTGGATATCACCTCCGCGGGTGATGTATGCATATTTTTGGGGATCGGTTGTGTCTAGGCTCACATTTACCCGCATAAGACCGGCATCGGCGAGCTTACGGGCGTGTTCTTCGAGTAAAATCGCGTTGGTGGTCATGGATAAATCCCGTATGCCCTCCATGGCGGCCAGTTTGGCGACCAGGTTTACCACGTCGCGGCGTACGAGCGGTTCTCCTCCGGTGAGTCGAATCTTGTCGATTCCCATTGAAACCGCTTGGGAAGCGATATCGACAATTTGATCATAGGTCAGAATGTCTGCATGATTGACCAGATGTACGCCGGTTGCCGGCATACAATAACGGCAACGCAGGTTGCACCGGTCGGTAACCGATATTCGCAGGTATGTGATGGATCTTCCGTATGGGTCTTTCATCATATGACTCGAGCCAAGGGCATGAATGTGATGTTGTCTCCGGCTTTGATTTCGGCGATTCCTTGAGGAACCATAAAAAAACCATCTGCTTTTGTAACCGCATGCAGATGGGCCGAGCCGTGATACTCGAAGGCTTCCAGGGTGGCGTCTTTTCGAATCCGGCAAGGTACAAACTCCAAGCGTTCGGTTCTGTTTCGATGAAATGAGGAGGAAAGTCGCAGGCTGATTTGGCGTATTGGAGATGGTGCTGAAGTCGCCTTGGCCACGGCCGAAAGCACAAACAAGTGAAACATCAGGAAACTGGACACCGGATTTCCCGGAAGACCGAAAGCCAGTTTGTTGCCGTCTGAAGCGAAAACCGTGGGTTTTCCAGGTTTTACCGCGATACGCGAGAAGTGGACCTCGAGACCGGCAAGTGAGAAAGATTTGAGTACGTAATCGAACTCGCCTTCCGAGACACCTCCTGATAGCAGCACGATGTCGGCCGTATGCAACGCATTTTTTACCGCAGAGACGGTCTGCTCCAAATTGTCCCGCAGCGTGGTTTGACAGATGGGATCAAATCCATGACCGGCGCACAACGCAGCGAGCATCGGACCATTTGAGTTCATGATTTTACCGGGTGTGATGTCCTCGAAGGTATCGACGATTTCGTCTCCCGTGGAGAGTATCGCGATCTTGGGCCTCCTCCAGGCAACCACCTCTACGATACCGCATGAGATCAAGTTGGCGATATCCAAAGGGCTCAAATGCGTGCCGGTCGGAAGGATCAGATCGCCGACGCGCATGTCCTCGCCTTGGCGGCATACATTGTTCGGTCCGTCATGCTTGTAAATCTCGACCATGTCTTCGTTTTGTCGGGTATCTTCTTTCATGACGACCCGGCCTGTGCCGCGAGGTATGGGCGCGCCGGTCATCACTTTTACCGTGGTTTTTGGAAGCAGGGTCTTTGTGCCCACGGATCCCGCGGGGATGGTTTCAATGAGTTGATATTGGTTGTGAATATCGTCTGCTAAAATTGCATATCCGTCCATGGCGGATTTGTCGAAGGGGGGTAGATCGAGCTTGGAGACGTGATCTTCGGCCAGAATGCGGCCCAAGGATTGGGATGCCGGTATGGTTTCCGGCTCCAATGAAAGGTTTGTGTTGGTGTTGATATGATCGAGGGCTTCTTTCAAGCTAATCATGGATTTACCTTTTCATGAGACGTCTTTGCGGTCGAGTACATGTCGTGGAAACGACGGTTTGCAAATTCGGCCACTTCCTGATTGAGCTTTTGGTAGGCGGAAAGCAGGCCCAAACCCATGCCGGTCAAAACCGTGTGTCCTCCCCCGCTACCCCCCGGTTGGGGCGCTATGAGCTCGACCGAAAGGTGTTTTTCCGCTGATCGAATGATGTTCCAGGCGTAGCGGTAGCTCATGCCTGCATGCCGGGCGGCTTGACGAAGTGTGCCGTAATTATTTATGTTTTCAAGTATACGAGCAAGTCCCGATCCAAATGCATGCCCATTGTCGACCACAAACCAGACTTTACTCCTCACACCCATTGCCGGATGGTTTCGAGGGGTTTCTGTTCGATAGGCATGTTTGTGCATAACGTAATCCAAAAAAAATACACCGTATGCAACCTAGCACCACAAAAGCCGGCGTGTCAATCGGATGGATGAGGATTTTTGTATGATTACGGAAAGAAAGGCAATCCGGCAGCCCTGCACGCGCCTCTTCGATATCCCTCGGGAAAAAGATCGTGCCACTCGGTCAAGTCGATCTCGAGAGAGGTACTGACTTCGTAAATGGTTGGGATCGTGCCGGTTTTTTTATAGTAATTTTGTAGGTATTCGATGACCTGCCAGTGTCTTTCGGTCAGGCCGTCGGGTAGGTGCCAATCTCTGACCACCCATTGTGCAAACCGGCGGTTCCAAGTTGTAAATTGCACCAAAAATCCCAATTCATTTACCCTATGCTCGTTTTCCGGTTTCGAAAGGTTTTCATAGGTCAACCATAGGTTGGTGTTGCGCATGAAGGCATGGTTGATTCCGGCAATCTTACACGCACCGCGATGGTAACCGGTTGGAAATAAAAATCTGAACCTGCTCAATCTCAGTTGGTTATCTGCGCAGGCAGTAACAAAAAACGGTATGGTGCCTTGATAGAGAAATTTTTCTCGGATATAGCGAATGATTTTCCAGTGCTCCTCGGTCAATCCTCCCAGTATACCCAATTGATGGGCCATGGCCTCGGCGAAGCTTGGGTCCCATTGTTGAGGCGGATCCAGAAATCCATAGCGATCCAATTTGTATGCTTTACCGTTTGCGGTCAAGGTGGATTGATTCATCGTCAAGCAACTTTCATGCATCCAGGCTGGATACCAACTCCCGGGATGATTTGGTTTTGAGCTGATTTCGAATTGTATCCATCCAATCCTTGTCAAGGATATCAGCCAGGGTAAATTCCGACAAGATCTCGGTCATTCGTTTTTGTAACAGCAGCCACACGAGCCGGCATTCGCAAAAATCGCTGCTCATGCAGGTGTTGTCATCCAACGTACAGACGGACAACTCGAGTGGTCCGATGACTGCGTGCAGGACGTCTCCGATGGTGATTTCGCCGGCCGATCTGGCCAGCAAGTATCCTCCGTTTCTACCACACACCCCCCTAAGCAGCGAATGACTCTTGAGAGTACATGCCAGTTGCTCGAGGAATCCACGCGATAGACCTGTTTTTTTCGCTATTTCGACCAGGCGCACCGGTTCGTCTTGGTTTCCATTTCTGGCAACCTCTAGGGCCAATCTCACCGCATGTCTTGCTCTCGACGATAGCTTCATTGCACGACTCTCGCGTGCTCGGCTAGTCGTACTCGACTCGCTCGGCCGCTTTACCGTTTATCATAATGGCCCGCGACAACATATCATGCACTCCACCGACCGCGATGTCCTCCTTGTGGAATTCCATGAGTTGACTCAATTGGCGTTTGCAGTTGGAGCAGGCGGCCGCGACATACTTGGCCCCGGTGGCCCGGATTTGGGCCATTTTCTTCTGGCCGGATACTTCCATTCGAAATTTGATGATGTCATCCATGGCTGACAATCCGGCACCGCCGCCGCAACACCAATTTTCACCCCGGTTGGGGTACATCTCACGAAAATCGCTGCACGAAGCCTTCAGGATGATCCTGGGTTCTTCGACAATGTTGCAGGAACGTCCAAAATTGCACGGATCATGGTAGGTAACGGGTTGGGCGTTTTTACTCAGATCAAATTTGAACCGGCCTTCTTTGATGTGTTGGGCGGTAAACTCCATGCAGTTTATGATCCGAAACGGCAACTCTCCCCACCATTTAGAGGGTTCCATGATCATTTTCATGATCCGGTAGGCATGGCCGCACTCTCCCATAAAAAGGGTTTTACAGCCCAGTCGTTTGGCTTCTTCGATGTATGGTTTGTTGTCGGCCTTCATGTCGGCATCGTTACCGGTGAACAAACCGTAATTGGCGCCATCGAAGTATTGTGAGCTCATGGTCCATTTGTCCTGAAGTCCAAGTACATAAAAAACCTTGGCGATACCGGTCGTGGCTTCGGGATTGACCAACACATCTCCGGAGGGCGGCACATAAAAATATTCGGCGCCTTTTCGATCCAAGGGTATTTCTATGTCGATTCCATGCTCATCTTTCATCTCTTCTTCCAGAAACTGGATGGCGGCCTTGAAAGCCTGGGGAGAAGCGCCGT
The DNA here is from genome assembly GCA_041560255.1 of Myxococcota bacterium. Lineage (GTDB taxonomy): Bacteria > Myxococcota > B64-G9 > B64-G9 > B64-G9 > JBFFBT01. The sequence goes on along the minus strand of JBFFBT010000203.1, from coordinate 4,107 downwards.
CGGTATTTCCAGTCTCCAGAGAAATCCTAACGACTTTTTTCATCGTATCGGGAGTTAGTCCACAGGCATCCAGGATAGCTCGGCCTTTTCGGGTAATGACCGAGTTGTCAATACCCATGGGACAGTAGGTCGCGCACCGGCGGCACCCCGTGCAGGTGTAGAAATGTTCCGCCCATTCTTCGATCTCTCCATCTCGGTATTCCCGGGCGCCCGCCAATCCACCAAGCAGCTTTCCGGTCGTGGTGCAGTGACGTTTGAAAATTGATCGGATGAGATCCGATCGTGCGGCCGGATTGTATTTTTTGCTTTGCTCACCATAGTACACCGGACATTGGGTGGCGCAAGTGCCGCATTTGGCACAATTTTCCATATAAAGTTTCAGGACTTTGGGTCCTTGATCGATTGCTTTTATGGCTTGGATGATCTTCTCGGGGGTAACCACCGGTTTGCTTTGATCTGCGACCACTTTGGGTTTTTCTACCGGATGGTCGTGGCCCACTTGTGCAGTTTCTTGTGACATGGTTACCTCCTTTTTACCAATGCCTGGGTGAAGAATATTCCACCAAAATGTAGGATTTTTGAAAATGGGATGTATACCACCAAAAGCATCGCCAGCAGGGCATGCAGTAAAAACATTCCGTTTTCCGGGATCACGGGGGAAAACTTGAGCAGGGACAGAGTCCAGACTCTGGTTTGTTCCAAGTCGAAATGAGCTCCTACACGCATGAGGTCACCGGTGGCAATGATGGCTATCAATAGAAGCAACGCAAAAAAATCGGGTACGCCCGAGATCTCGCGAACCCGTTGAAGCACCATGCGTCTGACCAGCAACATGATTCCGGTCGCCAGCAATATAATACCCGCGGCTCCGCCCACTGTGGACGACATCGTATCGATTCCATCCGGGGTCATGCCCATGTCGATCAACATGCGGTCAATGAATCCAGAGAACACCCTCATGTGACCCAAAAACACCAGGGCCAGGGTGACATGGAAGATCCAAGCAAAAAACCACAACACCCGATCACCTTTATAAAGGCTTGGAAAAAACAATGTTTCCTTGATGGTGCTGCCGAGGGTGGAGTCGGTAGCGGGAAATAACGTCATTTTTCCTGGTTGGGGAGTTTTGATCCAAATGTAAAATCGGTATACCATACCGATAACAAAGATCAAAACGGTTATGTACGGCAACACGCCGCCGATAAAATATGGGACCAAGTTCACATCATACCTCCTTGCTGGGTTGTTGGTTGGTTCGAGGCGTATCCTTTTGATTTACAGACAACCCATGGGTCTGGGTAATCCGGCCAAGCGATAGGCCCCTCGGGCTACGCCGCAGGGAAACAGTTCACAAATCCGGCTGGGTGAAAGACCGAGGGACCGACCGATCTTGACAACCGGAGGTCCCTCACCATGTTGTCTGTAGTATTTTTGAACAAACTCGATGATTTTCCAGTGCTCTTCTGTCAGTGGTCCCAGGGAGTTGCGTGCGGCCAGTTCAATGGCCATTTCTCTATTCCATTGCGTTATTTCCTTGAGAAACCCATCGTGATCCAAATGTTCGGACAACTGCTGCTCTGTATGCATCACTCACCTCCCAATGAAATTGAGGTGAAGCGGTGATTGGCAGGAAATTGTTGCAGGTTTGACCGCAATATGATTGACGCGTGATGTTGCGGTCTCATACAATGGCAAGAAGGGCGGTTCAAGATTCCGATCTTGCCGTCTCCCAGGGCTCGACGGGTTGGTTTACAGGGCCTCCCGTCGTGCCCGGCTCTATGCCTGCATCCCTAGTTTTTACCTGTCGTCCGCTTCACCTCCGTGAATAGTGGCGGTTTTTGCGCTCAACAAAAAACAACAGATGTCATCCCGGTTTGTGTTTGGGTGCATACTCAGTTGATGTTCTTGCTTCCGTCGATGCATTTTCTTATAGCATCGATACCGAAAGGTCTCCTTATTCGGGCGAAAATGATCTTTTCGCATTCATTCGGAAATTCTTCTTCATTGGTACCGGCTAAAACAATTCGGATGAACGGGATTCGGGGATCGTCGATGAGATGCCGGCTGATATCCATACTCGTCTGAGGACCCATCGCGCAGTCGACGATGGCGTAATCCGGACGAAAGTTGTTGACAATTGTGGAGCAGGAATACTCGCAATCGACGATTTTGATGTTGAAATTCGCGTTGATGGTTTGGTTTTCCAATTGATGAATCAAGGTGTGATCATTGGTTACCACCAAAACATTGGTGTTTTGCTCATGAACATGCTTGAAATAATCGCAATTTTTGCAGGTGTTTTTACAGAAAGTCTTATGGTGGCTGCCGTCCGGTACGTGGTTGGCCACCTCGTAACACCGCTGTGCGCGCATGAGATATACGGCACACTCCGTACAACCGCAAAGAGCCTCTCCATTGCCGTAAAACTCCCAACAATAGCGAAAATTTCGGTTGTTCGGGTCGGTGGTAGGTTCATTGGCTGGTTTTATGAGTCGAAGGAGGTCTTGCTCATTGATCCGATGGTGACCTCCGGCCGTGCGCCGGGCCGGTAAGATACCGGAACGTATCCATTTTAAAATCGTATCGGGGCTTACCGAGCATTGCAGGGCGGCTTGACCAGTCGTTAAAAATCTTCTATTCATCGTGGTTTACACCGAAATCAGTATTTTCTTGATTTAATAATTATCTATTTGAAATATTAAGTCAATACTAATCTTATTGGATCAGTATTAATTTGGTCCTTATCGCGAATCTGTCGGTTTTCTATGAAAATAATCCGGGTATCTTTTCTTGTCGCTGACTGTGTGAATCTTTTCGGTCCACGGCTCGGCCGATTTTTCGGGGGCATGAGCGGTGGATTAAAGCTTGACACTTGGGTCGGCTGTAAGCATAATACTGCGTCTTTGTTGGAGAGGTTGCATCATTGAGTTTTTTTGATAAGCTCTAAGTGGCTTTGGGAATAGCTTTAGAAATTTACCCGAAGGGTGGTGATTGGTTCATGTCGGGTGTAAGGGTACGAGAGGGAGAATCCTTTGAGAGCGCATTGAAGAGGTTTAAAAAACAATGCGAAAAAGCCGGCATTCTCTCTGAAATCCGCAAACGAGAGCATTACGAAAAGCCCAGTGTGAAGAAGAAAAAAAAGGCTTTGGCGGCGAAAAAGCGCGCTCTGAAAAGAATGCGTAAATTTTGAGTGGCGGATCGCCGCGAAGCTTCCTGACTGCGATTGAGTACTTGGCTTGTGTCAAGGAGATGATGTATGCTGGTTCTCATTTGCGGGTAATTGTTTGGTGAGCTGGGATTGGTTTCTATCTCGGGTGTTGAGCCGTGAATAATGGCTGGAGGTAAAGTTGGCTCTAGCCTCTCGAACGGAAGTTGTTGAGAGCATACGCCAACGTGTCGACATCGTAGATATTGTTGCTCGGTATGTAAAGCTAAAAAAATCGGGCAACAATTTCATTGGCGTGTGTCCTTTTCATCCCGATAAATCTCCTTCGATGAGCGTGAGCTCTCAAAAGGGACTTTTCCATTGTTTTGGATGCTTGGCGTCCGGGGATGTTTTTACTTTTTTGATGAAAATCGAGGGTAAAACATTTCCAGAAGCGTTGCAGGATCTCGCAGGTATTGCCGGGATCGAAGTTCCCTACTATCGACCTGGTGAGGACGCCGGCCAAGAGCAAGAACGCCGCATGCTTGCAATCAACGAAAAAGCCTGCGAGTACTTCGAGACACAGTTGAACAAGCATCCATCTGGTAAAAGAGCTCGAGATTACTTGGCGTCCAGAGGCTTGGGTGAACCTATCCAAAAAACATTCAGATTGGGGTATGCACCTACTGGATGGCACAACATAGCAGCGTTTTTCGGGCGAGGCACATCGAAACCCGAGATATCGCTCCAAGAGCTGGAGTCGGTGGGATTGGTAGCGCAGGGTTCCAAGGGGCATTATGATGTCTTTCGGGATCGCATCATTTTTCCTATTGTTGGACTCAACGGAAAAATAAGGGGTTTTGGTGCCCGCAGGTTATCGGATAAAGAAAAATCTCCCAAATATCTCAACTCCAAACAGAGTAGGGTGTTTGACAAGAGTGAAATTTTATATGGCCTGGAGC